>JAKIUJ010000144.1 GCA_021647625.1 Desulfobacula sp.
GTTAGCACAATGGATAGTGAACTTGGCGGGACATTAACTACCATTGGCATTGAAGATAATAAAGGTTTTGATTACACACTGTACGGAAGCAAGATGCTGACATTCCTGCCAAGGCCGGTATTAATAAATGCGGGGCTTCGAAGTTCAGAAGCCGCCCATATTGGTTTGTTGGGTTTCACCGGCGAAAGAGATCTGCTTGTTGAAGGTAATATCGTTACCTTTTTGACAGACAGGCTTGCGCTGGGTGCTGAATACAGGCAAAAACCGGATTCATACACCACGATTCCGGGGCTCATCGGCCAAGAAGATGACTGGTGGTCCATCGTTTTTGGGTATGTAGCCAGTAACAACCTGACGGTATCAGGCGGGTATTTTAATTTGGGACAGGTCCTGAATGGCAAAGAGGACACAGCATTGGCACTAAAGGTTAAGTATGAATTTTAAATGGATCTCTTTCATCTCTGAATTCTTTGCCAATCTATAACCTCTGAGTATAAACAGGGGGTGATTTAAAAAAATCTCCCCCCTGTTTATTTTACACTGGATAAAATTTAGCAGGTAGATGGATAAAATTTAGCCAGTGCCCCTTATTTTTATTAATTTTCTCACAAACAATATGTATATTTAATTTACGGTAAAAAATTATAACCTTTTGTTTTTAAATCAAATAATTTATAATCATTTATGATTGAGTTATTTATTCCATCGCATGGCATCTCTCTTGCTTTCTTAAAATAAATACAACAAAAGACTTTGTTTATCGTCAACCTTAACAAAACGGAGAAAAACATGTTTAAAAAAAATTACATATTCACGGTAATAGGAATCCTGTCATTAACTTTGGCTATTAATGCTTATGCAATGATGGGAGGCGGTTCGGGTACCTCATCAAATCATATGGAATCAGGCAGCTACAATCAGGGAGACCATATGAATACTAACAACATGGGCACGGATAACTACAATCACAACAACCAGATGAACAACAACATGGGCACGGATAACTACAATCGCAACAACCAGATGAACAACAACATGGGCACGGATAACTACAATCAGGACGACCATATGAATAATACTAATATGGGTACGGATAACTATAACCAAATGAATAATAACAATATGATAAAAACAAACGATTAGAAGTATTAATATGATGGCGACTTGTCGTCAAAATATCAAAACACCCTGTCAACCATTGGACAGCATTAAAAATAGAAAAATCGTTAAATCAAGGAGGATCAATTTTGAAAAATAGACTTCTATCACCTGTTTTGTTCTGGGGATTAGTCTCAATTTGTACGATATTTATATTCAACGGGTGCATGATGGCGCCAGCTATTTTGAACCTGAAAAATCCGGAAAAAATCTTCCGGGCTCCAATAGGGGAAGTTTACCTGGCTGCCACACTTACTTTGGATAACTTTGGTCTCAAATTCACCGAAGAGACCCAGAAACAATTTGAAAAAACACTGAACGCCGAACTTTCCGGTGGTAGAGAACTGACTATCAGGCTTAGGTCTTTGGGTGAAAATCTAACCAAGGTAAGCGCATCCACCGGATATTTCAACGATGATGAAGCTACGATACAAGAATTGTTTCACAGTATGGACCAAAAAATCAAACGCTTTTAATCTGGCTGAACAGAAAAGCCCGGTGATCAATATGACGTATTGTGTGTGGAGAGATTTTTTTTGTTTACAAGGTTGAGACCAACTAAAATCTATTACATCTTATGTGTCTTAAAAAGGGAAAAACAATGCAAGGAAACGATACACATAGAAAATCAATCGGGTATATTTTATGGATATTTGGGTTCATTGGGGCACATAGGTTTTATTACGGGAAACCTCTTTCAGGTACTCTCTATTTTTTTACCCTCGGTTTGCTTGGAATAGGGTGGATCGTCGATTTTTTTCTGATTCCCTCCATGGATGAAGAGGCGGATCTTAGATACTTTTCAGGTGATATTGACTACTCCCTTGCATTTATATCTCTAACATTTTTCGGGATTTTTGGTGTCCATCGCATGTACATGGGGAAATGGATTTCCGGGCTCCTTTATCTTATAACCGGTGGTTTGTTTGGGATTGGGGTTCTTTATGATTTCTGGACTTTGAATGATCAGATATCCGTAAGGAACCGAAAAATTGCGTCTACATAGCTAAAGGCTCACGCAAAATGTCTTGAAATATCCAGGCTGAATTGTTTTGATAATAAAAAAAGGGACTGCATACCACGTTCACTTTAAAGGAGACGATATGGGGAAATGGATTCAGACAGGGTGCGTATTATGCGCCCAGAACTGCGGGCTGAAAGTACGGGTTGAAGAAGGTCGAATGGTAAAGGTGCTTCCGGACAAGAAAAACCCAAAAAGTTTGGGGTATGCCTGCAGAAAAGGACTCAATGTCCTATATCATCAATATCAGGAAGACCGAATCACCCAGCCTTTAAAAAAAGCGAATGGTAAATTTGAACCCATCTCCTGGGATCAGGCAATTGATGAGATTGCAGATAAAATCAAAACGATTGTGGGTCAATATAGTCCAAGATCATTTGCCTATATGGGAGGAGGCGGCCAGGGCGGCCACATGGAGGCCGGGTTCGGTCTCAGCCTGTTACGGGGTTTAGGGTCTAAATACTACTATTCATCCGTTGGTCAGGAATTTTCAGGGCACTGGTGGGTGACCGGCAGGGTGACCGGCAGGCAATATAATATCAGCGGCCCTGACGACCACAACACCGAGATGCTGGTGGCCTGGGGCTGGAATGGTATGGAAAGCCACCAGATGCCCCGGGCACCCCTGGTTTTGAAACAGATTTCCAAAGATCCGGATAGAACACTTGTGGCCATTGATCCGCGACGTAGTGAGACTGCCTCAATTGCCAATATTCATCTGGCGTTGCGCCCGGGAACCGATGCCCTGCTTATCAAGGCCATGGTCGCCATAATTCTGGATAAAGGCTGGGAGGACAGCATCTATCTGGATGATCATGTGGAAGGCTGGGACAAGATATGTTCCTGGTTTAAAGGGTTCGAGGTTAAAAAGGCTATTCAGCTGTGCGAACTGGACTATGCTGCGGTTTTGGATCTCTGTCGTCTTATGACCACCAAACGCTGGAGCTTCCATCAGGATCTGGGCATATATATGGGTCGCCATTCTACGTTGAATTCCTATTTTCTTTACATCCTTGGGGCCGTGTGCGGTGTATTCCAAACACCCGGAGGAAATTTTATTCCCGGCATGGTCATGCCCATGGGGTTCCATTCTGACGAACGGAACCCCAAAGTCTGGAAAACCATGACCACCCGGCTGCCGCCGGCGGCAGCCGGTTCATTTCCACCGGCTGTGATGCCTGAAGAGATCCTTTCGAACCATCCGGAACGACTGCGGGCTGTCTATGTTTCTGCCTGCAATCCATTACGGGCTTACCCGGATACGAAAGCCTATGAAGCAGCGTTTAACCATCTGGATCTACTGGTTGTCAATGATATTGTCATGAGTGAGACAGCCCGGTCGGCAGACTATGTGCTCCCCTGCCGCTCCTATTATGAATCCTGGGATACCACTTTTTTCCCCTGGACCTATCCAGAAATTTTCTGCCAGCTTCGAAGACCTGTCGTTTCACCACCCGGCCAATGCCTGGAAGCGTCTCAAATCCATACCCTCCTGGCGGACCGTTTGGGCCTGATCCCAGAAATTCCAGAATTTTTGTATAAGGCTGCTAAAGGCGACCGCATGACCTTTGGAGGCGAGTTAATGACCTGGGCATCAAAAGAACCCCGTGCCTTTAAAGCCATTCCTTTTATTTTGGCGAAAACCCTTGGTAAAGAATGGGACAGTGCAGCCAAGGCCGGATTTTGGGGCATGCTGATGACAGCACCCCCGCAATTTCAGAACTCCTGACATTAGCCAATTTCAGATGCAGCTTATTCCGCCTTAAATACCAATTTCAGCTTTGTCCCAGGATATGAAAAGTTTTCCTTATTTACTATACTACAAAGCTCTTTCAATGCCTTGTTTTCTCGCATGGTAGACATTGTATGAAAACGGACATCCAACCGACCATCATCTTGGTTTGGAATTATATCCGCCGGTTGTTGAAATACCTTTTTTATAAATACCCTTCCCTCGTCTATAGTCCTGGCAAAACATTTGGTCTTCTCAATGATTTTTATCATTTCGGTTTCCGCTCTGTAGCAGGTCATTTTTATAGCATCCGTCAATCGTTTTTTTTCAGTTTCAAGACGTACGATTTCGTCTTCGTTAAGGATTTCTTTTATTTTTATCTTGTCCGGCAATTGTTTGATCTGTACCTTAAGACTTTCAATCTCTTCTTCCATACGTTTGATTTCTGTTTTTAACCCATAATTTGATATATTGAATCCCCTCATGGTCCGGCATTTTTTTTCATCATTGTTTGTCGCTTTTGTGGCATAGTATTCTTTCTTTTTGTTCAATTGCCTCAGTTTTTTTGAGCATTCTTTTGTCATCTGCTTTTTTTGGGGATTGGGAACCATTCGTTCGACATCTGCCTGTTCCACATCCCGTGAAACAAGGTGGTCAAGACTGTATTCTTCTCTCATGTACTTGAAATAGTTTTCCTGGTTCCACCGGAAAAACATCCGACGTGCTACTTGCTCCATGGACAGATCCTGTCGGGTTGAAATAACCGATGTCTGATGCCCATTGTCACACAGCCGCCGCACCTCTCTGACCCAACCTTTTTTGTTTATTTTGATACTTCGCTCCCCAAGCATATAGGTCACCGACTCTCCTCGAACCTGGCTGGTGACTTCAATAAAACAATCCTTGGGCCATTGCTTATACTTGCCTTTGCGATAGGTCAGTACATCAACACCGGATTTCCTCCATTTGAAAAAACGATCAGGACTCCAACCTTCCCGGTCAAAAACCAAGGTGACCCGATCATTTTTGGATAACCGATTTAGTTCAGGAATAATGTCATTTTCAACCGTTGACAACAGGCTGTTGTTGGCTTCTGTTGTTACAAAAAACAGGGGTTCACAATTGGTTCCGTTCACCCAAAAATAGGTTGTCGCAGGCATACAAAGCCGTCTTCTTGCCACATGAGTTTTGGGCAGGATGGTCAGGGGTCAGGGTCAGGGGTCACATCTTGATTAGAGGGTCAGGGAGGTCAGAGGTCAGGGGTCACATCTTGATTAGTGATTAAGGCTTGAGTTTACAACAAACAAAATGTGAATAATAAAATTAAGTTATGGCGAGGCAATGGCGCATAGAATATGAGGGAACTTTTTATCATGTAATGTCCAGAGGGAATGAGGGCACAGATATATTTTCAGATGATTAAGACCGCGACTAATTTTTAAGCCTGATTGGAGAAATGTCTGTCCGGTTTTAAATTGAGATACATGCATGGGTTCTTATGATCAACCATTATGTTATGTGGAGCCCCACACATAACATAATCATCTATTGTTTAGGACCGGAAAAGCAAACCTGTCATACTTCTTCATATCCTTTTGAATTTTTGGCTTTTACTAAATTAAAACCTACAGAATAGCAATATAAACTAGCCGGAAGGAAACTTATATCAACGTTATTAATTGTTATTTCATCTGTTTTTGTGAGAGTTGTAACTGTAATTTCTTTTAAATTATTTGCATGGCAGAATTGATAAACATTTTTCAAATCAAAAGGGCGATCAATAAATCTATCGCTCCATTTAACTTCGACTGCCCAGTTATGCTCACTTTCATAATCAATGTTTACAATATCTATTTCACCCGTTTTCCATCGAGCGTAATGCAACTCAGTATTTGAATGGAACCATTGTGCAAAAATAGCTGTTTCCGCAAGATGTCCAATAAATTCATCCCCTTGTTTAACCTGAGTAAAAAGGGCTGATCTGATTGAAGGGTTGGTTAAATATACTTTAAAAAAATTTGCTCGCTTGAACCTTCTTGAATTTTTATCGATGCGATGTATGATTTTTATCAAAAAAGCGGCCTCTAAGTATTCAATGTACCGCTTAATAGTATTTTTTGCTACACCAGAGCCCTTTGATAATTCTTCCAAAGAAACTTCATTTGCGGTATTAAAAGCTAAGGTAGTAAAAAGATGATTTAATTCTTGGATGTCTTGAATTCCATATAAACCGGGTAAATCTCTTAAAAGAACTTTATCGACAATATCACTTTTAATAAACCGCCCCGGATCTGATTGTATCTCTTTAGAAAAAATTACCTCTGGATATCCTCCAAAGTTCATATAATGAATAAAATGTTTATTTAATTGAGCTATATCATTCGTAGAATAAAAATCAAATGGATGCTTTTCTCTTTCAATAAGATAGTCTAAATCAAGTAGCTCCAAATATTCATGAAACATAAGTGGGGGAAGAAGAAAATTGGTGAATCTTCCTGCGCCAGACTCAATGCTTTTGAGACGCAGTGCAGCTGCGGCAGATCCACTAACAAGGCACTTTATATTTCTAAAATTATCTACTATTATTTTTAAATGAATTTCCCAATCTTTCAAATATTGAATTTCATCAAAAAAAATATAACACTTTTCATTTTCATAGTCCGTGTTCGTGGCTTGTTTGTAGAATTCAAGTAATTCTTCAAGGCTTCGCCCAGTATATAATGGATGATCAACAGAAAAATAACAAATCTTTTCAGGTGAAATACCTTTATTGAGAAGGTTTCTAATTGCATGATGTATCATTACTGTTTTGCCTACTCGCCTTGGCCCCATGAAAACAATTGCCCTATGTGGATCCCATTTTAGTAATAACGGTTCTAAAAGGCTAAGATAGGCTCTTGGCCGGAATTCTTGAAAAAGTTTAGGTATTGTATTTGGTTCTTCCCACCAAATATTTTCTGCCTGTACTCTTTTCAAAATTTGGTATATTGGAATTTTTTTCATAAACAGCCTCTATATAAAGTCAATCATGTATCTTTATATAGCACCCTTCCGACTTAAGATCAATCAACTAATCTTAATCTGAAAACAGTCTAAAAATTTTATTATAATAGAGAGTTATACGCGCCTTGAATTATTAAAACCTCTGGTTTGCCAATCCAGTCTTGGTCATCAACTGATTAACTTTATCGAGTTTGGAGTTGATGGCCTTTTTTTTATCTTTCGTGCTCCCGTAAAAAAGCTGTCAAGAAAAATATTGTCAAAAGCATAAAAAAATGATTGGTATCTTATTAGGTATTTTTAATAGCACATGAGATATTATAGCGTCGAGTCATTTTTTAAAACACAACTCGACTTTTGGAGGATATTAAAAACATGTGGTATAATAAAATCAATTTATACAAAACACTATGTCAACCCTTCAAAACAGGATATTGACGAGTTCATCGGCATGATCATAGAAAATGCCATGGTCACAAAAAATACCTATCATATTGACGATATCACCCTGGCCCCCGAAGACGACATGTTCATTGCCTGTGCTCTGGAGGGCGATGTAGACTACATTGTCTCACGGGATCCGCATTTGCGGAATATCAAGCATTTCCAGCGGATACAGATCATTGATGCCACTATGTTTGTCAATAAATTGAATTGAACATTTCTATAGTCAAAACCCATAAACCAAAGACACAATTAATCCTAAAAAACATAGTTTGAATCCGGTTTTTAACACCACCATACCCGCCGCGTATATCATTAAGGATTGCAGTCGGGCCATGGATTGCATAGATTATTATTAATTTATCCGCAATGATCTTAATCACTTCTATTACTTTTAATCGGTTTTGAGTACAGACAAAAAGGCCGACTGGGGTATCTCTACCGATCCAACCATCTTCATGCGCTTTTTTCCTTTTTTCTGCTTTTCAAGAAGCTTTCGTTTTCTGGAGATATCCCCCCCATAACATTTAGCGGTGACATCTTTTCTAAAGGCTGAAATGGTTTCTCTTGAGATGATTTTCCCGCCAATTGCCCCTTGAATCGGTATTTTAAATTGCTGGCGGGGAATTTCCTCTCTTAATTTTTTACATGCTGTCCTGGCACGGGCTTCTGCCTTATCCCGATGAATCAATTGAGAAAGTGCATCTACACGGTCTCCATTAATTAAAAAATCAAGTTTCGCAAGATTGGTTTCCTGATAACCGGCAATTTCATAATCAAAAGACCCATACCCCTGGGTGACACTTTTAAGCCGGTCATAGAATTCATATACAACTTCAGCCAATGGCAATTCGAATTTCATTTCCATCCGGCTCTGTGTCAAATATTGATAGTTTTTACTGACCCCTCTAAATTCATGGCAAACCTGCATGACATTGCCCATATACTTGTCTGGAACAATGATCGACGCATTGATAAAGGGCTCTCTTACTTGCTTGATTTCAGCAGGATCAGGATACTGGACCGGGTTATCAATAATTTTAACCGTACCGTCCATATAAGTGATTTCATACATAACAGACGGGGATGTCAAAATCAGTGAAACATTGTATTCACGTTCCAGCCGCTCTTGTATAACCTCAAGATGCAGCAGGCCTAAAAACCCGCATCGATACCCGAATCCAAGTGCCGCAGAGCTGTCTTTTTCATATATAAACGATGCGTCATTGAGTTGCAGTTTTTCCAGGGCATATGTTAATTCTTCATAATCATCCGCCGCCACAGGGTACATGGAGGAAAAAACAACCGGTGTCGGCTCTCGGAATCCATCCATGGCCTTTTCACATTTTTTATCCGCCATGGTTACGGTATCGCCGATTTTCACATCCCTCAGGTTTTTAATGCCGGCAATAAAATATCCAACCTGCCCTGCGATCAATTCTTTTTGAGATTTTCGCTCGATCTGGAACAGACCGACTTCTTCAATTTTATACTGGGTATCATTTGACATGAACAAAATCTTGTCCCCTTTTTTAATGCTGCCTTCAAACACCCTGAAATGAACAATTGTTCCCCGGAATGCATCGTAATGGGAATCAAAAATCAATGCTTTGAAAAAAGAATCATTCCCGGTCGAAACAGGGGCCGGTATCCCAGTAACAACAGTCTCAAAAATATCTTCCACCCCGGCTCCTGTTTTTGCTGAAACGGCAAGGGCATCATCCGGATCCAGTCCCAGATCCTCTTCAACCTGATCTTTTGCCCAGTCAACCTGGGCAGAGGGAAGATCAATTTTATTGATAATCGGTATTATTTTCAAATCATGTTCCATGGCAAGATATAAATTGGCCAAGGTCTGGGCTTCAACACCCTGACTTGCATCCACCAGAATCAATGCGCCTTCACAGGAAGCAAGAGCCCTGGAAACTTCATACGAAAAATCCACATGCCCCGGTGTATCAATAAGATTTAAAAGATATTGAGTGCCATCTTTGGCTGTATAAGGAAGGGATACGGTCTGACTCTTGATTGTGATCCCCCGTTCTCTTTCAATGTCCATGGAATCGAGTATCTGCTCTTTCATATCCCTGTCGGAAATAATTCCGGAAAGCTGAATCAATCGATCCGACAAGGTAGACTTACCATGATCAATATGGGCGATGATACTGAAATTTCGAATATTCTCTTTTTTTACCTTCAATGTGTCTCCAAAACTAATATATTGACAAAACTTACGGTTATGGCTAAATTTTATATTTACATAATTACCAAGTGCGTTAAAAAGTGTCAAGAACAGCTCGTTTGCATACCTAAACATTGGAGAAAAACCCATGGCATTTTCTATCCTGATTGTTGATGACGATACTGCGATCAAAGAATCTGTTGAAGAATACCTAAAGCTCTTAAATTACACGGTTAAAAGTGCCTTAAGTGCCGACAAAGCGCTGGAAATATTAGAAGGTTTCAACGCAGATGTTGTACTGACAGACATCATGATGCAGGGAATGGATGGTTTGGAACTCACCCGCAAAATAAAAAAATCATACGATACTGATGTTATGGTGATGACCGGATATAGCGCTGACTATTCCTATGAAGAAGCCGTCCAGGCAGGTGCCAGTGATTTTATTTTCAAACCATTTCGGTTTGAGGAACTTGATTTAAGAATAAAAAGGGTCCTGCGGGAAGCTGAATTTACACGTGAGCGCACCAAATTATTAAAAAAACTGGAAAAACTGGCCATCACCGATGCATTGACAAGCCTTTACAACTCCCGACACTTTTTTTCAGAAATAAAAACAGAAATAAAACGCTATAGCCGATATTCACGCCCCCTTTCATTATTGATTCTGGATATTGATTTTTTCAAAGACTTCAATGACACCTGGGGCCATCTCGAAGGGGACAAAGTACTTATGGGTATCGGCAAAACCATTGATACCTGTATGCGATCCATGGATACTGCCTATCGGTATGGCGGAGAAGAATTCGCCATCATCCTCCCGGAAACAAGTCTTAATAAAGCCTGTGTGGTTGGTGCAAGAATTAAAGACAGTATCAGTTCACAGGTATTTGAACCAGAACCCGGCAAAAAAAGATCCGTCACTGTCAGTATCGGTGCAACCGAACTTGTGCATGGAGAGGATTTTAAGTCCTTTATCCGCAGGACAGATAAGGCGCTTTACAGATCAAAAGATTCGGGAAGAAACAAGTTGACCTATATCGTCTCAGACACAAAAGATGCTAAATAGTGGCTGACTGAAAACCCGTGTTTGGACGAAAAATTGCCCATATGCGAGGCGCAAGAAATACTGAAACCGGAGTGTACTACAGTACATGAGGATCTCAGGATTTTGCAGCAACGAAGCAGATGGGTGA
>JAKIUJ010000145.1 GCA_021647625.1 Desulfobacula sp.
TCCATGCAATAAGCCCCTGTATATGTTAGTCACCTTGGCTTTATTACATGTTTTTGCTTGCTTGTCCAGTTTTATGTATAACTTATTATTATAATGAATCATATTCAATGGCGTGAAATCACCCTGGATAAACATCGGCAATGATTGACATGGTGTTTTATTCCTGTGATGATAGGTTTTGATTAAGCAGCAAGTGCTTTTGCAAGCTTAGAGGCAGCACCAGCATCGGCGGCAAATCCGTCTGCTCCAATTTCATCGGCAAAGGCTTGGGTGACGGGTGCGCCGCCTACAAGAATCTTGACCTGGTCCCGGAGGCCGCTTTCCACAATGGCGTCCACGGTCTGTTTCATCATGGGCATGGTGGTGGTTAAAAGAGCTGACAAACAGACGATCCTGGCATTTTTTTCCTTGATCTGGGCCACAAAATTTTCTGGTGCAATGTCAACGCCCAAATTGTGGACTTCCATGCCCGCACTTTCCATCATCATGGCCACCAGGTTTTTACCGATATCATGGAGGTCACCCTTAACCGTACCGATGAGTACACTTGCACCCGCCTGGCCTTCACCCTCTCCCAAAAGAGGTTTTAGTGTTTCCACGCAGCCTGCCATGGCCTTGGCAGCCATGAGAACTTCCGGGATGAACATGTCCCCGTTTTCCATTTTTTCACCCACAATGTCCATGCCTGCGATAAGGCCCTTGTTAAGGATGTCTGAAGCGGGTGTGTCTGCCGAAAGGGCGTCGTTGACGAGTCCTACCAATTTATTCTGATCACAACTTACCAATACGTCCTGCATTGCATTAAAATCTGTCATTTTTCTTCTCCTATTATAACTTGAATTCATTTTTTATATTTTTGGCATGCACATATGCTGAAATACCTTAACTTTATTACCAATAGATCCAGTGGAGCAGATAAAAATCAATTTCTACCAAAATAAATCTGGATATCAGAGAACCTGGTTCAAGAAAAACTGGGTTCTTTTCCTTTCTGGTTGTATAAAAACTTTTTCTGGAGTGCCTTGTTCCACTATGGCCCCTTCATCCATAAAGACCACCCGATCTCCCACCTCACGTGCAAACCCCATCTCATGGGAGACACAGACCATTGTCATTCCTTCATGAGCCAATTGCCGCATAACCTCCAGAACCTCACCCACCATCTCAGGATCCAGGGCGCTGGTAGCTTCATCAAACAACATCACGTTGGGATTCATGGCCAGGGCTCGGGCAATGGCCACCCTTTGCTGTTGCCCTCCGCTTAACTGAGAAGGGTAACTTTTTGCCTTATCAACGATACCGACCTTTTCCAACAGAGACATGGATACAGATGTGGCTTCAGCTTTACTGCGTTTTCGCACTTGTATCTGTGCAAGATTTGCGTTCTCAAGAACTGTCAAGTGTGGGAACAGGTTGAAATTCTGAAAAACGATCCCCACTTCTTTGCGGATTTCCAAAAGATTTTCCAATTGGTCATTCAGCTCAATACCGTCGATGACAATGCTACCGCTGTCCACCACTTCCAACCGATTGAGGCAACGAAGAAATGTGGATTTTCCGGAACCCGACGGGCCGATCACAACTAGTACCTCACCTCGAGAAATATCAATGGAAAAATCTACCAGCGCTTTAATCTTGTTTAGAAACGTCTTATTAATATTTTTAACCTGGATTATTGTCTCGTCCTGTTTGGAAGTGCTCATAACTCTACCCCGCTGATTGTCTTGTCTAATGAACTTTTTTAAACTTACGTTCTATTCTACTTTGGATCATTTCAAGGCCCATAGAGAGTACCCAATAAATCAATGCTGCGGTTATCAGCATCTCAAAATGCTTAAACTGGGTTTGTCCCTGGGTGCGGGCAAGAAACATCAATTCCCACACACCCAATACTGATACAAGTGAACTGTCTTTGAGCATGGCGATAAATTGATTCCCGGTAGGTGGGATAATAACTCTCATTGCCTGGGGCAGAATAATTAATCTCATGGTTTGAAAATTATTTAGCGCCAAACCCCTTGCCGCCTCCCACTGACCCCGGTCAATGCTGGTAATTCCGGCCCTGAAAATCTCGGTCATATACGCACCGTAACAAAGAGAAAGGGCAATCACTCCAGCGGGTATGGCATCGATCACCCAGCCCATCTGGGGCAGCCCCAGATATAATAAATAGACCTGAACCAAAAGGGGCAGTCCACGAAAAAAGGAAGTGTAGAAATTGGCAATGGCAATGGCAAATGTGTTTGAGGAAAGTTTGGCAATAGCACCAATAAGTGCCAGGACAAAAGCAATGGAAATGGAAATGGCTGAAATATACAAAGTGGTAACCGCACCCTGAGTGATCATAAACCCGATTTTTTTCTGGATAAAGCCGTAGTCAAGCCCAAAAGAGTAGAAAAAAGACAGAAAAATAATCAGAAGTTCTATCCAGATCAAAACAACCTGATACCTTTTGGACAAGATTAAAATCGCATGCATATCAGCAACAACTGCGATGCCTATGGCTGCACCGAGAAGAAGCCTGTCCAAGCCACCCACTGCATCTCCTACTCCCGTAATGGGAGCAAACAGATGAGCGAATCCAGTTCCGCGGAGGTCAATCCAATATGCCAATATAGTAATCAGAAAAAAAACAGCCAGGTTGAACCAGGGGATTTTTATAAGACTGTTGCCCTTGACGTTATCCATATAGATCATGGTATCGACCTCCGCATTTTGTTTGATTTTAAAGTAAATTTATTCAGCTTTTGTGTTGTCCACACCGTACCACTTGAGTGAAAGATTTCTCATAACACCTTCGGACCGCATGGCCTGGATTATTTCATCAAGTTTTTGATTAAATTCCGCATCCCCTTTATCCGTAGCAAGAGCAAGGGGCTCGGCAAATGCGACACCATCCAACACTCTGAAAGGATAGCCGTTTTCGACAGCCTTGATCATGGCATTTCGATTGTCGATTATCGCATCCAGGCGAACACCGTCACCAAGACGTAGATCATCCAGAGCCGGTGCAATCATAGTATATGGTTTGATATCATCAGTGTTAAATGCGTATTTGACCTCAGGAGCATTCACTGCATCTATCACCAAGTTTCTTTTCATATAAAGATCCCCGGTACTCCCTGCGGCCACACCAATTTTCTTGCCTTCCAGATCAGACATTTTCATAGCTTTAGAGTCTTTGTGTACGACAAATGAATTGGTCGAGTAGTGATAAATGACCGGAAAATCCAAAATTTCAGCCCTTTTTTTAGTAGGTGTCATGGATCCAACGGACAGATCCCACCGCCCATTCCAGCGCCCGCTGGTAATAATACTCCAATCAGGGGTAACGAATTTCACTTTAACACCTAAACGTTTAGCCACCTCTTTTGCCACATCCACATCAAAACCGTCCATCTCATTGTTGTCATTCATAAAGGATTGGGGTGGCCAGTTGGGTGATGTGGCAACCTTAAGTACTCCTTTGGATTTAACACGCTCCAGTGTTTTGCCGGCGATGGCGTTCATGGGAAGGGCTATAAGCAGCAAGCCCGCGAGAACGAGGGTAAAATTCTTTTTCATTTTTTTCTCCTTAATTAAAAATTGACTATTATCGGCAGTATCAAGAAACAGACTGCCACCATGTTTTTTCCAATTCATCCAAATCTGCAAGGGCTTCTTTGGAAAGTTCCGGAACTTTATGGGTATTTATAATTTCCCGAAGTTTTTCTGTCATTCTTTCCTTGTAAAATTTTCCTCCTTTTGCCTGCCATTGGTCATAGGTCTGGCGAACTGCAACCCCAGGCATATAGGATTCACGGCAATGCTTCAGTGTATGGGGATTGGAAAGGTATTCATTTCCCGGTCCCACCTGTTTGATCACATCCAGGGCCAGTGTTTCCGGAGTTATTTCAATCCCTTTCATGAAGGCTTTGAGCATGCCGATCATTTCGTCGCAGGCTGCCAAAAGCTCCAAAGATGCGTGGTTGGCTGATTCTGTGAAAGCGATATCGTGGATAATATTGGCACCGGACAAGGTGTTGGCCCATAAAGAGTGATAAGCTTCCATGGTTGCCTGTTCGTCAAATGTAACCGCATCCGTACACCCGGCTGTTCCCATGCACGGTATTTTCAGGTATTGGGCCACTTCAGACTGGGCTGCAACCATGAGACCCAATTCAGGTGCTCCGTAACAAAAAATACCTGAACGCATATCCGTCACACTGGGTACACCGCCCATGACCATGGGAAGCCCTGGTTTTGCCAATTGTCCAATCACAAGGGATGTCAGGGATTCTGCAATGGTTGTTGCCACATTTCCGGCCAATGTAGCAGGGCCGACGCTGCCTCCTGCAGTACATCCGGCAGCCATGACCGGTATTCCATATTTGGCACAGGTTAGCAGTCTTGCAATGCCTTCATGGGTATGAATATGTGGTGTGATGGACATAAGAAAATGCAGATATACAGGCCTTTGGGCCAAGGCTTCCCGGCTTCCCAGAATTATGGTATGCATTTCGGCCAACTGCTCAACCTGCCAGGGGTTTAGCACCCCGTGCATGATCGGTTTTGTGTTGTTCAGCATAAAATCTTTATGCCCAAGCAGATAGGCAATATCTGCCGGCACATTACTGATCATGGAAGAGGGTGAAGACATATCAATATTTGGCAGGGCATCGCAGATAAGACCACAGGTTTTGCTGTCTTCGCGAACAAAGGGGCGCCTCTGTCCTGTTTCCAGATCATCTATAAAACCGGAATCCGGCTGGGAGCAATAATTCACATGTCTTCCGCCCACAGTCATTACCGGTTCGCCCTCGCGGTTATAAAGATGGAAAAACGGCGGCACCGTACTGAGAGCTTTTTGTGTCAACCAGGAAGGGATATGAATTCGATCGTTTTTGCCGCTACGGGCACCACTGTCAAGCAGCAGACTCCTGCCTTCCGGATGGTCCACCCTCACACCGGCTGTCTCCATGATATCCAGGGCAGTGTTATAGATAATCTCTTTTTGATCTTGGCTTAGCACCTTAAGCTCTGGGGTCGCTAAAATTGTGTGTCCCGGGTACAACATTCTTACCTCCTCATCCGCAGTCTTCACCCAAATCGGGTTAGCAGACCTCTGTGCGGGTTATTTTAATATTTCTCTTTTCTAATTCAGGTAAAATCAAATCCAGGGGAACCTGGGTGGGGGAAATCATGCCTTTAGCATCAAGCTTTCCCTGGGCCAACATTATGGCACCTATTCCCATGGTGAAACCCACGGTTCGCTGCATGGATGTGAATCCTGTGTCCAGATCCTTGTAATCAATCATCTGATAGACAACGGACTTGTTTTTTCCATTCTTTTTCCCACTCACTTCCACCCTGATCAGGGTGGTGTCTCTTTCCTGTCCTGAATACCAGAACTGATCCTGGGACTGGAACAGGGAAGATACAAAATCTATGGGGGCAATCCGGGTATCACCGACTTTAAGTGTCTTTTCACTTAAGAATCCGCTATTGGCCATTTTCCACCAGAACTCTCCATGTCCCGGGCGGCGGCAGATATAGCGTCCCATCTCCTTTACCTGATCAGATAAACCAAACACCTCGGCATACTTAGCACTATTGCCGTTGGGGAAACATTCCAAGGGGCCGCCGGTATTTTCATCTTCAATAATATGCATATTCTGCGATGCAAACATTTCAAGACCCGGAATCTCAACAATTTTCCCCTTTTTAATCACTTTGGCTGGTCGCTTATAAGAGAGCATTACCCCTCTCACCGACCAGGTAAATTTATAAGATAAGGCGCTACCGCAGGGATCGGGGGCTGGAAACCCGGCACCATAGGAGTTAAAAACATCCACTTCATCCAGTTCCTTCAATGCATGGGCGCCAACAATAAGATCCAGGCCTGGATCCAGGCCGAATTCTGTTAAAATGCTGCTATTATTTTTTCTTGCCATTTGCTCGATATAGGCCAACTCTTTTTTCAACTCAGATAGAGCTTGTGGATCCTCCACGCCGGGGTTTTGGTAATACATACTGCTGACAATATGAACGCCTTCCTCAGCAGCTATTTTGCCAATCGGCACTGTAAGGCTTGCCGGGAGTGCCTCAATAACGACATCCGCTTTCTGGATCAATTTGCGAACCTGGACGAAATCAGTGGCATCCAAGTGAACACCAGTTACTCGCTGACTTAAATCATCTCCCATACTCTTTGGAAAATCCGGTACACTGTCAGCCACCACAATATTATCAAAATCGCCATGCTGAAGGCAATCGTAAAGAGCCGCCTTGCCCTGCATACCGTATCCGAGTATCAGTAAATTTTGATTCGACATTAAACTCTCCTGTTGTTTTGGGAACTTTATCTTTAAGGCTGCCACCTTTTTCCCTTTGTTAATCATCAACAAATATCATATATAAATTCTTAGATGCATGCATTAAAACATTCATATATTTAATTTCAAATCCTGTCAAGCATTTATTAAAAAATTTATTAAAAAATACAGAACCATGGCATAAGATAGTCATTTTACAAATTATTTTTAGTTAAAATTCTTGACTTAAGGACTTTTATTTGATGAAATGCATTCATTGATCAATAATATTTAGAGAGATAATTAACGTGGCTCCTGCAAAAAAAGAACCTTCGGAAGGCAAAGCGTATCGGCTAATACTTGAAGCAATTCGGAATACTTACCAGCCTGGTGAATTTTTATTGGAAAAAAATATGGTTGCGTCCTTAAAAATGAGCAGGACACCTGTGGCAATGGCCTTGAACCGCCTTGTCACTGAAGGTATTTTAAACAAAGTACCCAAAAAAGGATGTTACATTCCCAATCTGAATCGCGATGATGCCACCGCAGCATTCCAAGCACGAAAACTCCTTGAAGGAGCCGCGGTAAAAGATGCTGCAAAATTTTCCTCGTGCAAGGAGCGGAAGGATCTATCCAAACTTTTGGACAAAGGAGAAAAGGCCATTGAGGATAAAAATTATAGACTATTCGCTGAAACGGACGAGGAATTTCACCATAGGTTGGTAAAACTGAGCAAAAATGAATATATCTATCGCACCTGGCGTCTGATTTATTTTCGCACCAACATTTATTCACGGTTTTTTGACAACCTTTATTACGACACCGAAACAATTATAAGTGGAAAAATATTAAAAATGAAGTCACCACAACAGCACCGGTCAATTCTTCAAGCCTTGATAGACAAGGATCCGATAAAATGTAAATCTCGTGTAGAAGAGCACATTGAACATTCATTGCAAATGATTTTTAATAGATAAATGAGATAAAGACTAACCGGCTGTGATTTTAAAAAAGGCAGGACTGACAAAAAAAGTGAGTGCTACTTATCGATGTTCCTTGGGCGAGTCTTATAACGTGCATCGCATAGTTTACAATTCCTAACAAATTGAATTTTTTTGTGGTGTTCAATGATGGTATTAGGGCTGATAATGGACGTTAAAAATTCACTGAGGATATTTTTTCCAAATTTTCATCCTAAAAAAATGGCTCATTTTTTGCCACCTCCCAGACTTGATCTTTTTAAATAAAAATTTTTTGTATATATATTGAACCGTCAATAGTTGATGTAATAATTATTTTTTTAAGCGAATAGGAAAATAAAGGTACGCTAATGAAAAAAGAAATCCAAAATCCTTTTCCTGATGGCGGTTGTTTTTTTTGTGGAAATAACAACGAGATTGGTTTAAAACTTAAATTCTATTGGGATGAAGATAGAAAACAAGTATTCAGGTAATATTTAACTGCCCGGGAATTTGTAGGACAGGGGAATATACTGCATGGAGCGATCCAGATGGGCCTTCTTGATGAAATTATGGGGTGGGCCAGTTATGCTTTTACTCGAGAAATGGCTGTTACATCTGACATTGATATAAATTTTTTAAGACCAACATATGTCAATGGAAATAAAATAAGCGTGT
Source organism: Desulfobacula sp. (assembly GCA_021647625.1). Lineage (GTDB taxonomy): Bacteria > Desulfobacterota > Desulfobacteria > Desulfobacterales > Desulfobacteraceae > Desulfobacula. Next base: position 7,931 of record JAKIUJ010000145.1, read on the forward strand.
CCTGCAAGGTGACCTCAAAGGAAGGACAAAAAATACAAATCATAGGAGCTGGTATTTTTAATTTCATTCAGTCATGAGTTCCATTAAACTTGCTACATCAAAATTATTTTTTCAGCTCTTTAAAATTAAAATAACCTTCGTTCTCCAATGCTAACTTTATTCAAAAACTTAGAATTGAAGTGATTTTATATTATAAAAATTATTGCAGAAAAATGGCCGGCGATAATACGTCTTATGAATACAAGTTCACTCCATTGAATTCTCAATAAGATTATTGAAAAATAGATAATTCCACCATCCTGAAAAATCATGTTTAGATTTGAATGAATTCTAATACTAAGTATCTAATTTTGAATAATATCTTTAACTTTTAAACAGGATGTGAAATAAACATGAAGACCCTAATTTTGTCAATATCAAAAGAGAAAACTAAAAATTTAAAAGAGGGGGCTCCATGGGAAAAAATCTAATCAAAATACTTCATAATGATACGACTTTTGAAAACATATCTGACCTTGTTCATTTTAAGAAGCATATTCAAAAATTCAAATCAGACAATTGTAACATTGTTGGCAATTTTTTTGAAAAGAACGGGTTGGGGGAAAGTTTTAACTCCCGATTTAAAAATGGAAAAATTGAAACGTCTAGTTATTGTAGGTTTTTACCAATAAAAAAGAATATAGATGGGGAACGGCGAAATGTTGGTGTTTTTTCAACAGCAGTATGCCTTGAAGCAATTCTTGAGTATAAAAGTGAATTTAACGAAGGAACATGCTATAATAATTACAAAGAATACTGTAAGAGTGAAAATTCGATTGATTTCTTTAAATTTATTATTCGCGGATTAACTCATCGTTTATATTATAAAAATGATTCTGACTGTAAAAAAGATCCTGTTTCACAGCCTGTTTTACTTCCTAAAATAAATGTTTTAAACCGCTTTTATCCTTATTTTAGAGATGTCTTTAACGATAATAGTGAAGACAAGATCAAAATTGAAACAAATTATCTTAAAATAATAATTATGGAAATTATTGTTGATTTCCACAATAAAACCCAAAATAATAACATTGTGAATTTACACCCATATCTTTTTTTTAGATTCTTACAATTCCTGAATCGGTGGCAAGACTTTATTCCTACCCATATCGAATTACAAAAAGCTATAGAAAAATTAAAGCGTGATAAAATGCTCTCCTCTGAGATGGAGGATCAATACAAAAACGCTTTAATCGAATTTAGTAGAATATGTGCCCGGATATGTGAAAAAAAAAAGATCAAAGATATCTGTACTTTGGCAAAAGATGCTTTTAAATCATATTTTTTTGAGATAATCTACATTCCAGCAAAATATGAATTATATCGCCAAATGTCGTTAAAGTCCTCTGGAGATATGGCTCTCTATGATGTGAAAAGATTGATTTATTCCCTGTTGACCGTTTTTGTGGATGATAAATTTTCGAATAATCTCGTAAGAGATGAAGCCCTTTCTCTAATTTTTGAAACTCAGAAAGCCGAACCTAACGCCTTGTGGCCAACTGGGCAACTATTATATCTTAGCAAAGATAGTTCTGATTCTATCCCTGCTCTTGAGTGTATTTATGATTTATTAAAAGGAGACAGTCACAGCGAATTTCTTCAAGCAGTCAGTAATTTTTTGCCAGAAATTAACAATATGTTTTATAGTATTCTTCGTACCGCCCAAACAGGAACAAACAAGAAATTAAAGGGCTGGTTTGCGTTAAATCAAAGGAGTAAAACACCAAACAGCTGGACTACAGCATTAGCGATGCTTTTTATCAAAAGATTTTGCAAGTTATTATCGCTTAAAATCACAAAACGGTCACAAAAATTTTTCAGAAAAAATTATAGAGATACAAATATCAATTGGAATGGGCTATACGACAGCTCAGCAGTTAAATCTAAACTTCGTTTGATGTTCTCAAGAAAAGAAGACGGGAAAATAGAGTTGAAAAATACAACGGCTATGTTTTTTGGCCCTCCTGGAACTGGTAAGACAACTTTTGCTAGAGCCCTTGCGACAAAACTTGAGTGGAAATACTTAGAGCTTACTCCGGGGGATTTTTATTCTGCTGGCGAAAGTGAAATTTTACCAAAAATCAATGAAATTTTTTATAATCTTCAGCAACTGAAAGAGACCGTCATTTTCATAGATGAAATTGATGATCTTGTCATTAAACGGGGCAAAGAAGTCTATGATCCCAGGACATTATATGTCAACACCTTACTTCCAAGATTTCAGGATATCCATGATCACAAAGGAATCATTCTTATAGCATCCACAAACAATATTAAAAAGGTAGATAAAGCAATTTCACGCTTGGGCAGGTTTGACCTTATAATTCCAGTTGTTTCTGTTTCATTGCATGGAAGATTAGAATATCTATTTGATATTCTAAGAAAGAGGGAAATCCTTGATAAGGAAAATTTTGTAATTGATTTAACCAAAAAAATGGGAATTGACCGATTAAAAAAACAAAAATTAGTGGAATTCTTGATAAATTTTCTTAAATTAACAAATAGATATACTTTTTCTGAGCTTAAGGTTTTTATTTCTGAAGTTATCAAGCTCACTGAAAATAACAAAAATCAGATTAGCTTTTCGAGACAAAGTGAGATTAATGGTTTAATGCCTAATATGGAGTCGGTCAGCCAAAAACTACGCTTAAAAAAGAAAAAAAACAAAATGATTCTAATTGAGAAAATAAATAATTCAGGTCAAAAAAAAAAATAGTTCAAATTAATTTGAACTATTTTTTAATATAATTTC
>JAKIUJ010000002.1 GCA_021647625.1 Desulfobacula sp.
TTAAAATCATTTTTACGGTGTTCCCTGGCTTTTTGCAACAGTTCATTGGCAAGATCCACACGCTGAAAATCCCAGGCAAGAGTCATACCGGCAAACAAATAAGCATCCCAGAACCAGGGATCTAAATCAGTTAATATCTTCATGGCATCATAGATAAATAGAACATGCTTGTCTTCAAAGATCTCTTTATCAAGAATTTTTCCACCGAAAAAAGTAGTCATCTTTAAAAATAAAAAATCAGATACAATACCTTTAAATTCTAAGGATAAGGGTCCTGTAATTTTCGAAGGCAGCACATAACCCATATAGTTTTTAGCTATAAAATCATCTCTTTTTATTTGAAGAGCATCCCGTGAATACAGGCAAAGACCGATAAATACTATCAGGATAAATATCGAAACAGCCCGCTGTTTCACCGAAGTTCTCTTCTTTTAAAAATCATGGATGCCAACAATAAAAGAACAATTGTATAGGCACTGCTGTAGCAGGTAATTGTAAATAAATAATCCCTGGAGATTATAATGGCATGGGCTGATTGAACCTTGAGATCAAACACGGAAAGATTTGGTAAAATATATTGAAAGACATTAATCAGGGCATCAATGCCTTGACTCATTACCATGCCGTCTGCTTGTTCCGTTTTTAAAAAAAGGACTACTTCTTCAATGGTCTGGCCTGCTATATAAGTGGAGATACTAAATAGCAGAGTAATGAAAGAGCTTGTGGTAATGGTTGAATAAAAGATGACAAAGGCATTCAGCAAACCGAACATTAATACTTGTGCATAGACAGCCTTGTAAAATTCTATCCAGATAAATCCTTTAAAATAATCCTGATACTGGGATTTGGTAAACCATATGGTTAAAGAGGCGCAAAGCGATAACATCAATAGAGCCACTACGATCAATAACATGATCCCCATATACTTGCCCCATATATACTGGGCCCGTGAAAACGGCTTTGACATGACAAGATAAATTGTTCTCCGGTCCATATCTTTTGCCATCAAATTAATGGAAACAAAAAAGGTCAATAATAAACCGGCAAAAGCAGTAGCTGAAAGATTAATGTCCACTGTCACTTTGCTAAGTTCTCTCATAAACATACTGACAACCAGAAACGATCCCGCCATCAATGCAATAGAAAACAATCCAATACCAAAAAGGGCCCGGTCCCGAACCCCTTCTTTATAGGTTAAAACGGCCAGCGCAAAGAGTCGATGCCACATTATTTTTTCCCGCAAATGGTTTGTAGAAATATTTCTTCCATATTATTGATCGTATAATCAATGGATTTATTGGTGCCTTGGTGAATCTGCTCCCGGGTCAATACTTTTTTGAGCTGTCCCTTGTCCATGATGCCGACGCGATCACAGATACGCTCCACATCATTTAAAATATGAGAACAAAACAATACGGTTTTCCCCTGCGCCTTTAAATGCTCAATCAAATCAATCACCATCCGTCTGCCAAAGGGATCAAGACCAGACATGGGCTCATCCAGAATAATAATATCCGGATCATGAACCAGGGAAAAACAGATGCCGGCTCTCTGGGTCATCCCTTTTGAATAGGTGCGGAGCTTGTGATGCTGGACATCCGTTAATCCAAGCTTTTCTAAAAGCAAATCGATTCGCTCATTTGATTCTTTTTTCCCCAGTCCCGAAGTCCTGGTGCTGAATGTTAAAAGCTCTCTAGCTGACAGGTTATCATAAAAATATGGATTTTCGGGCAGATAACCGACTTTAAGCCGGGAATCGGGATCGCTGGGATCGCGGCCGGCAACAAAAATTTGACCCTTATCCGGTCGAATAAACCCTAGGATCATTTTAATGGTGGTGCTTTTCCCGGCACCGTTCACACCAATTATTCCGAAAATTTCAGCTGTTGGAATGGATAAGGAAAGATCATCAACAGCTTTTTTTTTCTGTCGTTTAAATTCGGAAACAAATGTTTTTGATATATTTTTGAGTGTGATTTCCTGCATGAGATTAATAATCCATATCAGTGAAGAAAAAACAAGAAAAAAAAGCAGGATTCAATATCAAGAACCCTGCTTTTTAGATTTTTTTTATTAATTTTTTATCTCAGGGATCATGATCCCCCTTTTATTGTATATCCTGATGGTGCAGTTGTATAAGTAGTACTGGCGGCAGTACACGCATAATCCGTTGCCTGTACTTTCTGGTAAATGCTGTTAGTGCCTGATATCATTGCATATTCAATTCCGTTTGAGGTGGTTGTTTTTGTACTGGCAGAGCCTATATAGAAGCCTGTAGCACTTGTAGATGAAACCATTGTTGTGCTCGGCGAAGTTGTAAATACCAAATTCACTCCCCCTGAATTGGTTCCGTCAATCGTCAGTGTTTCTGCCCATGCACTGGATGCCAATGTGATCATGAGTAAGCTCAATATTATAATTATATATTTTGTCATTTTTGTTCTCCTTAAAATTTTAATTAAATTGTTGATTGTTCAGCAAAAAACAATATATCAATTCGGATACTCCTCCCATTCTGCATAGTATGCTTCCATATCTGTTCTCAGATTCCGTATATCACTTAACGAACCGGAATTATAGGACTTTGCCCGGTAGCTGGAAAATTGTGGAATCGCAATTGCAGCAAGGATACCGATAATTGCAATAACAATCATGAGCTCGATCAAGGTAAAACCTTTTTGATTCTTTCTTAGTTTTAGCCAATTAAACATACGTCACCTCCATGGTTTATGTTAATAAAATTTCTTGGTCATTAAGTTGATTAGTGTTTTAAGACTGTCATTTTAAAATTCTATAATTCAAGAAGAATGCCAAGAAAATAATATTTTTATTTTTTATTGTAAGAACCCGAAATAATGCCAAATAATTCCATTTTTGATTTAAGATGGTTCTTTTTACAAACAAACAAGCCCACAACAATATACAATTTTTGAAATATTTTACCAAAATTTGTCCACTTTACGAAATGGCCTGATATTTACTAAATTTTGACAATCTTATCTTTCAAATATCCCTTTTAATATTAAACATAATAATGCTATAGTCTTTTCATTTTTAAAGACATGAAAATTCCAGCAGGCCCAATAAAAATAACGTGATGGGAAAACAACAATCCACAATTTCATATAAAGAAATCCTAAAATTAATCCGTCCCTATCAGTGGATTAAAAACCTGTTACTATTTTCACCCTTGTTTTTTTCAGGCCACTTGCCGGACAAATCTTTTTTTATAACGTTGTCGGGCGTTTTAGTTTTTTGTCTTGTTTCCGGTATCGGCTACATTATCAATGATTGGATGGACAAAGAGAACGATGCCTTCCATCCCCAAAAAAAAAGCCGCCCGTTTTGTGCAAAAACGATTTCAGGACAACACGCTGTTGTTCTTGTAAGCTTCCTGATTTTACTTATATTACTCATATCCATATTTTCCAATTTTCCGGGCTCATTTATTATTTACACCGTCACATACCTGTGCATGACGATAGGTTACAGTCTGTTTTTTAAATCAATTGCCATTCTTGAAATATTTGCCGTGGCACTTGGGTTTGTCATTAGAATTCTTGCGGGCGGAGCTGTCAGCCAGGTTGCAGTTTCAAGCTGGCTTTTTATGACCGTCTTTTTCATAGCCATGATGATTTCCATTGCCAAACGGGTAAATGAATTAAAACAGCTTGGTCCGGATACTGCCGTGCTGCATAGAAAAAGCCAGCATGCTTATTCCTTAAACTATCTTAATTCAATGCTCTGGGCCTGTGGCAGTATCACACTTGTGGTATACAGCCTCTATTCGGTTGAACGAGGGGCCTTGGTCGTTTATTCTATTTTGCCGGCGACCTATGGTATTTTCAGATTCATCTATCTGACAGATTTAGGGAAAGGATCTGATCCTATAAAAACTCTTTTTTCGGATAGACAATTATTGCTGACAACAACAATTTTTTTATTGTTTCTCACCTTGGTTATTTACAATTCACCATGAACCTTACCCGAATTATAAAATTCGTTGACCGTGTTATCGGTCCCCTTTTACTTCTCATCACACCCAGTTCACCTGTTCATAAAAATCTCCTTGGCCATAAAAATCTCCTTGAACTGACAAGAAAAATCTTAGTCATTCGTCCGGGGGGTATGGGAGATGCACTTTTGCTTTTACCAGTATTAAAAAAAACAAGTGTTTCTCGTGGTGTAACAATTGACATTCTGTGTGAACCAAGAAACAAAACTATTTTTGAAAACGCTGAATTTATCAACAAAGTTTTCTCATATCAAAATCCCTTATCTGCTCTGTCGCTTTTTCAACATAGATATGATGCTGTGATTGATACAGAGCAATCCTATATTCTGTCAGCATGGACAGCAAGGCTTGTTCCGGCAAAATTAAGGGTGGGCTTTGATACATTTAAACGGAAAAAAATGTTCAACCGATCAATCGCTTACCATGCAAACTATGAAGCAGATAATTTCTGGCAATTATTTTCAATAGTTTTCAAATTCAAAAAACCTTTTAGTTTCAATTATCCATACATTAAGGCTTCAAAAACAAAACAATCGCTTTATAACAATCTTGAAAATATTATCTGCCTGTTTCCCGGTGCGACAACCCATCAGCGACACTGGCCTGAAAAAAGATGGGCTCAAGTATGCGATCACATTGCAGCCAGAGGGTACACCCCGGTTCTTATCGGTGGTTCAATGGAAATTCAATCGTGTAACAAGATCTTTGCTGACTGTACCGCTAAAAATATAGTGAACTTGAGTGGTGAATTGTCCATTGCTCAGACTGTACATCTTTTTACACACGCGAAAGGCTTAATCAGTACGGATTCCGGGATTCTTCACTTAGGAGTCATCTGCAACATTCCAACGATTTCTCTATTTGGACCGTCATCCCCAAAGAAATGGGGTCCCACAGGGCGGTTTGACCAAATTATCCATAAAGGAATTGATTGTGCCCCTTGTGCCTCATTTGGAACGATTCCTGCCTGCCGGAATAAAAACGCTTGCATGCAAAAAATTGTAGTAGAGGATGTATTAAACGCATTTGAGAACTGAAATTCTCTAATTAAGGAAATTTTCCATCCCCTGAATGGACAGCCCAAAATGTAGAAAAAATAGTATACAGCACCACACATACAAGTATAAAAAAACCAATAAAAATTCCCTTTGAGGGTATACCGATTACAGGAAAGACAATAAACACAAAGAATTCATAATCAGGAAATGAAACAAATGATTTAATATTATTTTTTAAAAAAAAATTTCTATAATTTTGATAAAATCCTAGTATTCCTGAAAATTTATTTTCAGTACTATTTGTATAAAACTTTTTGTCTTTAACTATAAACCCGGTGAGATAGCTGATATATGCTTCAAAAATATGCATCATACACATTGATATGACCATGATTGAAAAAAGTTGCCCCTGCCCAAAGGCAAGACAACATAAAATGAAAAGATCGCCTAAAAGATCAGATAAATGATCAAGATATCGACCGAATTCAGAAGACTTGTTTGTGAGCCTTGCAACAGGCCCGTCAGTGCAGTCTAAAACATAAGCAAAGTAGAATAAAACCGCACCTGCAATGTTAAAAAACCAATTTCCGGTTAAAAAGCTGATTCCTGAAATTATTCTTAAGAAAAATGCAGCAATTGAAATTATGTTCGGAGATATCTTTGTATGATTAACAATGATAAGAACAATTCTGTTTGCCAAGGGGAGCACTCCCCAAATGGCCCACCATGTTTTAAGCTGTAACGTATCTTCAACCTGTTCAAGAGTATAATGCTTTAGCGTATCCAAATCATTTCCTTTTTAGGCAATTTCAAAAACACTTCCCGTTGTCTCTTGAAGGAGTGCAGATAAAATTTTTTTTGCTACATATTCCGTATTAAGAAGCATTTTGGGATCTTCTTTTCCAAAATTCCTGTACCTTAACGGCGTATCAACCCGGCCCGGGCTTGCTACGTTAACTCTAATGTTATAAGTGCTGACTTCCTGGGCAAATGCCTGGCAAAAATTAACAAGAGCAGCCTTTGAACTGCAATACGCTGAATAGCCTGCCCGTCCTCTTGTGTATGAGCTTGAACCCACAAACATAATACTTCCGTAATTTTGTTTTTTTAAATAAGGAAGAAGGGCTTTTGTTAAAAGAAAAGTTCCTTTAACATTCACATCATAGATATGGTCCCACTCTTCAACACTTGTGAACTCTACATCTTTTCTTATGAGATCACCGGCACAATTGATTACATAATCAATGCTTTTGTTCTTTTCCCATATTGTTTTAAGGGTATTTTTTATCGTATCATAATTTGTAATATCAAATTTTGGAGATGTCTTTCTACTAAGTGCATACAGTCTTTTCACATAAGGTTTCAGCAATGTATTTATGGCTTTGCCAATCCCACTGGTACCGCCTGCAATTATAATTGTTTTATCAGAAAATTGTTCAAGCAGAGTTGCATAGATGTTTTCTTCGGAAGGTTGACACCGCAACTGGAAAAGCTTATCTGCAATATGAAGATCAATGGGATATGTAATTTTCATATTCTGCTTATTCCCGATCACAGTGAATACAGGGTGATTCATCTGCATGACAAGGGCGCAATCATCTGTTGAATTTTGAATGTTTCTTTTTAAGGCATCTTCATGCGCTTTTTTTATGAGCTGATATTCAAAAGCCTGCGGGGTTTGGCCTCGTCTTAATAAAGTTCGATCCGGAATATTATCAATATAATTATTTTTATCTATTTGAACAATCGTGTCTGCTGATGGAATAACGGTATCAACAGCCTTATGTATCTTAACCGAGTTAGCCAATTGATTAATTGTTTTATTTGATATAAACGGTCTCACGCCATCATGGATGAGTACGAATCCTGTATTTTTATCGCAACAGTCTATCCCAATTCTTGAAGATTCCTGTCTGGTTTCACCGCCAGCCACAACTCGTAAGATTTTACTTAAAGAATATGTCCTGGCAAATTCCCAGACAAGATCCACAAACTCTTCATTAGTTACAACAATGATATTCTGAATATTTTTATTTTCCTGGAATACCTTTAAGGTATGAACAAGGATAGGAAGTCCTGCAAGTTTTGTAAACTGCTTAGGCGTCTTCCCCATAAACCGTTCACCGGAGCCGGATGCTAATATGATCGCTGAGTTCAAGGTGGGACCTTTATTATTAATTTTTATTATCCAAAGCAAAACGATAGGCTTCTATTGTTTCATCAGCACACTTTTTCCATGAAAATATTTTTGAACGTTCAATTCCTTTTTTTGAAAGTTCTGCGCGAAGCTTATTATTTTTCACGATATTAATCATGGCCTGACATAATGCATCTTCGTCTTCTGGATCAATTATTATACCGGCATCACCAACCACCTCGGGTAAAGAACTTCGATCAGATGTAATAACCGGTGTGCCACACTGCATAGCCTCAAGTGGCGGCAGACCAAACCCTTCATAAAATGAAGGATAGATAAATGCAAGGGCACCGCTGTAAATAGCACTTAAATACTCATCGGGAATAAACCCTGTGAATATAACACGTTCTTTTAAAATAGTATCCGAAAGAATATTCTGAGAGAAATGATCTGTTTTCCACCCTTTATTACCTACGAGTATGTATTTAAAGTGACTCATTCCTGGTTCGGAAAGAATTTTTTTAAAACACCTGACGGCAAATTGTAAATTTTTCCTCGGCTCTATGGTAGCAATACTTAAAAAATAATCATTCTGCGGAAGGTGAAATTTATACAGGGCTTTATTTATTTGTCTTTTATCTTTTATAGGATAATATAGCTCAGGGTTTGCAGCTAGGTGTGTAATAAAAATCCGATCCTTTGAAAGGCCCGTATACTCACACAAATCTTGTTGGGTGGCTTTAGATACAGCCAAAACCCAGTCTGTGTGGATATTGATACTTTGAACGATTTGTTGTGTCCGTTTTTTCTGGTTTATCGTGCAGAAATCCGGATATAGAATAAAAATAATATCATGGATTGTAATGAATCTTCTGGTATAGGATGGATTGATAAACTCAGGTATTGGGAAATAGGATGAATGGAAAATATCAAATGAGCGAGGTAATGATTTGGACTTTAATGATTGGAATAATGTGGCAATAATCAGTGATAATAAAAAATTATATTTCATCGAACGGCGTCTATTTAAAAAATCATACACCCGATTTTCAAAGTTTGAATTCTTAAAAAGATATTGTACACCCTGCCCTTTTTTTTTAAAATGAACCAGTGACTCTTCCATTGCATGTGGAAATTTCAAAAAACTCAGAAAAAGTTCAACATCCGATCTGCTCAGCATCTGTTCCAACAGGTTCGCCGAATAACGATAGATACCGGTTCTACCGGAATTTTCAATCCGGCCTTGAGCAAATTTTGATATATCCAATGCGATCTTCATTACATTTTTCTGATCAGCTCCATGGTTATTGTTTTTTATTTTCCAAGGCAAAATGATACGCCCTAATAGTCTCATCAACACATTTATCCCAGGAAAAAAAAGCAGAGCGTTCAAGTCCTTTTTGGGACAAGTCACTTCGCAGACTCTTTGTTTTAGCAATATCAACCATGGCCTGGCATAAAGCATCCTCGTCATTTGGATCAACCATGATTCCGGCATCACCGATAACTTCCGGCAGTGAACTGCTATTGGAAGTAATGACAGGTGTACCGCATTGCATGGCTTCAAGGGGTGGCAAACCAAAACCTTCATATAGAGAAGGATATAAAAAAGCCATGGCTCCACCATAGATGGCACTTAAGTTTAAATCTGGTATATATCCTGTAAATATAACATTTTTTCTTAATTGCATATTAGAATCAACATAATCATATAACTCATCTATCAGCCAGCCTTTTGACCCTGCTATAACAAACTTCAAATGATTCAACCCAGGTTCATTGATCACTTTATGAAAACATTTTAAAGCAAATAAAAGATTCTTTCGCGGTTCGAGAGTTGCTATACTTAAAAAATAATTCTTATCTGGAATATTATATTTTATAAGCGTTTTCTGGATCACTAAATTATCAGTTTCCTGAAAATATATATCCTTTGATGCTGCCAAATGGGTCACAAATATTCTATTTTCAGGTATGACACACAAATCAATCAAATCCTGTTTTGTTGATTCGGATACAGCAATAATCCAATCTTTATGTTTGTTAATGCTATTGAGAATTCCTTTTACACGGTTGACAAGACCTGGTGTGAAAAATTCAGGATGCTTTAAAGCAATAATGTCATGAATAGTAATAAATTTGATTATTCCATTTGAAAAAAGGTTTTTAGGGAAAGGGAAAAAAAAACTATGGAAAAGAGTATTTTTCTTTTTTATTTTTCTTTTTTGGGTAAGTTGAAATAACTTTGAAACATATAGCATTGTGCCATATTTATGAGGAAAATTCGGCAAGTTATAAAGTTTTTCATAAATACGATTTTCAATGAGACGATTTGGAAATAGATATTTTAATGCATATTTTTTTTTAATAAAATAGTCGGAAACAAGCATTTCTGAGTGTTGCAGTGCAGACAAACAAATATAGGGATTAATATCATTTCTGCTCAACAACGTTTCTGTCAGCATAGTTGCATATCTGAAGATTCCAGTTTTCAGAGCTGGATTCAGCAAACCTTGACCAATAATACTTGCTTCAAGAATTATATTTTTCAATCTTTATCCTGTTTTTCATTCGGTCCTGCATCTTTATGCAATCTGCACAAATGTGAGAATTTTTTTTGTCGGATTAATATTGAGGCAAGTAAGGGATCAATGACCGAATGAAAATTTTAAGTTGCCGAAAATATTTAATAAACAGCCGTCCGCCTCTGGTTTTGACTTTGCGCAATTTAACTTCACTTGTAAACTCTTTTAATAATTCATTTATTTGAATAAATTGGTCAGTATCAATCTGTCGCCCCCAAGGTGCTGTACCAATCAAATAGTAATAATAATATTGACACCGCCTGCTTATATATTCCGGCCCATAATGTTTTATAACGTTAGCAAGATCATCATTTTTTTTTGCCTCATTCTGCAAGAAGCCAAGGTGTTTTTTCAATCCCAAAAAAAGTTTGTCCTGATTCGGGTTACCTGAAATGCTGCCCTCATGAAAACGATATGAGAAACAAACATTAGGGGATGTTGCCCTGAAAGTGCTACCTATGAGCTTCATCCAAAGCGTATCATCCGCAAACATTAGATTTGGATATGGCGGGATACCACCAATTTCATCATATAATTTTGAGCGCATGACATAGCCTGTACCGAATGAATCTCTTATCTCTGCCATTCTAGCCGCCAGAAACTCAGCCGCAGACTCAAGCTTCGGCATCGGCCGGCAGTATCTAATCAGTTTATTTTTGCTATCAATGAGTCTGTAGTGAGTAAGATAAAGATTAGCACCTGGTTCTTCATGAATAGTCTTGTTTATTTCTTCTATAAAATTTGGGTCAAGCAAATCATCATGGCCAATTATTGACATAAATTCATTTTTTAAAACCTTTAATATCCTTTGCCAATTATCCTCTATGGACAATGAGATTTCAGATGGTATCACCTTAACCCTGGACTCTCTTTTTTCAAGAGTTTGGAGCCATTCGGCTGTTCCATCCGTGCTTTTATTTTCCAGAATAATAAGATCGAAGTTTTTATAGTTTTGTGCCAATATACTTTCAACGCATAAGGGCAGGTATGCCCCACCATTTTTTACCGGAAGTAAAAAGGAAAATTCAGGGTTGTCTTTTCTATGCATTGTCATCTTTAAAAGAAGCTTTTTTCCATGCCATTGAAAATAATTTCCTGCGCCTTTGTGGAGATCCATACTGGTAATCACGAGTCTGATTGTCTGCGACCAGTAAATTTTCCTGCTCGGATTTCCAAAAGGTATTGCTCTTATCCCACTCTTCCTTTTTATAACTCATTCCGTCTTTCCCGACAACGCATACTTTCTTTTCCATGTTAAGGATTTGTTTTGTGATCCCTTTGCTTCCACTCTCGAACCTATAGGCATCCATTTTGGTTTTCATGGCGGGGCATTCAAGTGTTTTCATTAATTTTCCTGAGATCATGAAAGCGTTGGTTCTGATATGATAGTTGGGGAAAGGATCGAAATAAATGATCAACGGGAATTGAGCCAATGCACCCTTAATTGTGGGAATTATTTTTCTCAAACAGGAACTTTCTTTTATTAGAACTTTTTTTGTTCCCGTATTCGTAATTATCTTCTTTTGTTTTCTTTTGAGCAATAGATCTTGGATAGTCTCTGCCCTGCAACGAAACCATATATATGCGTTTGTGCTGTTACTGTTCCATGAACCTGTCGCACCGACCAGACCTACGCCCGGCTTGGAAACGCTTTCATGGAGCTTTCTCAGCCAGTCTTGCTCCAGGATCTCGCTGTAAGAATTCAAGAAACAAAAAAAACGATATTTTTCCGAATAACATCGAATTGCGGTGAAATAAGCCGTAATATCAAATCCATCATCCGAAACTTCAAGTGTTAAATATTGAATAGGCGGTAACAATGCCTGATATTTTTCGATGTCTTTCTGAAACTCAAAGCCTTTGAATATGATCAACAGGTCATGTTCAATCCCACTGTGATTGTTCCTATAAGATTCAAGAAAACGACGGAAAGGTTCTATACCATTATGGGCACGAACGAGATGTACAACACAAAGTTCTTTCATCAGTTTATTCATGGCTCTTTAAAATCAATTCTGCATTGTGTCTGGGGATCAACTAATTTAAAAACATCAAGTATTGTATTAAATTGCCCTTCAATGGCCGGCATATTGGATCCAGGATGTGATCCGGATGCTTTCCGTATCCGATGGGAGAGGTCACTTCGATAACGCCGGGGTGCTATCCTTGCAACGGCAGAAAACAACAACCCAAAACGCAACCACTCGACAAAGCTCATTTTTCCTTTCAATTGCCTGTATGCCTTTTTAGCGTTTTCTTTTCCCATGATCAGATCAGAGTATAGATCAAAAATTTGAACGAGCCGATAGCGGGCGTAGTTCACATCAATTTTGAACTCGTCAACAAAATTGACAGCAAGCGTTTCCATGGAAATCAACCATGACGTATTCATTACTTTCCCAGGCAATATTACTTTTTGCAGTCGGTTCACAATTGACTTATCTGGAAGGTTATTGAGGAATTCATTGCCGTCGTTCTCTGCATCGTTGAAATAATAGAAGCCAAACGATTTGGGGCTGATTCCTATTGTTACCAGAGGAAGTGGTACAACAAGAATACGTTTGGCTTTCAGCATCATGGCATTGGTTGCGTAGTAGTCTGGATAGGGGGATTGATAGAATGGACCGTAATGCTTCATTTCCATAATAAGCCTTCTGCTTACCAGGGAAAATTGCATATTAAAATCAAAAGTCACCTTAAAATTAAGGGCGTCTTTGACAAATCCCATTGCCTGATTCTTTTTAAGCAAAAACGGCTCGCTTTCCGATTGATAAATTTTTCTGCGGCTATATGTTCTAAGAAATCCATCTTGAACACCTGGCATGACGTCGGGATAGGCATAAAGAAAAGCATTGGTATAAATGAAATCAGGCGATTCGAACGTCCTAATAAATCTTTTTAAGGTTGAAAAATAGCCCTTCATCAGACAGTCGTCATCCCCAAGCATGATGACATAATCACCAGTACACTTATCCAGCGCATTGTTCCAGTTATCCGTGACGGGAATAAAGCTTTGGGTACGAAAATATTTGATGCGGGGCTCGACAAGTGATTTGATATAACCGGCAATATCCTCATCGGAAAAATTATCGGATACGATAATTTCCCAGTCACTATAATCCTGGCGCAGTATCGTTTCAATGGCACAAGCAAGCAGGTCGAGGCGATTGCGTGTTGGTAACAGTACTGAAAATTTCATATTATACCTTCTTGCGGAAAACTAGGGTATAAGCACTACCCTTCCCTTCCATTTTTTCGATTAGGCTGAACAACCTTGCCGCTGCACGGCCGACTATCTTCAACATTTTTTTGACCATAAGATCAGCGCACATATTGGAGAAGAAAAATTCCCATCCGAAAATATTCCAGCCGAGTCCGCCTTCGTCGGTTGTCGTGATCAACTCCACCCGCATGCCCAAGGCTTCCATCTTTTCCACAAGAAGTTTAATGGGAATAAGCATGACATGACGAGGTGCATCGAGATGCGGCCAATAACGGCCGAGGATATGAAATTGAAATGCATCGGGATTGGGTGCAGCCAGAACCAGAATACCGTTATAATTTAACTTTTCACAAATCCCTTCCAATGTTTCCCATGGATTTGGCAGATGTTCAATAACATGCCACATAGCAATTACATCATATGATTTTACCGTCCTAAGCGCGCCGCATACATCGCTACTATTGATAGTAAGTATTCCTGCCACCTCATTTAGGAACTTGCTGCATTCTGCATCCATTTCTATCGCTTCGGCCTCAAAGCCTGCGTTTTTAGCCAAATAGGTAAAGCAGCCATAAGATGGCCCGATCTCCAGCAAACCTCCTTGTTTTACATATTGCTGAATAATTTTTATTTTATATCTCTCATGTGCTGCATTTGCTTTGAGAATTCCCAATGTTTCCGGTGCAAAATGATAAGTTGGCGGATAATAGTCACCAAGATCCTCCGGTACCGGAAAAATAAAAATAAGGCCACAGTTCGGGCAACAATAATAGGCGAATATTTCCTGTGTTACCCGACGGTTGTAGTCCCTGCTCCGGAAATAAGGTTTTGCCTCGGTATGGCAATATGAGCAAAGTTTTTTCATTTCATGGCTACTGAACCATACTTTTCTGCCAAATAACACTTCAATGCATCGCGCCTGTGAGGCAAGGTTATTCCAAGTGCACCAGCCTTGGTATTGGCAAGAGCAGAATAAAGCGGCCGTTGCATTTCTCCACTCATGCCGCCACGGTCAACCGGGTACAGCTTTATATTGATGTCCATCAATTCATATATAGCCTGGGTGAATTCAAACCAGGTACACGCGCCTTCATTCACCAAGTGATAAATACCCGGGACTATTCCGGGGTGCTCGATGAGTTTTAACAAAGCCTTTGCAAGATCAACCGTATAGGTCGGTGAAATTATCTGATCGCATCCCATTTCCAGTTGGATATGGTTTTGTGCATCGGATATTCGTTGATCAACAAAATTCCCGCCCTTGGAACTTGCCCCAACCAAGCCATAAAGACCGCAGGTACGAATAACCACCGCGTGTTCAGGTGCGGTTGCCAATGCCGCAAATTCTCCACACAACTTTGAGATGCCGTATATCTGTAGCGGGTTGGTTCGGTCATCCTCCTGGTATGGTACATTCTGCATACCATCAAAGACGTAATCAGTGCTAAATGTAATTAAAAGAGCACCTGTCTTTTTACAGGCAAGTGCCAAGTCACGAACAGCCAGACAGTTGACCTTAAACGCCCGGTGCTGTTCAATTTCACATTGCGGAACATTGTGGAATGCAGCTGTGTTTATGACCACATCCGGACACAATTCTGCAATCATTTTCTGGCATGATTTCCTGGATTCAATATCGAGTTCTGTACGATCCGGTGAAAATATCCGATGAACAGTATTTTCTTTGAGGATGCTGTGACCGAGTTGACCTGTGCGACCTATTAAAAGAATATTCATAGAGCAAACTCTTTAAAATCGGGATAATGTGCATCTCGATCAGAAATCACAGCAATTTTTTCAGGCCAGTCTATGGCGAATGCCGGATCATTCCAGCGGACACCAGATGAAGATTCAGCATGAAAAAATTCTGACATCTGATACAACACCTCTGTATCATCCGTGATGGTAAGAAAACCATGTGCAAAGCCTTCAGGTATGTAGACTGATTTCCTGTTTTCAGCAGTCAATTCAACTCCAAACCATTGGGTAACTGTTTCGGAATTGCATCGTAAATCAATGATAACATCATAAATAGCACCCCGAATGCATTTGACAAGTTTTGCTTCACCATACGGTGCCTTTTGGTAATGCATTCCACGCAGAGTGTTGCGTACTCTGTTGTATGAAATATTACATTGAACAAAATTTGGGTTGAGTCCTTTTTTTTTAAATTCGTTCCGGCAATATATTCGTGCAAAAAACCCTCTATCATCTGAAAATGGTTCAGGCTCAATCAAATAGGAACCAGCAAATTTTGTTGGTATAAAACGCATCTTATAACACGCTAATCGAGGGCACGGCTAATGCAAACATACCGCCCCATTCTCGTATATAGTTCATTTGTTCCTTCACTTCTGCTTGAATATTCCAAGGCAGGATTAATACAATGTCAGGCATACGTTCACGTATTTCACCAGGATGAAAAATTGGAATATGAGATCCAGGCAAATATTTACCATACTTTGAAGAAGAAGCATCACACACATAGGGTAGCAAATCGGTTTTAATGCCTGCATAATTCAATAATGTGCACCCCTTTGCCGCAGCACCATAGCCAGCTACTTTTTTCCCCTTTCGTTTCTGGTCGATCAGGAAAAGCAATAAATCGTCTTTTACACGGTCAGCCCTTGGCTGAAATGTCTGATAGGTCTCCAGTCGATTCATTCCTCCGGCTCTTTCCTCAGTCAGCATCTCAGGCACCGCATTATTGATTAATCTGGTTTTCTCTGCGTGGCAGCCGTAGATCCTCAAGCTACCACCATGCGTTGGAAGTTCCTCCACATCGTAAATAAGCAAGCCTGCATCTTTGAATATCCTGTTGACAGAAGATAAGGATAGATAAGAAAAATGCTCATGGTAAACCGTATCAAACTGAGTGTATTCAATCAAGCGCATCAGATGCGGAAATTCCAGTGTTATAGTGCCTCCCGGTTTAAGGGCAGATTTAAGCCCGGCAGTGAAATCATTGATATCTGGAACGTGAGCATATACGTTGTTGCCTATAATAAGATCAGCCAGCTTACCTTCTTTCTCCAAGCGTTGTGCCAGAGAGTTGCTAAAAAATTCACAGAGAATCGGAATTCCATTTTTTTTTTGCAGCAGCAGCCGTATCAGCAGTGGGCTCAATACCCAGACATGGAATGCCTGCGGTAACAAAATTTTTCAGCAAATACCCATCGTTTGCACCCACTTCAATCACATAACTGTTTTGATTCAAATCAAGACGTGCAGTTACCATATCGGCATATTGGGCTGCATGAGTTAACCAGCTTTGTGATACCGAAGAAAAATAAGCGTAGTCATCTTTGAAGAGTTCATCCGCCGAAGTATAATCTTTTGTTTGTACCAACCAGCAATATTCACAAACAAATAGTTTTAAAGGGTAATACCGTTCGGGCTTATCTAAATCATATTCTCTAAGGTATGCATTGGATGGTGGTGCAAAACCCAAATCAAGGAATACGTGTTTTAAAGGATGGAAGCAATGACGGCAGTTCATATTGATATTTGTCCTTGAAAATCGGCAATTTGTTTCAATGAAAATTCACGCATATTTTTTCCCAGCAAATAGGCCTTGTGCCATGAGACAATATTTTCCAAAGCTTGTGTGAGTGATACTCCGGGATTCCAGTTCAAATATTTTTTTGCTTTTGAACAATCAAGTTTGAGATAATGCGCTTCATGTGGCTGCTTAGTTTTGTCTAACACCCAGCTTGCGTCTTTCCCCCATTGTTCGGTAATTTGTTCAACGATCCATTGCACAGTTTTTGCATCATCTTCCTTTGGGCCAAAATTCCACCCTTCGGCATATTCCACACCCTGTTCATATAATTTCTGGGCTAATGTCAAGTAGCCCGATAACGGCTCTAGTACAAATTGCCAAGGACGAATTGCTCCCGGATTGCGGATCAATACAGCGCTTTTCTTGGTAATAGCTGCCATAATATCAGGTATTAAACGATCTGCGGCCCAATCGCCGCCGCCAATCACATTGCCGGCACGAACACTGGCGATCGCAGTTGAAACGCCTCTCGTCTCATTGAAGAAAGATTGACGATAAGCGGCTGTAACCAGTTCGGCGCACCCTTTACTATTAGAATAGGGGTCACGACCACCAATTTCATCGTTTTCGCGATAGCTCCAATCCCATTCCCGGTTCTCATAACATTTGTCGCTAGTGATAATAAGAACGGCTTTCACACAGGGTGTATGTCGGACAGCCTCCAAAACATTGACCGTACCCATGATATTTGTGGAATAAGTTCCAACCGGATTCTGGTAGGAATACCTAACCAGAGATTGGGCTGCCATGTGTATAACAATTTCTGATTGATGCCGGGCCAGGGATCTCTGCATCTTCTCGAGATTTCGAATATCCCCTTTCAGGGAAATCATGCTATCTGCAATGTGTCCAACTTCAAATAGGTTAGGATTGCTGGGCGGAGAAAGTGCATATCCCATCACTTTAGCCCCCATATTTTGTAACCATAAAGACATCCAGCTGCCTTTGAAACCTGTATGACCGGTTAAAAAAACACGCTTTCCCTTCCAAAAGTCAGGTATCATTTCCACACCTTCCATGGTGCCTGACTGGAATTCCAAAGTCTTTCTAAATATTTTTTATCACGCAAGGTATCCATCGGTTGCCAAAATCCTTTATGAAAATAAGCTGACAGCTTTTTCTCTTCTGCCAGACGTTTCAACGGTTGCTCTTCCCAGGTTGTTTCATCTCCTTCAATATATTTAAACACTGATGAAGAGCAAACAAAAAATCCTCCGTTTATCCAACCACCGTCACCTGCCGGTTTTTCCTGAAAACCGGTCACCTTGTTTCCTTCCAGTTTCATCGAACCAAAGCGCCCTGGGGGCTGCACGGCTGTCATTGTGGCTTTTCCCTTTGTTTTTTTGTGAAAGGCAAGCAGGTCACTAATATTAATATCGCTTACGCCATCTCCATATGTAAAACAAAAGTCTTCATTATCCACGTATTCACGCACCCGGGCAAGACGTCCACCTGTCATGGTTTTTTCTCCTGTGTCAACCAATGTGACACGCCACGGCTCTGAATAATTATGATGAACTTTCATTCTGTTTTTTCGCATATCAAAAGTCACATCTGACATATGCAGAAAATAATTTGCAAAATACTCTTTTATAAAATAACCTTTATATCCACAACAAACGATAAAATTATTGATACCGTGAGCGGAATATATCTTCATGATATGCCACAAGATCGGCTTTCCACCTATCTCCACCATGGGTTTTGGCCTGATAGTTGTTTCTTCAGAGATGCGGGTTCCAAGACCGCCTGCTAAAATAATGGCCTTCATGATTTAATACCAATCACTTCAAGACAACCATCATTTGGATGCCACAGTTTTATGATATTATTCATTATAATTGTTTTCATCTTATTCTCCTTGACTAACTATCTGTGTATTCCATATGAGATCAGGTCTGACAATGCCCGGAATAGGTCCAAAATAAAAAGCTCTCAATACTGAATCATTCACTTTGAACGATACAACACTTTTTTTATGAAGATGCACCTCCCGCATTGGAGTTGTGAGGATAATATCAAGCTGAAAATTACCTTCCTTCATTAACTTTGCTGGTATGACGCATGTACACCTGTATCTGCAGCGGCCATACTCAGTTTTCTCTTCATGGGGTTTGATGCTCATGAAAACACATATTCCGGATTGATTCATTATTTGAATTTGAGCAACGAGTGGAACGAAGCTTTTTCTCAGCACGATATACTCGAATTGTAAATGGATTGACTCTCTACGTTCAAAAGATCCTGACACCACTCCTTTTCCATTTAACACTGCTACTTTGAGAAGTTTGGCAACGTCATCTCCCGGAGCCTTATCGATACACCATTCAACAGCAGATAGCTGGTTGGTATTGCCGTAATTCACATATTGTTCAACTGCGACTTGAGTAGGGGCATCCAAAACAAGCTTGCCTTTGTCCATAATTAAAACCTTATTACAAAGCGCCGAAATGGCGGTCATGCTGTGACTTACAAAAATAACAGTACGCCCGTCACGTTGGGATGTATCATTCATTTTGCCTATACACTTCTTTTGAAACTGAGCATCCCCAACGGCCAGCACCTCGTCCACTATTAGTATTTCAGGTTCGAGATGTGCCGCAACTGCAAAGGCAAGACGAACATACATACCTGAAGAGTAGCGTTTTACAGGCGTGTCGAGAAATTTTTCAACTTCAGCAAATGCAACAATCTCATCAAAACTTTTTTTTATATCCACACGGTTCATACCGAGAATTGCGCCATTTAAAAAAATATTTTCCCTGCCTGTAAGTTCTGGATGAAAACCCGTACCAACTTCTAACAAGCTTGCAACCCTGCCTTTTATCGTAATACGGCCAGTGGTTGGCTTGGTAATGCGGGAAAGGATTTTTAAAAGAGTTGACTTGCCGGCACCGTTTCGACCGATAATCCCGACCCGGTCGTTCTGTTTAATTTCTAAATTAATATTATCAAGCGCCCAAAATTCTTCAAGAATTGTCTTTTCTCTATTGGGAGATAGCGGATGACGAATTCTCTGGACAATCCCACGTATTTTATGCGAGATAACATCTCGCAAGGTGGTGTACCTTTCCTGCTTTTGATGCCCTATTACATATCTCTTGCTCAGGTTTTCAACTGTTATGATACTTCCCATAATATCCTATATTATATCGGCAAACTCCCGTTCGGTTTTATTGAAATATATAAGTCCGAAAACAAAAAGAAACATTGAAATTCCTATGGAAATTAAAAAACCCGGCCAGTAAATTGCTATGTCTTTTCCCAGAAGGGCCCATCTAAATCCGTCAATAACCCCCACCATCGGGTTTAATGAATAAATGATCCGCCATTTTTCAAGAACAAGACTGCTGCTAAAACCAACAGGTGAAATATAAAGCCCGAATTGAACAATAAACGGGATTACATATCTGAAATCCCGGTATTTCACGTTAAGTGCACAAATGATATATCCGGCACCCAGAGATGTTAATATGGCCATTAGAAGCAGTAACGGCAGCAAACATACTCTTATATCCGGCATTACCCCGTACCAGAGCATCAAAGCAATAAAAATTGCCAATGAGATAGCAAAATCAATCAAACTTACGACCATCGCTGTTGTTGGTATAATAATTCTTGGAAAATAGACTTTTGAAATAAGCTGGGTATTATTAATTAAAGAATTGCCCGCTTCAGAAAAAGTATTGCTGAAAAACTGCCAGGGGATCATCGCAGCAAAAACCAATAATGGGTATGGTATATCATCCGAAGGAAGTTTTGCAATTTTGCCAAAAACAATAGTAAAAACAATCATAGTTAAAACAGGTCTTAACACACTCCAGGCAATGCCGATCGCTGTCTGCTTATAGCGTACAAGGATATCCCGCCAGGCAAGAAAATAGAACAGATCTCTGTATTGCCAGAGTTCCTGCCAGAAGTAGTTCATGGTTTTGTGAGGTTCAATAATCAATATGGATTTTGGCATAATGATTCCAATGATTCGTTTTGAAATACTAATTATCTTTGATTTAGAATAAAAGACTGTAGAAAGACAATATTATAAATTCTAAATCTGCTTAATCGTACACAGGCAGATACTACCCTGATCGCAGGGCAAAATCAAACGAATTCACATGGTTTCCGGATACTGTTCATAGTGAAATAAAACCAATTTTAAAAAATTGTAATTTATATTACAAACATTTGGCTATATTTCACCACATGATCAAGGTTGTTTGTTTTTTAAATTAAACAATTGAAACATTTTTTGTTAAAAAAAACCAATTTGCGGCATGATATATTAACATAAACCCGTCATCTGCCCAACTGCAGCCGGGAACAAATCAAACACACACCCCTTTTAAAATCAGCAGATCTGATTTTTGTATTGTCATGCAGCAGTACTTTAAAGAAAATCAATAAAATCAAACAAATCTGGTATCATTTTTGCAAGTTTCGAAATTGAAACATGAAACAAAAATGGATATAAATTGACTTTACCCTGGGGGAATTGGTAGTGTGTGGAATAGTGTTTCACTTGTTATCCAAAAAAGAATTTTCCCATTGTTTCCGGCAATTTAATTATTTGAAAGAACTTTTTATGACCAGCAAAACAAAAAACGGTTTTGGTTTTACCATAGTGGAGTTGATCATTGCAATGGCCATTATCAGTATCATGATCGGGTTTGGGGCACCGGCTCTCATGGACGCGTATGGCAATTTAAAATTAAGAGGGCAGGCACGGGATATGTATTCTGCCTTTCAAAAAGCACGATCTGAAGCAATAAAGCAGGACTCTGACGTTATTATAGTTTTTTGCGAAACAGGAGATCCACTGGCATCTGACGGTGTGGATAACCGGTATCTGATTTTTATTGATAATGGAACCGGTAATGGCGGCACTGATAAAGGCAACGGGGTCTGGAACGATTCTGATGAGCTTTTGCTGGATATCAAAATGCCCGGCGATATAACCATTGTCAGCAGCAGTTTTACAGGCGCCCAGTCAGACACATCATTTAACAGCCGCGGGATTCCAACAAAAAGCGGATCCATTGTGATGAAAAATAGCGTCAGATGGTATAAACTGTCCTTAAGTACGGCAGGTAACGTCAACATGCAGATAAGTCAGGATGGCACATGGCCCCCATAAAACAACATAATTACAATGCAGGTTTCACCCTGATCGAAATAATGATTACATTATTGCTTTCAAGTATTGTTATAGGCGCGGTATTCATGACCTATTCAAACCAGCAGAAAACATATATCAGTACAGACAACCTGGCTGACCTTCAACAAAACTTGCGTGCAGCCATCATGATTATGTCAACTGAAATCAGAGAAGCCGGGTGCGATCCGACACAGGATTCTGAAGCCGGTGTAGTGACTGCCACATCAACACACTTTCGTTTTACCAGGGATATAAAAGGACACACCCTGGCTCCGGACACCAGGGCAGACGGTGATGTCGATGATACACAGGAAGATATTGAGTTCGGCTTTTCAACGGCCAGTGTTGATACAAACGATGACGGGATAGCCGATGCCGGTATTGGTGGAATTGGCGATTTGGGAAGACAAACCGGCGGCGCAGGAGGATTTCAGCCCATTGCTGAAAATATCCAGGCCATTGAATTTAATTATATTTTGGAATCCGGTAATACTGTTTCAAATCCCAACTCGTCCCAACTGAACCAGATTCGCGGAGTGCAGGTAAGCCTTTTGGCAAGATCATCGGTTATTGAACAAAATTTCACCAATACTCAGCAGTATACAACGATTTCCGGGACAACATGGGG
Source organism: Desulfobacula sp. (assembly GCA_021647625.1). Taxonomy (GTDB): domain Bacteria; phylum Desulfobacterota; class Desulfobacteria; order Desulfobacterales; family Desulfobacteraceae; genus Desulfobacula. The sequence goes on from JAKIUJ010000002.1 coordinate 22,304, forward strand.
ACCATACAATGACAATTATAAAAGACGGTTTGTTTCGGTAACCATAATGTGCCGAAACCTGGGGATGTAATTATGGTATTTAAAAACAACGATGGATTTACTATCATTGAAGTGATGATCACCATTGTCATTCTCTTTGTGGGAATTCTGGCAATGAGCCTTATGCAGATCGGTGCAATTAAAGGCAACAGCTCTGCATTCTCAAGATCCACAGCCAATTCAATTGGATTAACTTTTCTTGAAGAACTCAAGCGACTGCCCTTTGACAGCACCAGTCTCACGACTGGAGCAGATCTTGATGCCGGCAAGGCACCTGCAGGCGGCACTCCGAATCCTGCTCTTGCCGATCATCAATATACTGCTGCAAATCTGCCGTCACTTGCAAACATGTTTACCGTGGACGGTACACAGATCATCGATAATGCAGGCAATAGATTCACTCTTTTCTGGAATGTGGTTACCTCTTCAATAACTGTTGGTACAGATACCTTTACTCCCTTTGGAACCATTCGTCTGTTCATGTACTGGAATACGCCGGCAGGGCAGAATTCTTTAAACATTACAATGGTTAAATTTAATAACACTTAAGGTACAGGCAGGTAAAATGGTATCCGACAACATATGTAAAAATACTTTTAAATTAATAATGAAAAATGAAAACGGATCTATTCTTGCAATTGCCATGTTCAGTCTCCTGATCTTGAGTATGCTTGGTACATTTGCACTGAACACGGCTGACTTTGAAATCACAATTGCCAGTAATCAGCAGCAGTGGGAAAAAAATTTCAACATATCTGAAGGCGGCACCACATTAGAGGGCTTTCACATCGGTTACGCCGGGGTGAACGGCCTTTATTCCTGGTATGAGATTGCAGATCCTGAAGACCATGATAAGCCGCTGTATCCTGACACCCTGGCCAATTATGATCCTTCATTGGGTTCTGATCTGTCGCTGACCTTCGATATTACAAATGACTTTTCACAGACCAATGCAGACACCTGGCCAAGACAAAATATATTGGCACTCACAGCAGACGACCTTTACGATTATGCCTACCTTGTCACCTACCTTTATCCTGATGTACCACCAAAAGGATATGATGCCACACAGCATGCATCCTACAAATTCCGAATCAATGGAAAAAGGCAGGTAAGTATTGAGATGGGCGGACAGAAAGTCGGCGTTAAGAACCCTTTGTAAAAAAGCAACTTGAATTATTAAGGAGATATTCATGGTTAATCGCAAATCAAATAAATACAATACCATCTTTGCCTTCTCTATTCTGATTATCCTCCTGGTCGGCAGCATGTCTCTTCTTTTTGCAAAAGATACCGACATTTATGATGTCAGCATCAAGCAGAACGCTTATATCCTCCTGGATAACTCAGGTTCCATGGATTTTGGCGTTTATGAGCAGAGCATTGACTACGGTGCCATGTTTGACTATCTGTTTACTTTAAATGATGCTGGCAGCCAGGCTGATTATATTTATGACACCATTAACAACAGCAATTATTTTTATCAAAATCACAAAGAAAGAAAAAAAATATTTTTATGGAAAGGCAGAATCGGAGTGACCACAGCTACCGTAGATGGGAAAACTGTGGCCTTCACAGGAGATGCAGCCGATCCCAATTATCTCTGGTTCAGTGCAGATCTTGTAGATACAAATACTCTGATTGACTCAGACGGTAACCTGATCTATGACGGGTCAGGCACACAAAGGCTGACAACTGATGCTGACGGCTATGTTCTTCTGGATGGTAACCGCCTGCCTTTAAGCCGGGACATCCTGCTTCATAATGTGCAGACCATGTATAATGGCAGCCAGGTAGACGCAGGATTTGGCGGGCTTTTAAATGCTCCGGGATATTATTTTTCAGGCTATGAAGGAGTTTCTGCAGGCAGCCTGAATGTGGCAGAAAGCGGTGATCAGGATATCTATTTTTTTGTTACCGGCAACTGGGTGAACATGCAGGCCATGTACAACCTGCATTATAAAGACAATCCTGTCCCCCAGGGTGCATCCATCGGAGATCCTGCATGGAAATATGAAGTCTATCCAATTACTCAGGCTGCCTGGCTGGAACTTGCCCATACTGTAAAATATCCTGCCAGTGGTCAATATGCCAATAATCTTCCGGAAAACCAGACAATGAAAACCATTACCCATCCAGGCGCAAAAAAAATGCAGGTTCATTTCAGTGCCTTTGATGTGGAACGCGACAATAGAACATCGCAATGGAGATATGATTATGTAGCCATATATGATGGTTCCGGTACTCTGGTGGCAAAATATGATGGAGACAACCCCCCGACAGGAGGGGATGGGTGGTCTGCCACGGTTAATGATGAAACCGTAATGATTGCATTAAAATCAGATGGCAGTGTCGTTGGAAACGGATATACCATCGACAAAATCAGAGTAACCTATGAATCAGGCAGCGGCGGTTATCTTATGCAGAACCGCCTGGATGTTGCAAAGGATGCTATTTTATATGTTGTTGATACTTTTCAGGGCAAAATGAACTGGGGATATGCAAGTTTTAAGTATCTTGGCACCTCGGGTGATGGTGCCACGATCAAGTCTGCTTTAAATCCCAATTTAACTGACGATCAAAACAGGGCTGCCATCAGAACCCATGTCCAGAACGAAACACCACAATACGGCACACCATTGGGTGAAGCACTGCAGGATGTGTTTGAAAAAGGTTATTGGACCAAACGCAATGCTCTTGACAATTTAAACTGCCGCAAAAATTATATTATTTCCGTGACCGATGGATTTCCGTCTTCTGATACTGACTGGAACAGGATAAGTGACCCTGGAAGTGATCCAAAGCTTCCTTTTCTTGACTGGGATGGTGACGGATGGACATCAGATCCTTACCAATATTCCTCTCCACCTGCAAATTATTATGATGATGTAGGAAACTGGATCTATACCCATTCCTGGCAGAGCGATACCAAAGCTTCTGTATCAGATCCGGCCAACTCATATGAAAACGTCATAACTCACCATATTGCATTTGGGGCTGACCATCCTCTTTTAAAAGATGCAGCAGGAGAATCCGGCGGCGAATACATTGTTACATTTAATAAAGAACAGCTTGTTGCGGCATTTTATTCCCTTGCTCTGCAAATGACCGAAGCTGTTTCTTTTACCTCACCTGTTGTTTCCATTGATGCGGCCAATAAAATCCAGAACGGCGACGATCTGTACATGGGGCTTTTTCTGCCCCAGGATAATCAGACCTGGATGGGAAACATTAAAAAATTTGTTCTGGGTGACGGCAGCACAAACCGGCCCAATGTATGGATGCTCTACGATGGTAACAATAATGAAGCTATCAACAGCGATGGAGAGTTTTTAGACAATACCGCAGCTTTCTGGGGTGATGATACCGATACAAATGATTCAGACAGCTATGGCAGTTCGGATGTACGTGAAGATGGCGTAGGTGAAGTCTTAAAGGAACGTATGGACTTTGATTTTTCAAATACTAATTACTGGGACCGCCCGATTTACACCTACAGCACAACATTGGATTCAATCATAAAGGTTAAATATGATACTATCACCGCCACCGATCTGAATGTTGCAGATGATGCTGCACGGGATAAGGTCATCAATTACCTTTACGGATATACCTATGATGCCGATGCCGTAACCCATGCCCCTTCTGCTGTCAGAGACTGGGTATTAGGCTCCATAGTACATTCACGACCTGTGGTTGTTGATTATTATGACCCCATTGATACCCTTTTAAAACGATATATTGTGGTTGGGGCCAATGACGGCATGCTCCATGTGTTTGATGACACAGACCCCACTGATGTCAATTATGGAAAAGAAATTTTTGCTTTTGTCCCCGAAGACATGCTGACTAAACTTTCAAATATTTCACAAAATCCAATGGTTGATGCGGTTGACGGATCAATAACCCTTTATCGATCTAACAAAGCCCCTAAATATCTTATTTTCGGTGAAAGGCGCGGGGGCAGCAAATACTGGGCTTTGAATATTACAGATAAAAATCCTTTGAACTGGACAGTTCAATGGCAGTACTCCAACTCTGAAATCCTTCAAACCTGGTCTGATCCCATTACTGCAAAAATACCTGTTTCAGTGAATGCTTCAACCGGTGAACGTGGATTTAAGGATGTTCTTGTATTCACAGGAGGGTATGATACAGAAGAAGACTCTTTTCCCGAACCCTTTACCGATCTTGACAATAATGGGAAACCCTATAAAGCCAATGGCACCATAGACACAGCAGAATGGAGTCTGAGCGATGCTGCCCAGGATGTAAATAATAATAATACTTATGATAAATATAATCTGGATAAAAACGAATATGGACGGGGAATTTTTATTGTGGATATTGATAATCCTGCAACTGTCACCAATGACAGCTCAGGAAACCAGATCCTGCCATTTTCAGCAACCTATGGTGCAGCAACAACATCAGATACCAATGGTGCAGTTCAAACACTGTCTTCCATGAAATTTTGTTTTCCTGCCTCGCCGGCTGTTGTTACAACTTCCATGGCCTATCTTTACAAACTCAGTGGTGTAATTACCGAAGGCCGAAAATCAAATGTTCTTTCAACCATTTATGCAACTGATATTTATTCAAATGTATATCGGATCGGCTATACTTTTACCGTTGACCCTGATAATCTGGACACAGATACGTACACAGTTAAAACAAACAAGTGGACAATAACTAAAATTTTTTCCGGAAATCCGGGCAGCCTGAGTGACAGCAGCGAATTTGACAAAGGCGCAGACACAAGTGACCAGGGAAGAAAAACATTTTATCCGCCGGCAGTATCCTGGGGTGGCTCCTTCACTTATTTTGATTCCGGCAATTACAGGTTTGATGATACTATTTTCCCTGGAACAGATCAAATTGCCACTATATTTTTTGGTACAGGAGACAGGGAGCATCCCACATACACCATGATTAAAAATCGTATGTATGCTGTATATGATGATTCCCAGGTGACAGGAATTCTGGACCCGGATGGCCTTAAAACTAATATTACCGTCACAAGTGTTCCCTATACCGAGGATAATTTGTTAAATTTAAGCTGTGATGAACTGGGCAAGGGAACAACCCTTACCGGAGTTACAAAAGAGGACCTGGAAGAAATTTTAACTGATAATCCAACATATAACAGCTTTACCAGTCTTGAAAACGGCGCCGCATATGAAGATGACGGCAAAGGCTGGTATATTGTTTTAGAAGATCAGGGAGATGCAACCGAATGCGCCCACTGCTCTTACAGCGGTACTGTTTCAAACACAAGCACATCAGACAGGGACAACCATGATGGTGAAAAAATCCTAAGCCGCATCAGCCTTTATTCAGGGGTGCTGTATTTTACATCTTACCAGCCATCTGTATCTGATCCCTGCAATCCCCAGGGTAACGGTTTATCATACTCTCTTAATTATCATGACGGATCTGCGGCTTATAACTTAAACACTGTTAATGACAGTACCGAACCTGTATACGATGTTACTGACAGATACCATAAAAAAGTAAAAATATTTGGTATTCCCTCCAGTTATTCCATTGTTATTAGAAAAGGTACGGCTGGAGCCATGTCAATGATGGGCGGGGATATTATCGGCCCTGACCCTGATAACCCTGATGATCCTGATAACCCTTTTAAAATAAACAGCCCGGAATACGGTCTGGATCTCTACTATTGGAAAGAAGGCAGTACACTGGATCATTAGATATTGTTTCTAAATGAAAGGATTTGACCATGAGAAAAACAAAATCATACATTTTGCATATAATCACAGGGATTGCACTTCTGGCAATCATTCTCCCTTCGGGTGTGACTGCTAAAATATTTATTGAGACTTCTTTAATTGCAGGGCAGGTGATTTCTATCAGTGAAAAAAATATAATACAACTGGATAACGGATCTGTTTATCTGCCGGCGCATGAAAATATTAAGTTAAACATTGTTCCAGGACAGATAGTTACGATAAGATACTATATCCTTGATCAGGAAGAAAAAAGATATATAGAAGTTGCACCCGGGAAAAACAGTCTCAAAATAACAGCTATGCCGGAAGATACAACCCGGCCCAAGTCAAAATTGTAAGAGCCCACTCAAAAATAATTTTACATTTTGAGAGACGTTTCATCCCGCCCGGTTGCGTTGTGGAAACTAATACATATCATGATATGCCTTAAGTTTCCACGCCATACCGGCCAGGCGATTCAACTCACAAAATTGGTAATTAATTTAATTCCCGTTCCTAAGGAACGTACATTAAATAACTTACCCATAATTATTGCTTTTTTTGCCGTCTTCTGCGTTTCTCGTTGGGCACATAGCCCGTTATGCTTCCTCCTCGCGCCTTGAATACGACAAAAACTTCTGCTGATTATGGGCAACTTATTTAATTCCCGTTCCTAAGCTATTCAGGATAATCGGTTTTATCCAGGCGGTAGCGCATGGATCGCAGGCTTAATTTTAAATAATCAGCTGCCTTGCTCTTGTTACCACTGGCAATTTCCATGGCTTTCTTTAAATAGGACTGCTCAATAGTGGATAAAATTTCATCCAGGTCAACGCCCTGCTCCACTTCAGCCAGATCAAACCTTCTATCTTTAATACCTTCCACCCAGCGGCGTTTCATATGCATGGAAATGGTAAGGCTTTCCGGCAAAATAATATTAGTGGATGATAATGCAACACTTCGTTCTATAAGATTTTCCAATTCTCTGACATTGCCCGGAAAACTGTATTTATTTAAAAAATCAATGGCATATGAAGAAAGTTTGACAATATCTTTATTCATTATTGCAGAATACTTTTCAGCAAAATGTTTGGATAAAAGTTTTACATCCCCTTTTCTGTCTCGCAGTGGTGGCACCTTAATAGGGATGACATTGAGCCTGAAAAAAAGATCTTCCCTGAAATTTCCTTCAATAACTTCCTGTTCAAGCTTTTTGTTGGTTGCAGAAATAATTCTAACATCCACGTCGACTTCTCGTGTGCCTCCAACGCGTTTGACCGTAGTTTCCTGGACTGCCCGCAACAACTTCACTTGAAGCGCAGGAGAAAGTTCTCCAATCTCATCTAAGAAAATAGTCCCGGTATTGGCTGCTTCAAACAATCCTTTTTTATCTGCTACAGCACCGGTAAATGATCCTTTCACATGACCAAAGAATTCGCTTTCAATTAAGGTATCCGGAATTCCACCGCAATTGACCACGACAAATGGTTTGTTAGCCCGATCCGAATTTTCATGGATGGCGCGGGCAATCAACTCTTTTCCTGTTCCGCTTTCCCCGGAAATCAAAACATTTGTCTTTGTCGGTGCAATCTGTTCGATTCTGGTATAAATAGCCTTCATGCCCGGACTCTTACCGATAATACGGTTAAAGTGTATATTCTCACGAAGTTCCGATGAAGTGCTTTTCCTCTCCTGCTCTAAAGTCTTTAGTTCAAGTGCCTTTGCAATGGTTTGTTTTAACTCATCATTATCAAATGGTTTGGGAACAAAATCATAGGCACCCTCATTCATTGCTTCAACTGCTATTTCCGTTGTCGAATACGCGGATATCATAATCCCAATTGTTTGAGAATTTTTCCTTTTTGCCTCTTTTAAAACTTCAAGGCCGGTGATATCACCGAGACGAATATCCGTCAGTATAAGATCGTAATTATTTTTTTGTATCATCTTGAGTGCCTGTTTCCCATTTTTGGCATCAAAAACGGAATATCCTTCTTTAGACAACAAGACCTCAAGAAATTCACGCATGCTTTGCTCATCGTCAACTACAAGTACTTTGTGTGGTGCACCCATGATTATGATCTCTTTATATTTTTAATATGTATGTTACCTTCTTTGATAAACCACTTGCCCGTTGACAAAAGTTACATCAGCGCAACCTTTAACCGACATCCCGGAAAAAGGTGTATTGCGACTTTTTGATTTAAATGTATCAGAATCAATTTTATATAAATACTCAGGATTGATGATCGTAAGATCTGCAATATTACCAGGTATGATATCATTATTCAAACCAATTATCTTTGCAGGCTTCTTTGACATTTTAACAATTAGTTCTTCCATGGATAAAAATCCGTCATGGACTAATCTCAAAGACAGGGGTAACGATGTTTCAAGACCCAAGATACCAAAGGTCGCACGATCGAACTCAACATCTTTTTCTAAAACACTGTGGGGTGCATGATCGGAAGCAATCAAATCAATGGTATCGTCGCAAAGGCCTTTGATTATTGCCTGGCGGTCATTTTCGCTTCGTAAGGGTGGGTTCATTTTAAAATTGGTATCATAATCTTTTACGTCTTCATCGGTCAGGGTAAAATAATGGGGTGCTGTTTCACAGGTTATATTTGCACCTCTTTCTTTTGCCTGTCGAATGGCTTCAACAGATTCTCTGGTACTGATATGACAAAAATGAACATGCGCACCTGTCAGTTCGGAAAGAGCTATATCTCTAACCACCATAATGGTTTCTGCTGCATTGGGAATACCTTTAATTCCCCAAAATGTGGCAAAGGGACCTTCATTCATGGCTCCGCCATCCACCAGTGTATGATCTTCTGCATGAACAAAAACCGGCATATCAAGCCCATTGCAATACTCCAGGGCATGGCGCATCATATTTGTGTTTTCAACAGGAAGACCATCATCTGTTACCGCAACAATACCCGCTTTTTTCATGTCATAGATTTCTGCCAGTGCCTGCCCTTTTGACCCCTGGGTAATGGCACCTGCTGGAAATACCTTTGAAAATCCAAGTTTTTCAGCCTGGTTGATGATAAATCCTGTAACCTGACTATTGTCATTGACAGGTAAAGTATTCGGCATGGAACAAACCGCAGTAAACCCACCGGCTGCTGCCGCCTTAAGACCTGTTTCAAGAGTTTCTTTATATTCATGTCCGGGTTCTCTTAGATGGACATGAATATCAATTAAACCGGGAACAACGATCATGCCTTTTGCATCAATGACATTCACATTCGTATCAGTTAAATTTTCATCAGGATTAACAACAGCTTTTATGTACTCATCCTCGATAATGATGTCCCTGGGGCCGTCAATATTTCCCGGATCAAGAACCCGCGCCCCTTTAATCCGAATCTGCATGTCGGCTGCCTCCTGCTACGAGATAAAATAAGGCCATTCTCAGTGCCACGCCATTGGTGACCTGCTCCAAAATAATTGACCCTTCGGAATCTGCAATATCACTTGAAATCTCAACGCCGCGATTCATAGGCCCCGGGTGCATGATAATGGCATCTTTTTTTGCCAAACCCAGTCTTGCTCTATTTAATCCATAGAGTGCTGCATACTCTCTTTCTGTTGGAAAAAGGATATTGCCCTGGCGCTCTTTTTGTATACGAAGCATCATGATCACATCAGCGCCTTCAACACAGGTTTCCATATCTGGAGCGATGGTACATCCTAAATTTTCAATTCCCATGGGAATCATGGTTTCCGGTGCGCATATGGTGACCTTGGCACCCATTTTTGAAAATCCGGTAATATCTGAGCGAGCAACCCTTGAATGTGCAATATCACCAATAATAGAAATATTCAGGCCGTCAATTTTCCCCTTATTCTCCCTGACACTCATAATATCCAAAAGCGCCTGGGACGGATGGGCATGAATGCCGTCACCTGCATTGATGACAGAACATTTCACGCGTTTTGCAATAAGGTGTGGTGCACCGGATGATGGGTGCCGCAATACAATCACATCCGGCTTCATTGCTTCAAGATTTTTTGCCGTATCGATCAGGGTTTCACCTTTCACGATACTGGATGAACTCTTTGAGATGGAAATACTGTCCGCACTCAGTCTTTTGGCAGCCGTATCAAATGATAATTTTGTCCGAGTGGAGGGTTCATGGAAAAAAAGAACAATTGTTTTCCCCCGCAGGGTAGGCACTTTTTTCACAGGCCTTTGTGATATTTCTTTCATCCCTTGAGCCGTATCAAGTATCAGTGATATTTCTTGGGAGTCAAGAGAATTAATATCCAGAATATCTTTTTTTTCAAAACGCATAATTACATCCTTAGGGTCGGCTCAAAAAATAGTTCACATTCTGTTTGCAAAATGTCCAGTCCCTTTGGGGCTTTCGCAGACAGATTATGTGAAATTATTTTTTAACGATCCCTTACATTAAAAGATTCCCTAATCTATTCCATCTGACACCTTTATTTTTTTCCCAGGACCAGTAAATAATAAACGCCTCTCCCCGCACTGCTGTTAAATCGACAAAGCCCCAGAATCTGCTGTCATGACTATTGTCTCTGTTATCACCCATGACAAAAATCTTGTTTTCCGGAATAGTAATTTTGCGATGATTATCCCTTGTTGTAAATTTGCCAGGAATAATCTGGCGATCTTTATGTATGGCATATGGCTCATCTTTTACAAGTTTACCATTGATAAAAAGCTGTTTATTCACAATTTCCAGGGTATCCCCGGCCGTTGCCACCACCCGTTTAATGAAATCCTTACTGGGATCTTCAGGATATTTAAAAACAACTATATCTCCTTTTTCAGGATTCTTTACCGGAATGATGGTTTTTCCATTTGTGAAAGGAATTTTAACGCCATAGATAAATTTATTAACAAGAATCTGATCGCCGATCTGCAGGGTCTCCAGCATGGACCCGGATGGAATTTTAAACGCCTGAACAATGAAGGTCCGAATGAACATAGCAATTATAATGGCAATAATTATTGCCTCGGTATTTTCCCGCAAAGCGCTTCTGGTTTTCTGTACTGTCATTTTATATCCTTTGAGAGTGATATCTTTAACAATGGTGCTTAATAGAATGTATGTTGCGGTTGTCCGATAAAAAACTCCCCACTCAGTATGGACTTTTTCAAAATATCGGCAATCTTGCGGGCCTTCACCATACTGGACAATGGGACTGTGGGTATTTTTTTGCCTTTGAGCATGATGGAGCCGCTTTTTAATTCAGAATAGCTGACTTGGCCGTAAGATTTTGAAACAGCTTCAGGATAATCGTATCCGTAATCAACAATCTGTGTAAATATCTGATCATCAGAAACTGCTGTATATTTTAAAATCTCTTCGTTTAATATGGGGATTGGAATACCAAATCCTATAGAAAGAGAAACACCATACCCGCGAATACTTTGCCCCACCAACCACTCCGATGACATCTCTTTTAGATCACCTATCACAGAAAGTGTTCCGGATGGAACCAGAGGCACCCCGTTCAATCCTCTTTCTACATCTTTTTTATGCTGCGTTCCAGTCCAGGTGACATATCCTTGAGCGCCACCTAAAAAAATCCGGGTTCCCACACCTATTGTTTTTAAGTATGGGTCATTTAGCAAGGGACTTAATTCACCGGCACTGCAATAATTTGCATTGCCCATATCCGGCTTTAAGGTTCCCATATATGTATATTTTATTTTATCCGCCCGATTGACTGCACAGTTATAATTTTGATACGCATTTCTCGGATTGCAGAGCATGGCATTGGGCAGATCTTTCAGGGTTACCAATTTTTCAATCTGTCTATTTGGATAACAGTCCGTACCATAGCTTTCAGCTTTTATATGAACCTGTTTGCCGGCAACAAAATCTTGAATCACATGTCCGCCACCATAATTAAATTCACCGGGATGACGTTTGTTTAACGGATCATCTTCACAAATCTGAGTTGCACCCAGATAACAATCAACTGCTGCAACACCTGAGTAAGCTGCAACATTATTGAACCAGGTTTTTGTTGTCCGCACCAGTGGTTTGGATTGGCCGATATTGATAAATGCACCGGATGAGCACATAGGTGCGAATGTACCTGTGGTAACGACATCAATGCTTTTTGCGGCCTCAACCACGCCTTTTTTTTGGGCTATATCGATGATCTCTTCCGCAGTTACAACAACAGCTTCACCATCTGCAATCTTTTTATTAATTTGCTCAATCGTCTTTGTCACTTTAAAATCACTCATTCCACACCTTTTTGGCTTAAACGTTGGGTTTAATCGTTCGGAATTTGTCTAATTTTTTCAATTTTCGACGTAATATTATTTTTTATCCAGGAGCTATCCCACCATTCAACCGGATTAACAAATACATTATTCACGATCATGGAAAAATGCAGGTGGTCGCCTCCGGTCAATCCGGTCAGGCCTGTAGTACCGATATCCTGGCCCTTTTCGATCAGTTGATTTTCATTCACTGAAATCTGGCTTAAATGGGCATATAGGCTGCACAAACCAAAGCCATGATCAATAATCACTGTATTGCCGAAAATACCTTCAAAGGCTGCAAATATGACCCTGCCTGAATTGGCCGCTTTTACCGATGCGTTAGATGTTGATGCCAGATCAATACCCAAGTGAACAGCTTTGTCTATCTCCTTGCCCTTATACTTGTAAACCCGCCTGTCTGCAAAACCGGATCGTCGGGCAGAGCCTTTCAATCGTGAGAAACGACCGTTCCAGTATAGCTTATTTTCAGTCACTTTGGATTTGCTTAATATGGTTTCAACATTCTGTTTTCGGATCTCACCATTAATATAAAGATATTTTTCCAATAAGGGATTTTTTTCATTTTGAAAATTATTTTCAGCGTTGATACCGATCTCAAAATCAGGAATTGTATGTTCAAGAAAACGATCCGAAATATTGAGCACATCGTTTTTAAACCGTTTATCTCGAATATAATGATAAAATCCTCGATTAGTTGTATTACCCGCAGCGTCCTCAGCAACCACTGAAATTTGGGTATCCGGTCCCTGTAGATGATTTAATGCAAAAAAAGCAGCATGTATATTTTCATCATCAAACATTCCGGCATGACCTGGAAAATAATTATTTCCGACTTTGATACCAGTTTTAATATTCTTCTCAAACACTTTATAGATAATCAGACCCGAGCCGCCTCGCTCGATATTATGACGTCTGGTTAAAATAGTTACCTTTGGCGGTTTTGAATCAATGGTCACTTTCTTTTCAACATAAAAAATATTGCCTTTGCCCCATCCACGCCAGGAAAAATCTGAAACCATCACACGAAAAACAGCCTCACCGTCAGTCATCCCATACTTCCACGATTCAATAGGTATTAAAAACGCATCCTGTTTGATCTTGGTATCGGAAAAAAAACCGGATATTCCTGGTGCCTGATATTCTTTTTCAAGCAATACTTTTTCATTTCCCTCCTGCATAATGGAAATGACTATTTTGCGAAGGCCTGTTTTTTGATCGGCTATGTTTACAGACATCTCATAGGATTTTTTCAAATATTGTGACGGCAATTTAATATCAACAGATGGCAGGGTTCCCTCAAATTTGTTAATAAGCACCCAGGCAAACGAAATGAACGTAACTATAACAAGAGCGGATACGACAACTTTTTTCATCAATAATCCCTATTTTTTCAGTAGGTTAGTTCAGTGCTAAATCAAAATTACCGTAAAATAGCAGCTATGATCAAACTTATCAAGGAATTTTGTATGCTTGCCCCGTACAAACACATCTAAATCTATTCAATCTTATGAATCCAGTGTTTTAACGCAGACCTGTATGCCCAGTGTAATCCATTGTAAATTGAAAAATTAAAACCTATACAAATTTTACATGCGTTCACCCTAATTCTTGACATTTTTGAACTCAAAATATAATTTGGCTCCAAACAAACTCTATTTTTGGATTCATTTATGACAAATTTTTTTTCAAAGTTAACCGACACACCCGAACCTGAATTTTTCCTTATTGCAGGCCCATGCGTTATAGAAAGTTATGATATAACTTTTTCAATAGCACAGCAATTAAAACTCATTTGTGATCGGCAAAAAATCCCATTTATTTTTAAAGCGTCGTGTGACAAAGCAAACCGTACATCAATCCATTCTTTCAGAGGGCCCGGGTTTGATGAAGGATTGGATATTCTTGGCACGATAAAAAAAAAGCTGGCTGTCCGCGTGATTTCGGATATTCACCTGCCGGAACATGCCAAGATGGCAGCAGATACACTTGATGTCATTCAAATCCCTGCTTTTCTATGCCGCCAGACAGATTTAATTATTGCTGCCTGCAAAACCCAAAAGCCTGTGAATATAAAAAAAGGACAATTCCTTTCACCAAAGGAATGTGGAAATATTCTGAACAAAGTCAAAGAAACCGGGAATCCGGACATCTGCATTACTGAACGCGGAGTGTCTTTTGGCTACAATAATCTTGTGGTGGATTTCAGATCCATCCCCATTATCCAATCTTTCAATGTACCGGTTGTTTTTGATGCAACCCATAGCGTTCAACTGCCGGGTGGTGCCTCTGATTCTTCTGCAGGAGACAGGGAATATGTCCCTACCCTGTCAAAAGCCGCCATTGCGGCAGGTGCTGACGGATTATTCATTGAAACTCACCCGGACCCGGATAAAGCGCTTTGCGACGGCCCAAACTCATGGCCCCTGAATCAGATAGAAGACCTGTTAAGAAAACTTAGAGCGATCAAACGAGTAGTCGGATAAGAATAATGGAATCGAAACTATCCAAAATTAAAATGCTATTGCTGGATGTTGACGGTGTGCTCACAGATGGTAGCGTTACCTATACAGATGCCGGCGAACAAATCAAACAATTCAATGCAAAAGATGGCCTGGGATTAAGGCTTTTAATGGATTCTAATATTAAAGTTGGGATTATCACAGGTAGAACATCCAAGGCACTGCACCATCGTTGTAAAAATCTTGGTATCAGCTTAATCTTTGATGGTATCAAAGACAAATCCCGTGTACTTTCAAAAATTACAACTCAAACCGGTATAGATCCTGAGCATATTGCCTTTGTGGGTGATGACCTGATTGATCTTGGCGTTATGAAACGGGTGGGTCTGCCCATTTGTGTAGCCGATGCAGCGCAGGATGTCATTTGCCATGCACACATTGTTACCAAAAAAGGGGGGGGCCAAGGTGCTGTGAGAGAAGTGTGCGAGCAGATTTTAAAAGCAAAAGGATTGTGGGACAATATTCTGGATAAATATGCATTATGACCCAATCAGTTCAACACAAACTGACCTACTCCTTAATTGGAACAATGATCTTGGTGTCACTTGTTATCGGTGGGTATTTTTACATCGACAAATGGCTCTCCGAGCCCATAGAGATAAAAGATGTCAAAATAGATACTAAAGCTGCACTTAAATTAAACATATTAAAACAGATTTCAAAAAAAAACGGCATAAAAGAATGGGCACTTGAAGCAAAATCAGCCACACTGTTAAAAAATGAGGACAAGGCCGTACTTATTGAAGTCAGCGTTGTCTTTTTCACCAAAGACAACAAACAAGTACATTTAAAATCACAAAAAGGTGTATTGGATACCAAAAAGCATAACATGACCTTTTCAGACCATGTTGTTGTTACCTATGAAGCTTCTGTACTGCGAACAGATCAGTTGCATTATAACAAAAAAAAACATATAATCTATTCCGATGCGCAAGTGAGGCTTGAAAAGCAGGGTTCGATCATTGAGGCCGATTCAATGACCATAAATCTAAACAACACCACCACCATTTTAACAGGACATGTTAAAGGACAATTCCGTGATAATTTCAAACTCCAATAATGCCAGATCGATACTATCTTTAACCTTTCTTATCATTGGTTTATCCATATTTTTTATATTTGACCCGGTCTTTGCACAATCTGAAACTAAAATAGACAAGACCATCCCGACGTATGTGGTATCCGACAAAATGGTGGCCAAAAAAAACACCTCAATGGTTGAATTTATCGGGAATGTTAAAGTAACCCGTGATGATTCAATCATGCTGGCCGACTCAATAAAAATCTTTTTTAATGAAAATAATAATACCAATAATAAAAAAGACGACTCCCCTCAAAACAATGTAAAAAAAATAGTATCAATCGGAAATATTCGATATACAGCAGGAGAACACAAGGCATTTGCAGACCGGGCAGTATATACAACAGCAGATGGAATATTAGTTTTAACCGGAAAGTCTCCAAAACTCGTCACAGGTTCAAGCTTTGTTACAGGTAAAAAAATTACATTGTTTCGAAAACAAGATAAGGTAATCGTTGAAAGTGATGGTACACAACGCGTAGAAGCACTTTTTAACCCCGAAGACACCCCCGAAGACAAACAATAACGGCCAGACAATAATGACCCAACTGGTATTAAATAATCTGATAAAGATCTATAATGGCAAAAAAGTTGTAGACAACGTGAGCCTCTGTGTAAAACAAGGCCAGGTTACCGGACTT
The DNA here is from genome assembly GCA_021647625.1 of Desulfobacula sp. Lineage (GTDB taxonomy): Bacteria > Desulfobacterota > Desulfobacteria > Desulfobacterales > Desulfobacteraceae > Desulfobacula. The sequence continues at coordinate 38,599 of JAKIUJ010000002.1, forward strand.
TTGGGCCCCAACGGTGCGGGAAAAACAACCACTTTCTATATGTCTGTCGGCTTGATCAAGCCCAATGGTGGAACCGTTCTTATTGACCAGGACGATATTACACAATACCCCATGTACATCAGGGCGCGTAAGGGGATCGGATATTTACCCCAGGAATCAAGTATTTTTAAAAAATTGACCGTAAAGCAGAATATAACGGCTATACTTGAAGTCATACAAAAAAACAAATTTAATGCACAAGAAAAAGCCATGGGCCTTATGAAAGAGTTGGGTATTGATAATCTTGCCGGTCAAAAAGCGCATTCTCTTTCAGGTGGAGAGAGACGTAGACTTGAAATTTGTCGTGTTCTGGCTACAGACCCTTTATTCATTCTTCTGGATGAACCCTTTGCCGGCATTGATCCTCTGGCCGTAATTGATATTCAACAGATTATTTATCAGTTGACTAAAAAAGGAATCGGCGTTTTAATATCAGACCATAATGTAAGGGAAACTCTTGGTGTTTGTAATAATGCATACATTATGAACCAGGGAAAAGTTATTGAATCGGGCGACCCTGAGACAATCATTTCAAGTAAAATAGCAAAAAAAATATATTTGGGAGAGAATTTTAAACTTTAATGGAACTTGGATTACATCAAAGCCTTGTATTAACGCAGCAACTTGTAATGACGCCTCAGCTGCAACAGGCCATCAAACTGCTTCAATTGTCCCGCCTTGAACTTGCTGAAATGATCCAGCAGGAAATGGAACAGAACCCGGCATTAGAAGAGTCAAGTTCCCAAGATTCGAATGACAACAAAATTACTGCCAAAGAAAGCGAAACGCTTTCTTCTGAAAAAGAAGCACCGATTAAAGAAGTCACCATAGAAGAAAAAGTCAGGAGCGATACTGACTGGGAGAACTACATAAACGAGTACAACTCCACGGGTCGTGTATATTCACAATCCGAGTACACGGAAGCACCAAATTTTGAAGCATTCACTTCAGCCAAAAAAACATTAGACGTCCACTTAACATGGCAATTGAGACTACATGAACTGAATGAAGAAGATAAAAAAATTGGTCACCTGATCATTGGTAATTTAAACAGAGATGGATACCTTTGCAGTGATATGGAAGAGCTTGCCGAAGTTTCCGGTTCCAGTTCGGAACGTGTCGAAGAGGTGCTAAAAATCCTCCAGAAATTTGACCCGCCCGGAGTCTGCGCAAGAGATCTTTGTGAAACCTTGCTTATTCAAGTCCAGCAACTGGGAATAGAGAACAGGATCATTACTCAGATTATCACCCATCATTTAAAAAATCTTGAGAACCGCAACAGCAAAAAGATTGCAAAAGCATTAAAAATAACGGTTGAAGATGTCAGAGCTGCGGTTAAAATCATTCAATTTCTCGAACCTAAACCCGGTCGCAAATTCTCTACTGACGAACCCGCCTATATCACTCCTGACATTTATGTATACAAGGACGGAGACGGATTTAAAATTGTAATGAATGATGACGGATTACCCAAGCTTAGAATCAACCGTTTTTACAAAAATGCGATTGCCAACGGGCAAAAGATTTCCAAAGATACAAAAAACTATCTTAACGAGAAGATGCAGTCTGCGTCCTGGCTGATTAAAAGTATTCATCAGCGTCAAAAAACCATCTATCTTGTTATGGAAAGTCTTTTAAAATTTCAAAGTGAATTTTTCGAAAAAGGTATCGCTTATTTAAAACCATTGATTTTAAAAGATATTGCCGAAGACATTGAAATGCATGAATCTACAATCAGTCGTGTTACCACAAACAAATATGCCTACACCCCGCAGGGACTTTTTGAACTTAAATATTTTTTCAATTCATCCATTGAGCGGACCGGAGGAGACTCCATGGCCTCTGCCAGTGTTAAAGAAAAAATAAGGCTTTTGATTGGGAAAGAAGATCCGGAACACCCGTTAAGTGATGAAAAAATTGCAAGTATTCTGCAAGATGCCAATATCCAAATAGCGAGGCGAACGGTTGCCAAGTACAGGAAAGTATTAAATATACTTCCTTCAAATAAACGAAAACAGCTTTAGGGAGGTTTTTATGCAAACAACGGTAACCTTTAAAAAGATAGATCCCTCAAGTTCCTTAAAAACCTATGTCAAAAAAAAATTAGACCGATTTGATAAAATGCTGGACAGTCCGTCCGAAGCACATATTGTTTTGTCCGTTGAAAAAATCAGACACATAGCTGAAATCACTTTGACATGTGATCGGCTGAAAATTCATGCCAAGGAAGATTCTGAGCACATGTATGCATCTATAGATGCACTGATGGATAAAGTTAAATCTCAAATCAGCAAACACAAAGAAAAAATCAAACATCATAAGTCCGGAAACAAACAAAGCATTAAAAATGAATCCATTGAACCCGTTGACTCCGACTATTCAACAGGTTCTTTTGATCAATCGGTGTTCGACTCTATTATTATCGAAACCATAGACTATAAGCCCATGGACGTTGAAGATGCAGTTATTGAATTGAACTCTGGAAAGCAGTCTTTTTTTGTTTTTAACAATGCCAGATCCGAGCAACTTAATGTCTTATATAAACACAATAACGGTAAGCTGGGACTTATCCAGCCCATAGGATAAATTAAGTAAATGAAAATCAGTCAGCTTCTTGATAAAAATACGATTATAGCCGACCTTAAATCCACTGATAAAAGCGGTGTTATTGCAGAACTTGCAGCCGCCATCTCAGAATGCACCAAAGCCACTGCAGATCAAATTGCCGAAGTTTTAAAGGAACGCGAACAATTAGGCAGTACCGGTATTGGTGGCGGTATTGCCATACCACACGGCAAACTTGATCTGGTCGATACCATTGTCGTGGGATTTGGTTTGAGCCCAAAAGGACTTGAATACGATTCCCTTGATAACAAACCCGTCCATATCTTTTTTGTATTGTTAACGCCTGTGAATTCCACGGGCGGACATCTCAAGGTATTGGCGCAAATTTCCAAGCTCCTGAAAATGGAACAATTTAAAAAGGGCTTGATGGCTTCAACATCCGTTGATGAAATTTACGATCTAATCAAGGAGCAAGATGAAGATTTCTAAATAAACGGCATGACCGGAGCAAGAATGGCCAAAAAACCAAAGGTCTTGACAAAAGATGAAAGGTTTGACTGTTTGCAAGCTATTGAAATAATAATATTTGCAAATTCTTTCATATAAAATGCAAAAAGTATACATTATAACCGGTCTTTCCGGATCAGGCAAAACAACGGCGATCCAGGCCTTTGAGGATGCATCTTTTTATTGCGTGGATAATATGCCCATTGAACTTCTACCCAAATTCCTTGACCTGCCGTTAAAAGAGAATCCTGATATCAAAGGCCTTGCATTTGTAATGGACATGCGAAGTAAAAATTTTGTATCCAACTATGAGCCGGAAATGAATGTTGTAAGAGAGTTGGGATTTACGCCCAAAATCATTTTTCTTGAGGCCGATATTGATACACTTCAAAAAAGATATAGTCAGACACGTCGTCAGCATCCTATTTTTAAAGAAAAAAATCTGCTCGAAAGTATAAAACGAGAAGCGCAGATGATGATGCCGATTAAAAAAACAGCGCATTCTATTATCAACACAACCAAATTAAATATTCATCAATTAAAATCAAAAATATTAACTTTGATTCACGATGGTGATACAAATTTTAACTTAACCAAGATTAATATCATTTCATTTGGTTTTAAATACGGTGTCCCAAGAGATGCAGACCTTGTCATGGATATGCGCTTCCTCGCAAATCCATATTTTATTGCTGAACTTAAAAATCAAGATGGAGAATCCAAGGCCGTTAAAAAATTTATTTTATCAAATCAGGAAACAAAAATTTTTCTTGAAAGGTATCTGGAACTTTTGGATTATTTAATCCCCCTTTACAAACGGGAAAACAAGGCATACCTTACTATCGCTCTTGGCTGCACAGGTGGTCGACACAGGAGCGTTGCCCTGGCCAGAAGCATTTTTGAACATCTAAACAACAAAGGGTTCAATCCCGGTTTGATCCACAGGGATATTGACAGGGACATAAAAAACACATGATAGGTATTTTATTAGTTACACATGCAAATTTAGGTAGTACACTTATTGAAACCGTCGAATTTATACTGGGCGTGGAACAAGAAAATTTAGCTTTTGTCTCAATTAATATTCAGGACAAACCCGACAGCCTGAGAAAAAAAATCAAAAAAGTCATTTCAACAGTCGGGACTGAAGATGGGGTACTGATCCTGACGGATATGTTTGGTGGTACACCATCCAATTTAAGCTATTCATTTTTGGAAGAAGGCCGGATTGAAGTTATTTCCGGCGTAAACCTTCCGATTCTTTTAAAAGCAGTTACTGCACGATCTAAACTTGACATGGAAACATTGACCCTGGCACTCGTAGAGCATGGAAAAAGAAGCATTTCTCTTGCCAGCGGAATCTTAAAAGGGAGCAGGAGAGCCTGAGAATTTTTGTTCCACTAAACCCAAAAGGAGGCAAAGCATGGCGATTAAATTAGGTATCAATGGCTTTGGTAGAATCGGTAGAATGGTATTTCGTGCCGCTTTAAAAAATCCTGATGTTGAGGTTGCTGCAATTAACGATCTGACCGACACCAAAACCATTGCCCATCTTCTTGAGTATGATTCGGTTCACGGAATTTTAAATAATGACATTTCAGCCGCTGATGATGCAATCATTGTTGATGGTAAAAAAATTCTTGTGACCGGTTTTAAAGACCCTGGACAAATTCCGTGGGCAGAATCAAATATTGATATTGTTTGTGAATGTACTGGTTTTTTTAGAGACAGAGATGGTGCATCTAAACATTTCGAAGGCGGTGCAAGAAAAGTTCTAATTTCAGCCCCCGCCGGCAATCCGGATATCACAATCGTTATGGGGGTGAATCACGACGACTATGATCCGGCATCTCATAATATCATTTCAAATGCTTCCTGCACAACCAATTGCCTTGCGCCTGTTGCAAAGGTTTTACTTGAAAACTTTGGTATAGTTTCCGGAATGATGACAACGATTCACGCCTATACCGGTGACCAGCGCATTCTTGATTTTCCCCACAAAGATTTACGCAGGGCACGCGCAGCCGGCCTTTCCATGATTCCCACGACCACCGGGGCGGCAAAAGCGGTAGCCCTTGTATTGCCCGAACTTGAAGGCAAACTAAATGGTCTGTCCGTACGCGTGCCCACGCCCAATGTTTCCATGGTTGATTTTGTTGTTGTCACCCAAAAAAAAGATTTATCCCTCAAAGATATAAATAACGCACTGGAAAATGCTTCAAATAATCAGTTAAAGGGAATTTTGGGATTTTGCACAAAACCTCTGGTTTCCATTGATTTTAACTCCAATCCTTTATCTTCAATCGTTGATGCCTCCTGTACGGATGTTATCAACGGTAATATGGTTAAAATTTATTCCTGGTATGATAATGAAGCCGGTTATTCAAACAGGCTGATTGATCTTGCCATAATGGTTGGTGAATCCCTATAATCTTATCCGGAGGTAGACAATGAGCAGAATCCCGCTCATCGCAGGCAATTGGAAAATGTACAAAACCGGCCCTGAAGCCATAGAAACTGCAACTCAACTGGTACGCCTGTGTACTGATGTACAAGACATGGACATTATGATTGCACCCACGATGCTTTCACTGCCCTTGGTGGCCCAAAGTGTTCAGGCAAGTAATATAAAACTTGGTTCACAGAACCTGTATTTTGAAAAAGAAGGGGCCTTTACAGGAGAAGTTTCCGCAGCAATGATAAAGGCAGCAGGTGCCCAATACGCAATTATAGGACACTCGGAAAGAAGACAATTTTTTGGTGATACCGATGCTTTAGTCAACAAAAAAATCAGGGCAGCACTATCCTGTGGTTTAAAACCCATTTTGTGTATTGGCGAAACAGAAGAGCAACGGGATGCGGGAAAAACCTTTTTGATACTTGACAAACAGGTCTCAGATGGGTTAAAAGGCGTAGTTCTTGATGAACTGACCGATCTGGTTCTTGCATACGAACCGGTCTGGGCAATCGGCACGGGAAAAACAGCCGATACCCTGCAGGTTGATGAAGTTCATCAATATTTGCGGTCTTTGCTTGAAAACTTGTTTTCCAAAACGTTTGCCGACAGTGTCCGAATTTTATACGGCGGATCTGTAAAACCGGCGAATGTAGCGGATCTGATGGGTATCAAGGACGTTGACGGCGCTCTTGTCGGTGGCGCAAGTCTGGATGCCGATACTTTTTTTAACATTATAAATTATAATAGTTAACCTTATGACATTAGTAGTCGCATTACACATTACAGCTTGCATCTTGTTAATATTAATTGTCTTGCTTCAAAGCGGGAAAGGTGCAGAGATGGGAGTTTCATTGGGCGGTGGCGCAGGGCAAACGCTCTTTGGAGCATCAGGGCCTGCTACCTTATTGACTAAAATCACAACAGTAGTGGCCATTATTTTTATGGTAACCTCTCTGACACTGGCCTATATGTCCGGGCATCAGTCAGAAAGTTCGGTCATGAAAGGCAACCCAATACCGGTTGAGAAAACCACAAAATAGTTAACATAGTGGCTGACCGAAAACTCGTGTTTGGACGAAAAGTTGCCCATATGCAAGGCGCAAGGAATTCTGAAACCGGAGGGTACTACTGTACATGAGGATTTCAGGATTTTGCAGCAACAAAGCAGATGGGTGAGTTTTCGTTCAAACACTAACATACGCATTTAATATTTTGCCGAAGTGGTGGAACTGGTAGACACGCACGCTTGAGGGGCGTGTGGGGCAACCCGTGGGAGTTCAAATCTCCCCTTCGGCACCATAATAATAAAAGAGCTGCGGGCAATATTTGTTCGTGGCTTTCTGTGTTTTTCCTAATTGTATGCTTAATTTAAGGAATAGGGCCAAGCACTTATGGAAAATAAAAGAAATTGTTATAAATGTCAGTTTTATTATGTTACCTGGGAAGAACAACATCCGAATGGATGTAAAGCACTTAAATTCAAATCCAGGCAATTACCAAGCGTTGTTGTATTCCAGTCCTCTGGAAAACCTTGCGAATATTATAAAAAAAAAGTGCAGAAGCTACCTGAATCATCTTGATTTGTTAATATTTTTACTTATCTTAACTCTATTATGAAAAATAAAAAAAATATCATTTCCCAGTATCCTAGAAAAATAGAAAAAGAGCTTGGCGAATTTTTAAATAAAAAATTCGGTGGGAGTGTCAAAATCATCAACCCTTCTGTGGTTCCACAACCTGAATCAATAACAGGAAAATCAACATCCAAAAAGAAAACAGAACTGTTGAATTTTAATATTAAACCCAAAGAACTGATTGATTATCTCGATCATTATGTCATCAGGCAGGCAAAGGCAAAAAGTGTTCTCGCAACAAAAATATGTACCCACTTTAACCGTATCCGCCATGCCAAAAGCAGTGAAGAGGGCATTTTAAAAATTACCGGTAATATCAAATCCAATATTTTAATGCTTGGACCCACGGGTATTGGAAAGACATATCTTATAAAACTAATTGCCAAAAGAATTGGCGTACCATTTGTAAAAGCGGATGCAACAAAATTTTCTGAAACCGGATATGTCGGTGGTGATGTTGAGGATCTTATCCGGGACCTGGTTCGAGAAGCTGATGAAGACATTGAACTTGCCGAATGCGGAATTGTTTATATTGATGAAATCGATAAAATTGCATCAAGTCCGAATGTGATTGGTGCCCAGGTATCGAGGACAGGTGTTCAGCGAGCACTCCTAAAACCCATGGAGGAGACCGATGTTGACCTGAAAGTTCCCCATGATCCCGTATCCATGATGCAGGAACTGGAATCTTTTCAAAGGACCGGCAAACGAAGTAAAAAAAGAGTAAACACCGCCAATATCCTTTTTATCGTCAGCGGGGCCTTTTCAGAATTGTCCGAAGTGATCAAAAAAAGGTTATCAAAACAGACTATTGGATTTGGATCAACTTTGATCAAGTCCCAAAATACCCAGGATCTATTAAAGCAAACCAAGGCCCAAGACCTTGTAAATTTTGGTTTTGAATCTGAATTTATCGGTCGATTACCTGTGCGGTGTATTTTAGAAACCTTGACCGAAAAAGATCTATTCGATATTCTTAAGATGCCGAATAATCCTGTCATCTTAAGCAAACGGCTTGATTTTACTGCGTATGATATAAATATTATTTTTACCGATGATGCCTTAAACCTTCTTGCCAAACGCGCCTACAAAGAGAACACGGGTGCCAGGGGGCTTGTCAGTGCTGTTGAAGAAGCACTGCTTGTCTTTGAAGAAAATCTGCCTTCTCAAAAAATCACTCAATTTGTCATTACAAAAGAGGTGATAAAACACCCACAAACACATCTTAAAAAGCTTATTTCAAATAAGGACCCAAAAAAATGGAATAATCTTTATGAAACAGCTTTCAATGATCATAAGGAGTATATTTCCACTTATTTAAAGAATAATTGGAAAACTTTTTCCATTCGACATGGGTTGACTCTTTCAGAGGTTAGATGTGATATGGTTGCTCATTACTTTTGTAACCACGTAATGGAAATTAAAGATGCGATTAAAAGAATCAAAAAATTTCATGATTCTATTAAAAAAATTGAACTTGAAGTCTCAAAAAGCTATGATCTTAATATTATATTTGAAGAAGATGCCGTTGATTTTTTAATTGAACAGTTTATCCAGCACCAGGCAAGCTGTGAGGAAATACTGACCAAATTTTATGATAATTATTATGACGGATTTAATCTTGTCCGTGAAAAAACAGGAAAAAACAGATTTTTTCTATCAAAAAATGCTTTAGTTAACCATAAAACCTACCTTAACGAACTAATTAGGAAAGAAATAACATGATTGGAATTTCAAAGCTTTATTGTGCCACTGTCGAGCCATCGGATGCTTTAAGATACTCAAGACAATCAAATGAACTGCCCTCTCATCTTCTACAGTTTTCAAAAGATAAAAAGCCCGTAGTCGTTTGGAATATGACGCGTCGTTGCAATCTAAAATGTGTTCACTGTTACGCCAGGTCCGAGGATATTTCCTACGACAATGAATTAAATCATGAACAAAGTCTTGCCATGATTGATGATCTTGCGGACTTTGGTGTGCCTGTTTTGTTATTTTCAGGTGGAGAACCCCTTGTACACCCCCGTCTTATCGAATATGCACAATATGCGGTCAAAAAAGGCATGAGAGCTGTAATTTCAACCAATGGAACCTTAATCACAAAGGAAAAAGCCAAGCTTTTAAAAGAGATCGGCTTGTCCTACGTCGGTATCAGCCTTGATGGCTTGGAGGCAACCCATGATAAATTCAGAGGGGTCAAGGGCTCGTATAAAAAAGCCATGGCCGCCATTGAAAATTGTCAGCAAGCCGGTATTAAAGTGGGATTGCGATTCACTATCAACAAAAGAAATGTAAATGATATACCTGGTATTTTTGATCTTCTTGAACAAAAAAATATCCCCAGGGCCTGTTTTTACCACCTGGTCTATTCAGGCCGCGGGTCGGAAATTGCTAAAGAAGACCTGTCGCATGAAGATACACGAAAAGTGCTTGATTTAATCATGGACCGAACAAAAGACTTGCACGACCGGAATATACCCAAAGAGGTTTTAACCGTGGATAACCATGCAGACGGGCCCTATGTCTACCAGCGCCTTTTGGATGAAGATCCCGAAAGAGCTGCTGAGGTTTTAGAGTTGCTTGAGATGAATGAAGGCAATAACTCAGGCCGTGGTATTGGCTGCATCTCATGGGACGGTGAAGTTCATCCTGATCAGTTCTGGCGTGAAAAAACCCTTGGTAATATTAAAGACATGCCCTTTTCCAAGATCTGGACAAATGAAGACAATGACTTTCTGATGAAAATGAAAGAGAAAAAAAAGCATGTTAAAGGCCGGTGCGCCCAGTGCAAATGGCTTGATATTTGCGCCGGAAATTTCAGGGCAAGAGCGGAATCTGTTGCCAATGATCCCTGGGACAGTGATCCTGCATGCTATCTTACAGATGAAGAGATCAAAAAGGAGAAATCATAATGCTGTTCCCAGATTTTCGGGGAAGACGATTGAGAGCCAGTTCTAATTTCCGCAGAATGATACGTGAAACCACCCTCTCACGCAATGATTTGATTTTACCCCTGTTTGCCATTGAAGGAAAATCAGTTAAAAAACCCATAGAATCCATGCCTGGACATTTCCAACTTTCGGTTGATCATATTGTCAAAACGGCACAAAAAGCCAATGACGAAGGCATTCCGGCGATTATATTATTTGGTGTGCCGGATAAAAAAGATCCTCTTGCCACCCGAGCCTATGCACCGGATTCTATTGTTCAAAAAGCAATTTATGCTGTTAAAGAGAAAGTACCGGATATTAGTGTGATTACCGATGTTTGTCTTTGCGGATACATGGATCACGGTCATTGCGGTGTTGTGGATAAAGGTATCATTGATAACGATGCCTCTCTTGACCTTCTGGCAAAAACAGCGCTGTCACATGCAAAGGCCGGTGCAGACATGGTCGCCCCATCCGATATGATGGATGGCAGGGTTGCTGAAATTCGAGGACTTCTTGATGATGAGGGGTATTCCCATATTCCGATCATGTCTTATGCCGTTAAATACAGTTCCGCCTTTTACGGACCATTCCGGCAAGCTGCGGAATCAGCTCCGCAATTTGGTGACAGAAAAACCTACCAGATGGATCCTGCCAATTCCAACGAAGCCATCAGGGAAGCCACCATGGATATCGAGGAAGGTGCCGATATCATCATGGTTAAGCCCGCCCTGTCCTATCTCGATATTATTTATCGGCTAAAAGAAGAGATTGATCTTCCCATTGCAGCATATAATGTCAGTGGCGAATACTCCATTATGAAGGCCGGTGAAATCATGGGTTGGGTTAATGCCCGGGAAATGATCATGGAAACACTATTATCCATAAAAAGAGCAGGTGCTGATTTGATACTGACATATTCCTCTATCGATGTTGCAAGGGAGTTAAATAAATAATGAATCATCCCCACGGACAAGGAACAAAACCCGATACAAAGCCAGGTGCCGATATCATACGTCTTGTGGCTTGGGAAACAACCCGGCGGTGCAATCTTAAATGCAAGCATTGTCGTGCCGTTGCCGAAGACCATCCATATGAAAATGAACTGGATACAAAAGCGTCTTTCAAGCTGCTTGAGCAAATTTCAGAGGTGGGCAACCCCATTATCATTTTAACGGGTGGAGAACCCCTTCTCCGTGATGATATTTTTGATATCGCAGCCTATGGCACCAAGTTGGGCCTTCGTATGGTGATGGCCCCTAACGGGACCCTGATTACTCCTGAAACTGCCAAAAAAATGAAAGACTCCGGTATTAAACGAATCAGTATCAGCCTGGATGGTTCTACCCCAAACACCCATGATGCATTCAGGGGGGTTAAAGGGGCCTATAAAAGCGCTATGCAAGGCATCGAAGTCGCAAAAACCGCTGGTATTGAATTTCAAATAAATACAACGATTACAAAAACAAATCTTGATCAAATCCCAAAAATCCTTGCATTGGCTGAAGAATTAGGAGCTGTTGCCCATCATATTTTTCTTCTTGTACCGACAGGTCGTGGCAAATACATTGCTGACAGTGAGATTAATGCCAATGAGTACGAGGAAACCTTGAACTGGTTTTATGATCAAAGAGAAAAAACCAAGCTACAGCTCAAAGCCACCTGTGCACCGCATTATTATCGAATCCTGCGACAGCGTGCTAAAGAAGATGGCAAAAAAGTTACATTTGAAACCCATGGATTAGATGCCGTCACCCGGGGCTGCTTAGCCGGAACAGGATTTTGCTTTATTTCCCATGTTGGCCGCGTTCAAACCTGCGGATTTCTTGATGTTACCTGTGGAGATGTTACCAGACAAACCTTTAAGGACATATGGGATAACTCCCAGGTATTTAATCAATTAAGAGATTTTACAAACCTGGAAAGCAAATGCGGTATCTGTGAATTCAAGCGGGTCTGCGGCGGGTGCAGGGCCCGTGCCTACGAGGCAACCGGCAGCTATTTAGAAGAAGAACCTTTGTGTTCCTATCAACCTGCAAAAACCAAATAAAAAGGGGCGGAAAGAATTAATTCTTCCCGCCTCCTTTTTTTGTTCCATCAATTTTAAAATTGCGCTGTGTATTTTAAATTAAGTTTTAATCAGATTTTTCGTAAGCCCCGCTGCAATCAACAACCCCGATCCTATACCCAAAAGTGCAAAGGGTGCAGGTAACGGATTCACAGCAAAGTACTGCCCGATTTTATCTGCGTGAGCAAACACGGGATAAAAAAATATAGCAGTTATGAATATGGCATACAGTATAATATTGCGTTTCATTTCAATCCTCCACTCTCTTGCGATAAAAAGAAATATTCTTTCAAATATTTTGTCTTCTTGTTTAATTTTCATTTTATTATGTACAGAGCAAAGAGTGTACCAAGTCGTTATTTTTTCACAATTTAAAACAAAATATTCTTTAAACACAATGCTTTACCATTAAAGACACAGCAAGTTTATAAAATTTTTGTATCAACGATTATGAAAACAATTAAACAAATTTATGTATTTTTTTTCTTAGTTTTTATAACATTTTTTTAAAGTCTTCTTTTGTGATATACTACAAAGCATTCTAATTTGTGGCTGACCGAAAACTCGTGTTTGGACGGCTCGTAGAGGAGCAAAGCTCACAAAGTTGCCCATATGCAAGGCGCAAGAACTGCTGAAACCGGAGTGTACTATAGTACATGAGGATTTCAGGATTTTGCAGCAACGAAGCAGATGTGTGGGTTTTCGTCCAAACACTAATTTGATATTTTAATCGCTACCAATAACAATCGGTCGTTTGAATGAAAAAAACTCTATATTTAATAATTCTTATCTGGTTTTATTGTTACAGCACTTTTACAGTCTGCTTTGCGGATTCTCAAGAATATACCTATCGCACAGGGATAGACTTGTTTAACCAAAAGAATTTTGAACCAGCCTATAAAATATTTTTACTGATTTTCGAAAATGATCCTGAAAATCTGGAATTAAATTTTTATCTCGGACGTTCGGCTTTTGAGACCGGTAACTATGAAATGGCTGTTATGGCCTTTGAAAGAATTTTGATTGTATCCCCTTTTGAACAAAGAGTTAAACTGGAAATCGCACGATCCTTCCATAGACTTGGTGCGAATAATATTGCTAAAAAATATTGTAAAGAAGTTTTAGACGCTAACCCACCGGATATTGTAAAAAATAACATAAAAAATTTTCTTTCCTTGATTGACAAATCTGAACAAACTCATTTTATAGATGGATATCTTACCGTTGGTGTCGATTGGAATAATAATGTCTGGGCATCCCCCTCCAATAAGACAATCAAAACCGTCATCGGTGATATCAACCTGACAGGACCATCTTCGGCAAAAACCCAGGACTGGATCTACAATACTGTTTTTGGACTCAACCATACTTTTCGTTATCCTTATTCCAAAAATTTCTGGAAAACAAAGACCATTTTTTACCAGGGTTTGTATGGAAAAACCAGTGATCTTGACACCATTTACATTTCAGCTCAGACAGGACCTGAATTCAATTTTGGTAAAAATCGATTAAAGACAAAATTTTTAATGGCCCAGCTTCAACTTGACAGGGACAAATATGAATCAACTATTGGTGTTCTGGTTGCACTGGATCACATTATAAATTCCGGCTTAATATTGACCACAACCTTAGATTACAAAATTCAGGATTTTCCTGATAATTCTTTAAAAGATTCCACCGATAAAAGTATTACTTTTGAGGCACATTTCCCGTACCGAAAGAACTGGTTTGGCATTGGATCCAGGGTCCAGGAAGAATCCGCTTTTGATGATGAATACAGTTATAATAAATATTCAGCTTTTATTACGGCAAGCCGGGAATTTTCACCAAATACGATTGGATTTTTCAATTATGAATATCAATATGCCGGATATAAAAAGGCTGCTTCTCTTTTTTCAAAAAACAGGATGGATCAATTGCATTTTGCCGGTTGCGGTCTAAGTAAAAAATTATGGCAATCATCCCAAGACAGTATGCAAAATATTTTTTTTAACCTGAATTATCAGCACATATGGGCATTTTCCAATATTTCCTTATATGAATATACCAAGGATCTTATTCAATTGTCCCTAACATACAATTTTTAAAAGGGAAAAAAGATGCAGCCAAGTCAAATATCAAGCCTATTATGTGGTTTTATAGTCATCTTCATGATTTTATCAATCCCGCCTTTGAAGTCAAACGAATCATTTGCAAGCGAATCGGTTTTTGATCCTGTTGGTAAAGTTGTTGCGATTCGAAAAAAAGCCTGGGCCATTGATTCAAAATCTAAAAAAAGGGTGCTGTTCATTAAAGCCGCCATCTATCTGCACGATACCATTAAGACGACACAGGGCCGAATCCAGATTATTTTTAAAGATAAAACCATTGTCACCTTGGGCAAAAAAACACAAATGAAAATCACGCGCTACATCTGGCAGCCTGATAATCCTGAGTCTGAAATGGAAACACAGATAAATGAAGGCAGTTTTAGAATTATGGGGGGATCCATCACCAAAACTGCTCCCCAAAACTTTAAAACCAACACACCCTCAGGCACCATTGGCATCAGAGGGTCCATGTATGCCGGCCTTGTAAAAGAAGATTTCTTAGAAATTTTCTTTCAAGGAGGCAAAGGGATTGTAGTCAAAAATACTTTTGGGACGGTTGAGCTAAAGCGCCCTGGGTATATGACAACAATCAAAGGAATTCTGTCCCCACCTGAAAAACCAAAGAAAGCTGATCCCAAAAGATTAATAGAGTTTGAAAACACCCTTGCCCAGGTCAACGAAGCACCATTGGATCAAGAGCCATTGGATCAAGATTCCGAACAAACTGAGGCACATTTTTTTAACATGGAAAAAACAATAGTAGCACTTGATGATAGCACGACAGCTCCACTTGACGGGCTTGACCCCATTGAGCCGCTACCCGTGACTTCATCCATTATTGGCAATTCAGTGATTGATTCAACTCAAAACAATTTAGATAAGAGCCTGGACCCATCAACTGATGAAAGTAAAATCCTTTTCTCATTGTTAAACCTTGGTTTTACCGGTCAACAATCCACAAGCGTACCCGCCACAGGGATATCAGAGTATAAGGGGATACTTGAAAACCAGGTTCTGAACGAATCTCCCGGTGGTATCAAATTCATTGTAAACTGGGCAAACAAAAAAATTATTGCAATAGAGGATCTGCCGTTCGGGGCTAAAAATCTTGGTACAGGATTTGGGTTTGGCTCAGTTACAGCCAATGGTGGTATTGACAATATCGTTGTTTTAGGATCGGGTGGTTTTTTGGATAATAATAATATCTATGCATTAACAGGATCAGAAACCTTTGGCCATTTTTATGGAACCAATACAGATGCCATAGGCATTGCCATGGAAGGGTATGATATCAATTTAAATAATGTCTCAGATCGGATATTCTGGAAGGACATTGCAGCGGCAACATTGGCATCCTCAAACAACAATACATATACAGGCCAACATGTTTGGAAAGGTTTTTTTGTTGGCGTGGCCGAAGACATGGCTGATATAGATACAGGCCGACGTATTTTTACCAATACAACTGCGAATGATTTTACCCTTACCATTGAAAAAAGCGATGGCACATTAAGCGGCTTCATGTCCGGGAGTGACTTTAATAATGGGGCAAATACTCTCAATTCTTTATCAATTGGCGGGACAATAGGTGAACCTGAAAAATCCGTGTTCATCAATGATGTTGCAATGGCGGCAAAGCTCACCGGCAGCGGCAGCGTCCTGACAATAAATTCAAATAGCGGGGATATCAAAACAAATGGTAATTTCATGGTGACTTCGGGCGAATCCCAACTATCCGGGCACACAACATGGGGATACTGGGAAACGGCCTTTAGTGAACCTGGTACTGGAAAAAATTATCATCTTCATGTTCCCGGCGCTTTATGGATCGCTGGAGAGCCAACCTCCGCAAGCACAATTTCTCCTCTTATAGGTGGAACCTTTGAAGGCACATATGCAGGAAAAGCAAAAGGAATCATGATCGACGGCACAGGTATAAAAACACTGACCAACGGTACCACTAATCTGTTTATTGATTTTGATGCAACAGACAAAATAACCGGAAATATCTCATTTTCAGAAAAAACACTGACAATAGGGGCCTACTCAGGTTCAATCTCCACATCAGGATTTTCCGCAGCCATTGATGGTGCAACAAGCAGTAATGTAGATGGTGCTTTTTATGGTTCCGCACTTGAGGGAATCGGTGGCAATTTTTCTGCTGATTTTTCCGGCACACAATATCACGGCATTTTTGCAGGAGACAAATAAAAATCATTTTTTTTAATCCTATAAACAATCTATGATTCAATCTATTAAATCGGCTTTAAATTTTCCTTGTTTGATCCTTGGCGCCTTGCTTGTTATTTCCTCGTGTCTTGTTTACTACAGTTTCGGTAACCAAAAACCCGCTCTTTTGACTTTAATTGACTATCGTGTCATGGATATGATGTTCAATATCAGGGGTCCCCAACCTGATTCAAAAAATGTAGTGATTATCGATATTGATGAAAAAAGCCTTAAAATTCTCGGACAATGGCCCTGGCCCAGAAATATTCTTGCAGATCTGACACAAAAACTCCATAAAGCCAATGTTCGATCCGTTGGATTCGACATTCTTTTTGCTGAAAAAGATAGAAGCTCTCCGGCATTTTATTTCCAAAATCTGGATCCATCCATCATAAGCCTAATTCCACAAGACATACTTGTCTCCCTTTTGAACAATGATGCTTTGGATTATGACTCGCTTTTTGCAAACGCACTCGGTTCCGGCCCAAGCGTTCTTGGATACGCATTTCAGACTATAAACGATGGCTTGAAGTCTGATGAAGATCTGCCCTTCCCATCAAGTATTATACGTATTCACCCAACCTCCTTTAATTTTAAAGACCTATCACTTAGATCTGCCTATCGAGCCATCGTCAATCATCCATCCGTTGCCATGGCCGAAACAGAAGGTTTTTTCAATGTATTTCCGGATGAATCGGGTACCACACGCCAGGTACCGCTTATTATGATGATGGATGATATTCCGTATCCATCACTTGCTTTAGAGACTTTTAGACTTGGGATAAAAACACCATCAATCACCATCCATGTGTCAAAAACAATTAAAACACGCAAGCCACCTGTACTTGGACTTCAAATCAACGACCGGTTTATACCAACAGACAGCTTTGGACAATTGTTCATCAACTACCGTGGATCTTCCGGCACATTTAAATCTATATCCGCCATTGATATTTTAAATGGAAAACGAGTGTCTGAAGTGACTGAAAAATTTATCATTATCGGCTCGTCATCCAAAGGCTTGTATGATTTAAGAACAACCCCTTTTTCAAGAGCCGTCCCCGGGGTTGAAATCAATGCCAATATTATTGATAACCTGATCCAATCAGATCCCTTTGTCTATGATCATTTAACTGAAATTGGATTGACCTATACGCTAATTATCGCTGGTGGACTTTTACTTGCACTTATTCTCTCATTTTTAGGGCCTCTGGCCGGCAGTCTGGGTGCCGTAATCCTGATTTTATCTGCCAGTGTAGTGAACTATTATTATTTTTTCCTGAATCATCGATATGTCGGTATGACGTATCCGCTTGTCACATGCGGATTTATTTTATTGATAACCAGTATTTATAATGCCTTTAAAGAACAAAAAGCCAAGCGATATATTAGAAAAGCATTTTCCCACTATGTTTCCAAAGATGTGGTTTCCGAATTGATCCGAAACCCAAAGGCCTTGTCACTAAAGGGCGAGGAAAAGATTCTCACCGTGCTATTTTGTGACATAAGGGGATTTACAGGTATTTCCGAAAAAATGAACTCCCGGGATCTGGGAAATTTCATGAACAATTATTTAACCTGTTTGAGTCATATTATTATGAAGAACAAGGGAACCGTGGATAAGTTTATTGGTGACGCCATCATGGCATTCTGGGGTGCCCCCAAAGATGATCCAATGCATGCTCTAAAATCGGTTCGCGCAGCAATGGAAATTAAGGCTGAGATTTCCAATCTTGCCGGTGATTTTGCAAACCAAAACCTGCCGGACATTCGTGTTGGAATTGGTATCAATACCGGACTGATGAGTGTTGGTAATTTTGGAAGTAAGGAGCGATTTGACTATACGGTTATGGGAGACAATGTCAATATCGCCTCAAGGCTTGAAGGCGCCAATAAAAATTACGGAACAACCATCCTGATCTCAGATGCTACAAAAAATATCATCAAGGACACCTTTTTTTGCCGATATATTGATAAAGTCCAGGTAAAGGGACGTTCACAGGCTCTTGATCTTTTTGAACCACTGACAAATGGTATCCCTGATGCGGAGTTGATAAAAAAAGTCGAACAATTTGAAAAGGGAGTTACAGCCTACCAGAATCAAAATTTTAAAACTGCAAAAACCATAATGGAAACACTTTATCAAAACGAGCCCGATAGGCTGTATCAATCATATCTTGATCGAATCAATGCTTTTATAGCTTCCCCGCCACCATCGGAATGGATCGGCACGGAACGACGTACGACACTACCGGTCAATAAGCTGACAACCAAATAAAAAAAATATCAAATCGAATTCAATATCAATGTGATGGGTCTGTCTTCCTCTGTGTTTTTTGAAAACATGACCGGCCCGGGTCGTCGGTATCTGTCCTGGTTGGATTCAAGGGCAAGCCATTGATCCCGCAGGGCTTTAAACACTCTGAATGCATTGGAGTTCAGATCAACGATACTTTTTTCAATAACCAGTTCCAATTTGCCCTTTCTCTCTTCAAGGTGCATCAGGCCGGCAATGGGGATACCAATGGGTTCCCATTCATCAAATGTTTTTTCAAGGTTTTTGATTGCCGCCATCTGGCCTGTGGCACCGTTGGCAATCAGATGAAATGCAGTCAATCCAAGATTGTAGGTATAGTTACAATCAAAATGGGTTGGATCGGAGCCTCTGCCATCATATCCGTAAAAATGTGTCTGGGTTTTAAATTGGGGCTCGGATTTCTTAAAGAGTTCCAATACTGCGTCTGGAATCGTTTCATCGGCACCTATGATGTTGCTGTCCACCAATGCCTGATGCAGTGTTTTCCGAGAAATTATATTTTTTTTCATCAACAAAAATTTTGAATCCGGATCTTGAAAAATCGCCTTGGCAAAGCCATCTTTGTTCAGCATGGCATTTTCCATGATTCCGGTATAAGACAATCTGTCAATTCCAATTTTATAACGCCCCTGTTCTTTTAATACCCCAAGATACTCTTTGACCATATCCAGAATAATCTGCTCTGTTCGTACTTGTGAAAACTGAAAATTGCCATGAGTATCCCGTTCCACCAAAAGGCCTTTTTGGAAAAATGTCGGCAGCTGATTAAACAACTCATCATCCCTTAAATTCCAGATGAGTATCCCGCCGGTATCCGCAAGCCCCTGGGACAATCTTTTAAGATAGTCAAGTTTGCTTGTTACCAAGGGAAAAGAGGTATGAAAATCAAGGTCGTGGATACGATTATAGTCAGCAATAATTTTATTTAATTTTATAATAAAAATCTGAATTTCATTTATGAATTCGAGAATACCTTCCGGGATAATAATCACACCAAAATTTTTACCACTTGCCGCCCGTTTTAAAATGGTATCGCATATCAAGCGGGACAGATGACGCAAAGTCATTCCATAAGCAGTATAATCGATGATTTTTTTTTTTTTGGCTTTGTCTATTCGGCGCTGATCAACATAATCAGCAAACTCTTCTCCAATAAGACTTAAGTTTGCATGAGTCTGAAATGCGCATTCCAAAGTAAGATGGCTTGCCACCCTGCCCATGACTTTACAGACATGCCAGTATTTGATATCGGAGCTGGCATCTGTGGTCAAATTACTTATATTTCGAGAAAAAGCAACCGCAGCCGTATGAAATCCAAACGAAATGGCACAAAGCGTCTGCCCCTCATTGGATTTTACCTGGATATCACCATCAATGGTTTTGGGTACACCAATGACCTTAATACCGGAATTTTTAAAAGCCTGGGCCAAAAAAGCCGCATTGGTATTTGAATCATCGCCGCCAATAATCACCAGTGCATCCAACTCAAGCGACATGCACGTTTTTAAAGCCAATTGAATTTTATTTACAGAATCAATTTTGGCGCGTCCGGTCTTGATCATGGAAAAGCCACCCATATTACGGTGTGCATCTACAAGACTTGCCGTAATTTCAACATATTTCGATTCAAGCAACCCGGCAGGTCCCATCAAAAACCCATACACCTTTGATTCAGGATTATATTTTTTAGTTTCATCATAAATTCCGGAGATGACATTATGGCCGCCAGGTGCAGGTCCACCTGAAAAAATAACACCGATATTCCGGCGAAGACAAAAATTTTTTTTCTCTCTTTGATTTTTTTGCCCCCCGGAAATCAATTTCACAACAGAATTATCTATAATATCAGGTAATAACCGTTGCGCTTGGTTATCTTTTTTAAAAGTGCATTCCAATAAAGGTTCAAGATTTGAATATTTTGATGCAAAAAGCTTTATTTGCTTCGGAGAAAAAGCTCGTCTCTCGATGGTCTCTTTATTTACATCGGATGTTGCGTGGCTTGTCTTTGGGTGGTTGAGCAAAAATTCAAGTTCTTTTTGAGTGTGGAGCGTCATATCCTTTTTTAGCATCCTTTTTTAAATTGATTTTCGATCAGACATTAATTAATAGACCAATACCTGATTCCTGCCTTTTTCTTTTGCTTTATACACAGCGACATCTGCACGTTCGAAAATTTGTTGTTGATTTTTATCAAAAACAGTAAAGCTACCAACTCTTGGAATATCGTACTGTGAAGCACCACCTTGATATACATCTAGTCGGTCTTGAACCAATCCAAATTCAAGAGACCCATTTTTAAACAAGATCTTATCCAAAACCCTGACGTTTGAAATAGATGTAGTCGCTACTGACTTACTGCGTCCATCAAAGTTACGTCCTACTTGGTCAATTGGAGAAAGAGGACCTTCGTATAAAATATATCGTGTAGAACTTGTTACTCTGGTATTATTATATTTATACGTTTTATACT
>JAKIUJ010000146.1 GCA_021647625.1 Desulfobacula sp.
AAATTCAGGATCTTTTTGAAAAGCGTCCGCATAAATCCTGATTGCCTGGGCATCACCTTCCCCTTTAAGTTTCTGCGCCTCTTCATATGCTTTGGAAAGAAGAATCGTTTTTTCTTTATCCGCCTGTGCCCTGATCTTTGATGCTTCTTCAGACCCCTCTGATCTGTATTTACGAGCTATTTTTTCTCTTTCGGCTCTCATCCTCTGAAATACACTCAGCTTATTTTTTTCAGGAAAACTTAAGACCTTAACCCGGACATCAAGTATTGACATTCCATACTCTTTGATCTTATCATTTGAGTTCCGGGTTATGCTGTCCATCATTTCTTTTAATTTCATATTGTTTTTATCGGTTGTGACCAGAGATGTCAGGTCATACTTTCCAAAAGCGAAACCAAGTTCTGAGGACACAATATCAGTTAACCTTGCCTGGGCACCAGGAATATCTTTTACGGTTTTCATAAACTCAATCGGCCTTATTATTTTCCAGGCAGGATAAGACTCAACTACGATATTTTTTTTATCTTTGGTCAAAAACTCAGCTTTATTCGGTACAAATACCATGAGCCGGTTATCAAAACGTTGAATACTCTGAATCGGATCCGGCAGTTTCCAATGCAGGCCGGGATCGGTAACCGCTCTTATGGGTTTCCCAAACTGGGTAACAACAACATATTGTGTCAAATCGACTTGAAAAAATATCAAATTAACGGCACCAAAACTTACAGCCATCAGGCTGATCAATATTATCTTTCTTATACTCATTTTATTTTATCTCCCTAAGAATTTTTCCGGCACCCTTACCTTTAACAAACCATAAATCCGAGCTCCCAACCTTAATTTGGGAATCAAGGATAAGTTTATCTGTATTTGCCAATATTTTTTCCATTTTTTCTATATACATGCGAGTTCGCGTGACATCCGTGGCTTTTTCATACTCTCCTAAACGATCAAGAAAATTTTGTGCTTCACCAGTTGCATAATTTATTTTTTTCTCTCTATATCCAATAGCTTGAGCAATCATTTCAGCGGCTTTGCCCCGTGAAAGCGGTACTATTTCATTTTGATAAGCAATGGCTTCATTAAGATAGGTGGCCCTGTCCTCCCTGGCACTTGCCACTTCCTGAAAGGCATTTATGACTTCCTGGGGAGGGATTGCCTGAAGAAGTTGAACATTTACCAGCCTGATTCCGGACAGGGCTCTATCTAATATTTCTTGTGTTAATTTCCAGGTTTGTGCGATAATATCTGATTTACCGGTGGTAAGAAGAGAATCGACTGAAGCCTGACTCACACTTTGCCTGACTGCTGACTCAACAGCATATCGCACAAGTTCGTTTGGATTTTTTATTCGATATGCAAAATTTATAGCATTTTTTATAGTGTAATGTGCAGAAGTATTGACCTCAACAAGATTTTCATCGCCGGTCAGCATGAGAACCGGGCTGGTTTCAATCGCCTCAATATTGGCAATATTGACCAGATCGACCTGGGCTATGGGCCATGGAAGCCTGTAATGGATACCGGGAGGCACTTGTATATCAATTGGTTTTCCGAAACGCTTTTCAATTCCAACCTGATCCCACTGAACAAAGTAAATGCCGGAAGCAAAATAGATAACTATTAATAGCGGCAATCCAAAAGTTCTAATCTTCCGTATATATCTCCCCATAGTTTCCAAAGGCAGATTTTGGTGAGCTGTATTCGGAAGCCCACCTTTGCGAAGTGCTTTAAAGGAATTTGTAAAAATCTCAATGGCAGCCAGAACAATCAGGATTACAATAACTACAGCTGCAAGTTTGTCCATATTCCTTAATCCGACCAGATAACCGGTCAGCCCGACCACTACAATCACGGAACTATACATATCCATCATGGAGTGATACCCGTCGGCAATCAGGCTTGGTGAATTTGTCTCCTTTCCGACATAAAGTTTATAACGAGCCATAAAATAGCTGATAATTATGGTCAAAACAGCCCCTGCTATGACGATGGGAACCTGGCTGAGAACTCTTTGCTCCCCTTTTATTACTTCGGTAAAAATTTCATACCCTATGTAGAGGATAAAAAAGGATACAAGAATGGATACAAAATTTTCAATCCGGCTGATCCCTTTTGAAAGGCTCAGATCCTCTTGCCGTGACAGAAAAAGCCCCGTCAGGACCATTCCAGATACGAATATATCTGAAAAAGAATGCCATGCACCGGCTTTTAATGCCAAACTCCCAGACATTCCGGCCAGGATAAATTTCAGTGCAATTAACAAAAAATTAGCACAGATGGTTATAAGAAGTGCCTTTTCCTTTCTACTCATATACACTGGAAAACCTCCTTTTTATTTATTTTTTAACATTGATTCAATAATATCGTCGAAAATGATGAGGTTCGCCTGCTTGAGCAGGGTCTCACCCATACCGTATGTCAATTCTTCGTGTTTCTGCTGCAATAAAGCCTCTTTAATATGGTCCCTGGCATCTTCATATGTCACCTGTTCAGGTTCTTTTCGCTCTTTAACCATAACAATGTACCAACTGCCGTTAAACTGGAATGGCGAGCTTATTTCATCTTTTGACAAACCCGTTACCTTTTCATGAAATCGATGGGATGAAATCTCTTCAATAATATTCTCTCCTTCTGAAATCCACTTATCCAGTTTCCCGCCATTCTTTGCTGTTTCAGGATCTTCGGAATATTCCATGGCAATATTTTCAAAAGAGGCCCCTTTTTTAAAAAATCCTGGTTTTAATTTTTTATAGGCTTCTTTTACCTTTAATTTTGCCCTTTGCCCTTCGTCATCGGTCTGTCCAAAACCAATCCGGATATAACTGATTCTCACCCGGGGTGGTTTTTTAAATTCTTTTTTATGTTGTTCATAATATGCTTTTACCTGATCATCCTTAATTTCGAGTTTGTCATCTACCTCTTCCTGGTGAAGAAGCTGTTTTAAAATATCTTCCCTTGCATGTGATACTTCTTCTTTTGTTTCAGTATCCAGCATCTGATCGTAGGTATCCTCAACAACCAGCAGTCTTTGAATTATTCTTTCAAGCAAGTCTATCTTGGAATCATAGGTTTGATACTTTTCTTGTTCAGAAAAGGCAAGCTCATTGAATTCTTCATAAAATTCACCAACCGTGTGTCTTTTTCCATGGATGGTAAAAAGAGTCCTGTTCTTGTTTTGTTTGAACCATTTGTGTTCTTTTTTCTTACTCAGGTCAGTTAAAACCTGATCTTTTACATCTGAATATGATTTTTTCGGACCACCATATTTTGTTCTATTTTCCTCAAAAAAGATTTTAAGATCTGTCTTACTTGGAACAGGAACCTTAAGAAGCCTGTCTTCACGAGTAATCACAGCATTTTTCTTTAAATCTTCCATATAGCTCTTAAAATATTCTGTTTCTTTTTTTTCTTGCAGAATATCCCGAATATCCTCTTTCACTTCATTGAGCGGCCTTTTTTTAAACGTTTCTCTATTATTTTCATAGTATATTTTGATATCTGTCTGGGAGACTTTAATTTTGCTGTCATGGGCTCGGGAATGCATTTCATTGATATTTATCTCTTCTGATATGTGCTTTAAGGCATGTTTTATATTATCTTTTTTATCAAGTTTTTTCTCCTTGATCTTTGCCTTTACCATTTGATCCACGGCCATGCTCTGGATCAAACGTTTATAAACCTCCTTATTTTTGATCTGCTCAATCATATCAGGAGCTACTCTTTGAACAAGGTTTTCAATATTGTCTTCGACCTCCTTACGGGTAATCTGCCCGCCGTCATAAACAGCGACAACATCCGGATCAGACGAACTTTTCTCCTTCCCGCAGCCGGCAAACAGCATGATAAAAAGAAGGGTGAAAAAAATAAATATAGCGCCACGTTTTTTTTGATAAACTGAAAATGTAGCCATCAATGCATTTATATCCTTATCTCTTATTTGAAATTCCAAAATTAATATACATACACAACATTACAGAAACCTTTCCCCAAGATTACCTTTTTGAAAGGTAATTTTTCCAATATTGACAATATCAAGCATTCTATATAGTTTTTAATGAGAAAGTGAATTGTTTCAACTAAATACCATTTCATACCCCCTCAAATATAAAGCCGGAATGATTTGGCCTTAAACCATTCATCAAAAATAAAAAGGGTTTTGGTATGCGATTGCTAATAGTGGAAGATGATATTGAAATTGCATCTTTCATCATAAAAGGACTAAAACAGGAAGGTTTTGCAGTGGACCATGCCGGTGACGGTGAGGATGGGCTGCAAATGGCAGTTATGGAATCTTATGATGTCATGATCATTGATATTATGCTTCCAACAATGGACGGCCTGAGCATTGTGGAAAAAATCAGGAAAAAACATATTAACACACCTGTTCTTATCCTGAGTGCTAAACGCTCTGTTGGAGACCGTGTTATCGGTATCCAAAAAGGAGGGGATGATTATATGGTAAAACCCTTTGCTTTTTCAGAGCTTTTGGCCCGAGTACAGGCCTTGATCCGGAGATCTACGGGTTTTGTTGAATCCGGCAGCCTTACTATTGGCGATTTGTCAATTGACCTTTTAAAAAGAGATGCCTGCCGCGCAGGAAAAAAACTTGAACTCCAGCCAAGGGAATTTTCACTTTTGGAATATCTGGCACGCAATGCAGGCCGGGTCGTTTCCAAAACAATGATACTGGAGCATGTCTGGGATTTCCATTTTGATCCACAGACGAATGTGGTAGATGTCTTGGTCTGTCGGTTAAGAGGCAAGGTTGATAAGAATTTTGCCGGGAAAATGATTCAAACGATTCGAGGTGTCGGGTATGTTCTTAAAACGCCTTTATAATTTTACCCAGACACTTAGTTTCAAAATATCTGCCTGGTATTCTACAGTATTTATTCTAAGTTCCCTTTTGCTTTTTCTAATAACATATTATTTTATTTCAACAACAATAAAAAATCAGGATCATGAAGAAATTTTACTTGAGTTGAATGAAATTTCCGCAATATATGGAATTGACGGGATGGCTGCTATTGAAAATTTTTTAATGGGGAACAACAATCCCAGCAGAACAAAACCTCTTTTTATCCGGATTGCCGATAACGAAAACAAGACACTGCACATTTTTTTTCAAAATCAATGGAAGGGGTTTGATCTGTCAATTTTGGGAAAAACCATTCCAAAAAATACCAAATCATGGATACAGATATCATCAATTAAAGGAAATTATATTCTGGATGTTAACTCAACACTATCATCAAACGGGCATTGGGTTCAGGTAGGTATGAGCAGCGAAGGAAGGGAAAAGGTTTTAGAGCAGTTTCGTAAAATTTTTATTATCATTATGATCTTGCTTTTTCTTCTTGGGCTTGTTGGTGGAATATTTCTTTCATACCTTACACTTGCGCCAATAAGGAAGGTCATCCAAGCTGTTCAGTCCATCGATATTGGAAAAATGACCACTAAGTTACCACGTTCGATGACCGGGGATGAAGTCGATGAACTTACCGGCCTGTTTAATGAAATGCTCGAGAATATCAATCTCCTGATTATAAATATGAAAAACTCATTGGATAATGTAGCGCACGACCTTAGAACCCCAATGACAAGATTTAGGAATGTAGCAGAGATAGCGCTGTTAGAAAATTCTAAAAAAGACCTTTTAAGAGATGCTCTTGAAACTAACATTGAAGAATCCGATCATATCTTAAAAATTTTAGAAACCATCATGGATATCTCAGAAGCTGAGACAGGGGTAATGAATATTGACAAAAAGCCTGTGAACCTTTCGGTTTTGATCGAAAGAATTGCAGAAATGTATCAGTTAGTCGCTGAAGAAAAAGAAATTAGAATTAAATTGTCGATTCCGGAACGAATAGAAATAATGATTGATCACACAAAAATCAGCCAGGCATTAGCCAACATTCTTGACAATGCTATCAAATTCACTTCTTCGGGGGGTATAATCACTCTTCAAGCATTGCACAAAAACAACCAAATCATAATAAAAATTCAGGACACCGGAATAGGTATTGGTAAAGATGAGCTTCCAAAAATATGGGATCGTCTCTACAGGGGAGACCAAAGTCGTACCAATAAAGGATTAGGTCTTGGATTAAGTATAGTTAAAGGAATAATAAAGGCCCATAATGGCCGGATTGAAGTTACCAGTGAACTTGATCAGGGGTCAACTTTTATCATCACACTATCTGCCGCTCATTAATGACTGACCGAAAACTTATGTTCGGGCGGCTAGTAGAGGAGCAAAGCTCACAAAGTTGTCCATATGCAGGGCGCAGGAAATGTTGAAATAGGAGTGTACTACTGTACATGAGCAGTCTTGTACCCTGTGTGCATAAAATTGTTCTGCTCAATCTAAATTAAATGATATGATATCACAAATATTGAGTTCCAGCATTTTGATACTTGCCAATGCTCTTTTAGAATTTCTGGACAATGCCGGGAAAAAATCTGCATCAGAATCAAGTTCCTCAAGCAGGGTTTTAATCTTTAGTATTTTATCATTCATCGTTTGTATGTCAGGGATATTCTTCATAACCGGCACTCCTTGTCAATAGCGTGTTTTTTTCGAAGGTCCTTAAACCGCTTTGCTTTAACATCATACCTGGGCAGACTGCCATAATCATAATATTCAATTCGATAGCCCAGATTTGTTTTTAAACGCAACTGATCTTTCAAAGCAGTTTCAATACTCGATTGTGCCACTTCGGGTTTGAGCTCAACTTTGAGTTTTATCCGGTCAATATCGCCTTGTTTATCCACGATGACTTCAAATTCATCTCCGAGCCCTTCAATGGAGCGAACCACTTCTTCAATGGCTGCCGGAGATAAAAGCACCCCTTTTACCTTTGTGATATCATCCGCCCTGCCGATGACCCCTCCCCGGATGACACGAAAGGTTCGACCGCATGAACAGGGTCCAAAATCCCATTCAATCACATCCTTGGAATCAAACCGGATACATGGTTGCGCAATACGGTCTAACGCCGTGATAATCATTTTGCCTTTTTTACCCGGTTCTTCAATAATTTTACCGGTTTTTATATCCTCTATTTCAACAAGAAACATGGCCTCGTTCACATGCATGCCACAGGGTTGATGCGCACATTCATACGACCAGGCACCAATCTCGGTTGCGCCTGAATGATCGAATACTTTTGCACCCCAGGCATCCTCCATTCTTTTTTTGGTGCTGGGAATCCCCGCACCCGGTTCCCCGGCACAGGTAATTTTGTTGATAGAAAGCAAACTTGGATCAATGCCCATTTTATTTTTTGCCACATCCGCCATATTCAGTATATAGGTCGGCGTGGCCATCATGGCGGTTGCCTGAAGCTCCTGGATTTTTAAAATTCGGGACTGGGTATCTAAAACTCCGCCCGGGACAACTTCACAGCCCAGTTTTTCAGCTGCGTAATGCCCGGCCCAAAAGGCAACAAAAATATTATATCCAAAAGGAATAAACACGCGGTCTGATGGCCGGTATCCCTGAGCCCATAAAATATACGACCAACACTCCGACCACCATTCCCAATCCTGCCAGGTATCGGGTTGATAAACAGGCTGTCCGGTTGTTCCGCTGGTCTGCCGGAATATCGACACCTCTTCAAGTGGCACACACAACGCATCTCCATATGGAAATGGATCTTTACATTGAAAATCACGCATCATTGATTTCTCAACTTTTGGAACTTTTTTAATATCTGCCAATGAGCGGATATCATCCGGGGTGACACCGGCTGAATCAAAGAGACCTTTATGAAACTTAGAATGCGAATATGTCCAGTTGAAGATCCGCTTGAATTTTTTAAGTTGAAGCTGGACAAGTTTTTCTCTTGGCATTGTCTCAATGACCGGGTTCCAAAAAGGCTGGTGATCCATTTTAATGTTTCCTTATGCGGGGTTGGGATAGTGAAAACATCTTTTTGCACTATCCCGATTTAAAAATTTGAATGAGGCTTTTTGCTATTGCGCTTTTTGCTATTGCGCTTTTTGCTATTGCGCTTATGCTATTGCGCTTATGCTATTGCGCTTATGCTATTGCGCTTATGCTATTGCGCTTATGCTATTGGTAACTTGCAAGACTGTTTTTTACGAATTCAACAATTTTTTTACCATCAAATCCTTTTTTATCCATTTTCTTTATATAATCCTCCAAGACAGGAGCAACGGTTTTTTTCCATTTATTGGATTCAGCATCACTGAGCTCAATGATTTCGTGCCCTTTACTTTTAAAATATTCAAGACCGGCACGATCACTCTCATCCCATGCTTTTCCGTGTTTGCCGATCCATTCCTGATTAATTTCTTTAATGATTATTTGAAGGTCTGCTGGAATCTTTGCCCATTTGCCTTTGTTCATTACAATAAAAAAAGAAGAAGTATAGGCAATGGAGGTACTCATGGTCAAGTACTCAGCGACTTCGGCCATTCTCCAACCCTTATTTACTTCTATTGGATATAATGCACCTTGAACGATCCCTTTTTGAAGACTTTGATAGAGTTCAGGCATGGGTAAAGAGACAGGGGTGCCGCCCAGAGCCCGGATCACAAGAGCGCTTGTCCCATGTCCCCGAAGCTTCATGCCTTTAAAGTCCGTCATGTTCCGGACAGCTTTGCCTTTGGTATGCAGAAGGCCTGCGCCATGGGCGTGAAGATACATCACCTCGGTATCGTTAAGCTCTTTGGGTTTAAATTCATTGTAAACATCGTTCACCACTTTTGTTGCCACAACACCGCTGGTGTAACCCAAAGGAAGATCAACCGCTTCGATGACGGGAAACCGTCCTCGTGTATAGGCGAATAATGCCATACCGACATCGGAAAGCCCGTTTACAACACCGTCATAAACCTGTTTTGATTTGGTCAGTGTTCCACCTGGATAGTATTCAACGACCACTTTTCCATGGGTTCTTTTTTTAACTTCATCGCACCATTGTTGGGCCAGGACACTTTGAATATGTTTAGGGGGAAAAAAATTGGAATAGGTAAGTTTAAGTGGTTTGGATGATGCGTAGGACGGAAAAAAAAATGCAATAAATAAAAGAGGGATTACCCAGTAACTAATAGTTTTTTTCATTTTAAACGTCTCCTTAATGGCTCAGTCAAACATAGTTTTACATGTTGAGTAAGCCCTTAAATAATTGATTCATTAAGTACACTCTTTTGTAAACCCTTAAACCCACCTCCTTTCATTATTTTATATACTATCTTTTTTTGTTCAAAATCATGCATCGAAATATTCCCAAATTAAATTGTGGTATATTAATACATTGGGGGGGAAACCGGCACAAGGGGTATAAACCAGGAGGAAACCAGGTATAAAATATACCTGCTATTTAATGGAAATAAGAAAAGTTCTTAAATTGACACTCTGATTGGTAATGCCGACTTTTTTTCTAATCCGTTTACGATAGAACTCAATAGTCTTGTCAGAAAGATTTAAAATCCGGGCAATTTCCTTGGATGTTTTTCCATGCTTTACCAGATTGGCCACCTGGATTTCCGAGGGTGTAAGATTCAAAAATTCCAAAGAAAGCCTATGTAAAAAAGGAGATACAATATCATTTAAGGTGGATTCCATAATATCAAGGCACCCCTTTTGCCTGTCTGTGAGCTGTGTCTGATGCATACGTTCAATATAGGGCAAAACGAGTTCCCTGACATTGATCATCATCTGCTCTTCCAAAAGGGTTTTGTCTTCTTCACGTTTTTTAAGCAACACCCGCAGTGCAGTATTCACTTCTTCTAAGCTCAAAGTTTTATTTTCAAGCTCGCTTGTTCTTTTTTTGACCCGCATTTCAAGCTGATTTTTTTCTTTTTGCTGTTGTGATATGTCTGTGATAACGGCAAAGCTGCCCTTAAAATTACCATTTGAATCAAAATATGGGGTGGGTGTCATCAGCGTATGCAGCTTTAAACCATTTTTTTGAATCCATACTATTTCGTAAGGTTCTGTACTGCCTCGTTTTCGTTTTTCAAGCTGATCCAAAAGAATTTTTTTGTTTTCTTTATCCAGAAACCGTTCCACTGTTTTTCCAATTATTTCATCCCTGGAACGCCCCCACATCTGACACAGCATTTCATTGGCATAGGTGGTCTTTTGATGTTCATCAATCTCGCTTAGCCCGTCCCCCATTGTTTCAACAAGTGTCCGATACCGCTGTTCACTGGTGGATAATGCCCTCTCCCGATTTGGTTTTTCCTGATCACCCATAGGGCTATTCAATCTTCTTTCCTGCGGTTTTTTCAATCTGCTGGATAATCCAATCGCCAACAGCCTTTTTGCCCACAGAATGAATCAATTTTCGTATTTTTTTTAATTCCAATTCCGCCCGGGCCATAGTCTTATGCCCCCCGGCTGATCCAAACACCGAAAACGCTTCTTTAGCCGTATTTCCCGCCCCTTTTCTAAGCCCGTCATTTCGAAGCACTATAATTAATTTATTTTCAAATATGCCGGAAATGATACTCCAGTTAACCCGGGAAAGGGTTAAGAAAAAATCAGCAACAACAACAAGTTCATCCGGTTTACTAATGTTACCGGCATGAAAAAAAACCCGGTTATGAATGATAATTCTATGCTTGATGGCCCTACCCAGAAAATCAAGGT
>JAKIUJ010000147.1 GCA_021647625.1 Desulfobacula sp.
TTTAACGAAACTTCCGCCATATGCAGCCACATTTTTCTTTGCCACTTCTTCCACTTCCGGCATGAGATCATACCCTTTTGGATGGGCAAGGGAAACAACCATACCGAACCGGCTCATCAGGCCGATAATTCCCTGGGGAACAGACAGGGGTTTACCATAAGAAGGAGAATATGCCCATGTCATGGCAATTTTTTTCCCTTTAAGATTTTCTACACCGCCGAAGTGGTTGATGATATGAAGCATGTCAGACATGCTTTGGGTGGGGTGATCAATATCGCATTGAAGATTCACAAGGGTTGGTCTCTGCTCAAGCACGCCTTTTGAATGGCCCTGTTTTACATAGTCTGAGACATTGCGCATATAGGTGTTGCCTTTGCCGATATACATATCATCTCTGATACCGATAATATCCGCCATAAAAGAGATCATGTTTGCGGTTTCGCGAACGGTTTCTCCATGGGCAATCTGGGATTTGCCCTCATCAAAATCCTGAACCTCAAGGCCTAAAAGATTACATGCACTGGTAAAACTGAATCTTGTTCTTGTTGAATTGTCCCGGAAAAGTGAAATCCCGAGACCAGAATCAAATATCTTGGACGAGATGTTTTCTTGTCTCATTTTTCTCAAAATATCCGCCACCTGGAACACGGCCTGGAGTTCATCAGCACTTTTTTCCCAGGTTAAGAGAAAATCATTGTTGTACATATCCTTAAAATCCAGGTCTCCAAGACTTTTTATCATTGTTTTTAAATCTGATGATTCTAAATTTGACATTGTATTCTCTCCTTAAATAATAAATCAATACTTCTAAATTACAAAAAACTAATTTTTCTTATTTAGTGGCTGACCGAAAACCCGTGCCTGGATGAAAACTTGCCCATATGTAAGGCGCAAGAAAGTCTGAAACCGGAGTGTACTCTTGTACATGAGGATTTCAGACTTTTGCAGCAACGCAGCAGATGGGCAAGTTTTCGTTCAAGCACTATTTGTCTGCAAGATAGTTTTTCGGGATCGCAGCGTAAACAGCAGCACATTGCACAAGGTCCGCCTTCCAGGTTTTTTCATTGGGTGCATGGGCTTGCTCTTCCTTGCCGGGTCCGAAACCGATACAGGGAATTTCATACCGTCCCATGATGGAAACCCCGTTTGTGGAGAATGTCCATTTGTCTACTTTCGGCTCACCATACATCCCCTTAAAAGCTTTAACCATTGCCTTTGTCGCTTCATGATCCCCGGGAATTACCCAGGTGGGGAAATAGCAGTCCGTAGGGTAGACAAGACCGGTATAAGAAGGTCTGTCATATTTGTACATGGTCACTTTGGCTTCATATTTTTTTACACTTTCAAGATCGCTGATTTGCTGGAGAGCCATTTGATAGGTTTCCCCATCCGTCAGCCGTCTGTCAACGGAAATCGCGCACATATCAGCAACTGCACACCTTGATGGTGAACTAAAAAAGATTTGGGATACGGCAAGGGTGCCTTTTCCAAGAAAATCATTATCAAGGAGCTTTTCATTGAGATTTTTAACCTCTGTTACAATCTCTGCCATTTTATAAATAGCATTGTCACCTCTTTCCGGGGCTGAACCATGGCAGGATATACCCTGGACTTCAACCCGGATCTCCATACGTCCCCTCTGACCCCGATAGATATTTCCATCTGTGGGCTCGGTAACAACAACAAACTCTGGTTTAATCTTGCTTTCGTTTATAATGTACTGCCAGCAAAGACCGTCACAGTCCTCTTCCTGCACAGTTCCCGTCACAACGATTTTAGATCCCACAAGCAGGTTCATATCCTTCATGATCTTTGCCCCGTAAACCGCCGAGACGAGCCCGCCAAGCTGATCAGATGCGCCTCTTCCGCCGATCTCTTCGTAGGTTTCGTATCCTTGATAGGGGTCAAAATTCCAATTGTCTTTATTTCCTACAGCAACCGTATCAATATGGGCATCATATCCGATCAAGGTCTCGCCTTCTCCCATAAATCCTAAAACATTCCCCATGGGATCAATGACTACCTCGTCAAACCCCACCTTTTTCATCTCTTCCTGGATTCTTAAAACAACCTCTTTTTCCCCGCAGCTCTCACCGGGAAGCCGGATAAGGTCCCTTAGAAAAAGGGTCATATCCTCTTTATAACTTTCTGCTTTATCTTTTATCTGTGAATAATCCATTATATTCTTTCCTTTCATATATAGTATTGTTTTTTTTAAACTGCATTTGCCTTTCCGGCAGATTTTTCTGTAAATATGAGGGTGGATATTGCCGAATTTTTCTTGGGAATGTTATTATATTGCCAGTTTGCTTTTATCATAAGCACCTTTTTTTGTCCGGCTTTTGAGACAATTCTTAACGCTGTTGATTATGACATATAGATAGTTATACATAACCCGATAAAACGTGTCAATAATTTTTTAATCAATCTATCAAATTTTTTAATATTGTTTCAAAATTATTTGAAAAGTGTATTTTATTGACAAAAAAGCGCTTGTTATTCAATATGAAAGAAGTTGAAAACATATAATGGTTTAATAACGGATAGAATATATGGAAAAAGTTTATATCACAGCCCAAAAGTTGTTAGAAAGTTCTTTTAAACTGGCACATGAGATTTATATGGATGGGTTTCGTCCTCAGTTTATCGTCGGTATATGGAGAGGAGGCACACCTATCGGTATTGCAGTACAGGAATATTTTGAATATAAAAACGTAAGTACCGACCATATTTCAGTACGAACATCTTCGTATTATGGTATCAATAAGCAGTCTAAAAAAATTCGTGTTCATGGTTTGCACTATCTAATTGAAAACGCGAATTCAAAGGATGGTTTGCTCATTGTTGATGATGTTTTTGATTCCGGACGTAGCGTAGATGCATTGATCAAAGAGATAAAGAAGCAATCCAGACTAAATACGCCTGCCGATATCCGTGTGGCTTGCACCTGGTACAAGCCCTCAAAGTGTGCTGTAGATATCAAGCCCGATTACTACGCGCACAAAAGTGATGAATGGCTTGTGTTTCCACATGAGCTTGATGGTCTGACCAAAGAAGAGATAATGGAAAGAAAAAGCGATCTTAAGAATATTTTACATCTGTTTTAGCCTTCCCATGGAAAGCTTATAGGCAGATTCACTATAGTCTTTACCTGCTCAAAGATATAAAACTTAGCTGTGGAAGTTGCAACAATTACTATTCAGGACCGGCCTTAGAATATTTGAGCCTTGAAAGAAAACATTGACAACTCTGAAAATTTGATTTAGCATTTAAGAAACAACTTAAATAGGGCGTGGGAATGATACTTACTCAAGCAGAGATGTTCAAAGTTCTTGGCGTTGAAAATCGAATACAAATTATTGATCTTTTAAAAAAGAATGGACCATTGGGGGTTAACGAGCTATCTGAAACACTCGAAATCACCCCATCTGCAGTTTCGCAACATCTTAAGATCCTTCGGCATGCTGGTTTAGTCCGAAGTGAGCGTAAAGGATATTGGATACCTTACAAAATAAACGAGGAGGCTCTTGAACAATGTCAAGATCTTCTTTCTAAAGTCTGCTCATGTGGATGTAAAGGGACTGGCAAAATTCGTGAAGGGGAGTTAGATGCCGCCCAAGACAAAAAAACTATTCTTAAAAACTGGGAAAAAGAGCTGCAAAGAGAACTCAACGAAGTAAGATCCCGATTGGAGGATCTGGCCGAAGAGGAATAGTCTTTTTTTAATTTTATATTTCAGTATATGCTTAAATGATTAACTGCTAAAACAAAGGGGATCGGCATGAGCAAAAAAAACGAGCATTATAAACAAAAAATAGAAATCATACGGCTTGCTAAGAAACTCGCAAAATAACACATTGTACCCCAATCTTCGGAATCTGACCAAAAAGGAATCTTTCCATGGGAGGCCATGGCTATTGCCAGGATCACATTGTTGAAAGGCTTTACAAAGATGCTCGGGGCCTAACGCTTCATTTTAAAACATCAGAGTGGCTTAAACAGGATATTGCCAAAGCGGCACTGAAAATATAAGCGTTTTTATTTCTATCATGCGCGTTACTGCCAGGTCAGCAAAGTCGTAATAGTGCAAGATGAATAAATTAGTTCGATATGAAAGGAGGTGATATATATGGAATCTGCCAAAAAAGAAAAGCAGAAAAAGGTTCAAAAAACCAGTCAACAGAAACCGGGAAAAAAAGCAGTAGAGTCCAATGTTGTTTGTGGTTGTGGTTGTACTACTCCATTCCCAATTAAAAAGTAGCCCAAACTCCTGGAGATCTCTCGTGCTTTCCAGGAGCCCGATAAAACTGTCATCGGAAAAATTTGATTTGATCAATCAGTGGTTTGATCCCAGCCCCTGCAAAGTCAACCGTTCAGATTCTTATTAGCAAAACCTTGCAGTATCCTTCTAACATCCTGACAAAACTCAAAGATCATTCCGTCATGCAAAAAAGGGGTTGAACCCCATAAATTTGGATTGCAGGCGGATACAAATTATTTGAACAGACATTAAAAAATTTGAACAATTAAAGAAATAAATTGACAGGCACTGATTTTTTATTAATTATTATACTGTATTCAAATACTAATCAGCCGAAAGTAAGGAGCAACCTTGTCTCATTTGTTAATAAAAAACGGCACGCTGGTAACAATGAATCCTGAAAGAGAAATTATTCAAGCGGATATTCTCATCAAGGATGATGTAATCAAAGAAATCGGGAAAAAGATTCAAATAAAAGCAGATAACCAAATTGATGCATCAGGTCTTATTGTAATTCCCGGGTTTATTCAACCCCATATCCATCTGACCCAGACCCTGTTTCGGGGGCTTGCCGATGACCTGGAACTTTTAGACTGGTTGAAAAAACGAATCTGGCCTCTGGAGGCTGAGCACACTTTTGAATCCAATTGCCTGTCTGCCAGGCTGGGCATTGCTGAATTGATTATGAGCGGAACAACATCCATTCTTGATATGGGAACGGTGAATCATACAGAGGCGATTTGCGAAACTGTGAGGGATACGGGATATCGTGCCGTGGTGGGAAAATGCATGATGGACCACGGAAGCGACGTGCCAAAGGGCCTGATGGAGAATACGTCAGATTCAATAAAGAAAAGTGAGCAGCTTATGGAAAAATGGCACATGGGTGCCAATGGCAGAATAAGATATGCCATGACGCCACGCTTTGTTGTTTCATGCAGTGAAAAACTTCTTTTAAAGGTGGGTGACATATCCTCGGCCAATGATGTGCTTGTCCATACCCATGCCTCGGAAAGCCAGGGTGAAATTGCCCTGGTTGAAAAGGAGAGGGGGCTGCGCAACATTAAATATTTAAAAAAACTTGGGCTTACCGGGAAAAATCTTGTCCTGGCCCATTGCATCTGGCTGGATGATGAAGAGATGAAAATTCTGGCCGGGACCGGCACTCAAGTTGCCCATTGCCCGAGCAGCAATTTAAAACTGGCTTCGGGAATCGCCAAGGTTCCTGAGCTGCTGAAAATGGGTGTGAATGTATCTGTGGCTGCTGACGGTGCGCCCTGTAACAACAATTTGAGCATATTTACTGAAATGCGTCATGCAGCCTTAATTCAAAAGGTCAGGCTTCTGTCTCCCACAGCGCTTCCGGCGCATCAGGTGTTTGAAATGGCCACTCTTGGCGGCGCTAAAACAATCGGTATGGAGAAAGCGCTGGGAAGTCTGGAACCCGGTAAAAAAGCGGATATTGCCCTGATTGATCTGAACAAAGTCCACACATCACCTGGTATCAACCGTAATCCGGTATCCCAACTGGTTTATTCCGCCACAGCCGAAAATGTCCATACCACCATCATTAACGGGAAAGTTCTGATGCAGGATCATAAACTTACAACGATTGATATTGAAGAAACCATTAAGGATGCAGATCGTATCTGCAGAAAAATACTTGATCTGGACACCATCAAGGCTTTATTTTAAATGAGTTTTAAATTTATTTGAATAAGAACTAAAAAATTTTAATATAAAACTCAAAAATATATTGACTTCCGTGATGGAACATTTAAAATGAATAGAAAAAATAAAGGTCCATAACTTTTCCTGTGAACCAGCTCTTTTTGTTTTAAACTGTCAAGGGGGCAATATGAAGTATGTCAGCCACGCAAGGTGTATGATCTGCAAAAAAACATTTAAAAAGGGTGAATTTGGCTATATCTGTCTGGATCACGGCAATGAGGGTATCCTGGATATTGAATATGATTATGAGGCCATAAAAAAAGAGTTTACCAAAGATCAGCTTAAGGCTGACAAAGACATGTCTATCTGGCGATACAAGCCGCTTCTCCCGGTGGATGAAAATTGCCGGATTCCGAATCTGCCTGTCGGAAATACCCCTCTTATCAATTTAGATTCCCTGGCAGACGATTTTGGTATCAAACATTTTTATTTAAAAGATGACGGACGTCTGCCCACAGCATCCTTCAAAGATAGAGCAAGTGCTGTTGCACTTGTAAAAGCAAAAGAGACCCGTGCAAAAATCATTACCACAGCCAGCACGGGAAATGCTGCCGCAGCGCTCGCAGGCCTTTGCGCATCCATGGGGCAGCCGAATGTCATTTTTGTACCCGCAACAGCGCCCCGGGCAAAAATCGCCCAGCTTCTGATGTTCGGGTCAAAAGTTATTCTGGTTGACGGTAGCTATGATGATGCATTTGAGCTGTGCCTTAAAGTCGCAAATGAATATGGATGGTATAACCGAAATA
Organism: Desulfobacula sp.; assembly: GCA_021647625.1. Lineage (GTDB taxonomy): Bacteria > Desulfobacterota > Desulfobacteria > Desulfobacterales > Desulfobacteraceae > Desulfobacula. The sequence goes on from JAKIUJ010000147.1 coordinate 6,739, forward strand.
CAGGATACAACCCCTATATGTCCGAAGGAAAGAAAACCTGCTCATTTGAAATTTGTGAACAACTTGGCTGGAACGCACCGGATGCTATTTTTGTCAGTGTGGGAGACGGTTGTATCATCGGCGGTATCCATAAGGGTTTAAAAGATCTCTATAAATTGGGCTGGATTGACAAAATACCACATCTTTACGGTATCCAGGCCCAAGGCAGCAGCTACATGTACCAGGCCTGGAAAAACAATGAGAATATTATTACAAAACCTGCTGTCAAAGCTAAAACCATTGCCGACAGCATCAGTGCAGGACTGCCAAGAGCCCGGATAAAAGCCCTTGATGCCGTGAAAAGCACCCATGGCGCATTTATCACGGTAACGGATGAACAGATATTAAAAGCGATCCCCAACCTTGCAAAGAGGACGGGTGTTTTTGCAGAACCTGCCGGTGCAGCCACATGGGCAGGCTTAAAAAAAGCTGCCCGAAATGGGATCTTAAAGTCACACGAAACTGTGGTCGTTATCAATACCGGAAGCGGTTTAAAAGATATCAATGCTGCCATGAAAGCCGCAGAACTTACAAGGTTGCAATGCGTTACAGTGGAGCCGTCGCTGGATAAATTTAAACAGGTTGCATCGGAATTAAATCTTTAATTTGCCAACCTTAGGAGATAAAAATATGATTGATTTAACCGTTTTTCCGCAAGTTCTGGAAAGAACCATAGAACTTGCAAAAAAAAGAAACATTATCATCCCGACACTGAAACAGCAACGTGATCCGTCTTTAATACCTGAAAAAATAGTCAAAAAATTGAAAACCGTCGGGTTGTGGGATCTGGACCCTGTAAATCTTTTCAGAATATCCTGGCACAATGAGCCTATAGAGCAGGGCGGAGGGTACACCGGTGTCAATTTTATAGAATTTCCTGAAGAATTGACCGGGGTTAAAGCCCGGATCATTGCTGTTGTGGGAAAATATTTCCCCACCGGCGCCCATAAAGTCGGGGCCGCTTTCGGTTGTCTTGTTCCCCGGCTTGTTACAGGGCAGTATGACCCGACAAAACAAAAGGCTGTCTGGCCTTCCACAGGGAACTATTGCCGCGGCGGTGCATATGACTCAGCCCTTTTGGGATGCGAATCCATTGCCATCCTTCCTGAAGAAATGAGTCGGGAGCGGTTTGAATGGCTACAGAAAGTTGCCGGTGAAATTATTAAAACCCCGGGATCTGAAAGCAATGTAAAAGAGATATTTGATAAATGCTGGGAATTGAGAAATTCCGGGGAAGACTTGATGATTTTTAATCAGTTTGATGAACTGGGTAATTATCTGTGGCATCATGAAATCACAGGGCCTGCCATGCATGATGCCCTTAAAACCATCATGAAAGACGGCAGCAAGGTGCGCGGCCTTATTTCAGCAACCGGTTCCGGCGGTACCATTGCATCGGGTGATTATTTAAAAAAACAATTTCCAGAGTGTAAAATTGTCGCCTGTGAAGCGCTGCAATGTCCGACACTGTTAAATAACGGCTTTGGTGCCCACAGGATCGAAGGTATCGGAGACAAGCATATCCCCTGGATTCATAACTCAAAAAATACGGATTTTGTGGTGGCCATGGATGACAACGTTCCCATGAATCTGATCCGGTTGTTTAACGAACCTGCCGGCCTGCGTCTGCTCAAACAAAAAGGCGTTTCAAGCGACATTATCGGCAAACTTGATTTGCTGGGCATTTCAGGAGCGTCCAACCTGGCCTCTGCCATTAAATTTGCCAAATATAATGAACTGACACAAAATGATTTCGTGGTCACTGTATTAACTGATTCAATGGATATGTACGGCAGCCGTCTTGTCGAGCTGACCAAGGAATGCGGCGACTTTTCAGATACCGATGCCCAGGTGGTTTATGCAAGGGATTTACAGGGCCTTACCATCGATAACATGGAAGAGTTGACCTACTACGGTAAAAAACGGATTCATAATTTAAAATATTATACCTGGGTTGAACAGCAGGGGAAAACACACCAGGAGATCCAGGAACAATGGTATAACGATACATACTGGACGTCCATAATAGATAAAGCTGATGAAATCGATGGCCTTATTGAAGATTTTAATAAGAGGACAGGGCTTCTTGAAAAGCTTTAGGAACTAATTAAGGGTCACAAGGACGAACCATGAAAAAATTAGCCGTGATTGCCATTGGTGGGAATTCATTGATACGGGACAAACACCATCTAAAGGTCGAAGATCAGTATCGTGAAATAACAAAAACCGTTAAACATATCGCTGAAATTATAGAAGCGGGATATGAAGTGGTTATCACCCATGGCAATGGGCCCCAGGTTGGGTTTGTCCTGAGGCGGTCCGAAATCGCTTATGAATATGAGGGGCTTCATTTTGTGCCGCTGCAAAGCTGTGTGGCAAACACCCAGGGAGCCATCGGTTACCAGATCCAGCAGGCACTTGGCAATGAATTGAAAAAACGAAATATCTCTAAAGAAGCGGTTACAATCGTCACCCAGGTGAGGGTGTCTAAAAAAGATCCGGGATTTGATCATCCCACCAAACCCATTGGCACCTTTTATGATGACAAAAAGGCTGAAATAATTAAAAAGGATCATCCGGACTGGAAAATGGTATTGGATGCAGGCCGGGGATATAGACGGGTGGTGGCATCACCCGAACCCATTGAAATTATTGAAATGGATATGATCAAACATCTTGTTGAAAACGGCTTCTGCGTAATTGCAGCCGGTGGCGGCGGTATTCCTGTCGTGGAGGACAAGGACGGAAGCCTTGAAGGTGTCGGTGCTGTTATTGACAAAGACTATGCCTCGGCATTGCTGGCCATAAACTTAAAAGCAGACCTTCTGGTCATTTCCACGGGGGTTGACCGGGTCTGTATCAATTTTGGCAGGGAAAACGAAAAACCATTATTCAATATTTCGGTGGCAGAGACGAAAAAATATTTAAAAGAAGGTCATTTTGAGGCGGGAAGCATGCTTCCCAAAATACAGGCCATCCTCTGGTTTCTGGAAAATGGCGGACAAAAGGCCATTATTACAAAACCCGACCATCTGAAAAAATCAATCATTGGAAAGTGCGGAACACATATTGTTAAATAGGACATGAACGAAAATTATAGATAAAGAGATTGAGATGACAACACCGCATCCCAAAAAAATAGTGATAAAAAACGGAACCATTGTGACCCCGACAAAGGTTATAAACGGGGATCTTCTGGTGGTTGACGAAATTATTGCCAAAATAGGAGGGACTATTTTTGAGCCTGATGCTCAAAATATAGATGCCAAAGGAAAATATGTGCTCCCCGGCGGTATTGATGTACACACTCATTTTAATCTTGATATCGGTATTGCTGTTGCCCAGGATGATTTTTACACCGGAACCGTTGCTGCGGCAATGGGCGGAACCACCACCATCATTGACCACCCTGGATTCGGCCCGGATGGGTGCTCAGTATTTCATCAGATCGAAAAATATCATGGATATGCAAAAGACAATGCCGTGATTGATTATTCCTTCCATGGTGTTCTCCAGCATATGGATGACCAGGTGTTGGAAGATATCCCCAAGCTTGTGGCAAGGGGCATCACCAGCATGAAGGTCTATATGACCTATGACTATCGGTTCACGGACCAAATGCTGCTTGATGTTTTTGTGGCAGGCAAAAAAAACGGGGTGCTGATTGCGGTTCATGCAGAAGATGACGTACTGATTCAAAATCTTAGAAAAAAGTATATTTCCCAGGGGAAAAAAGAAGCTGTTTACCATGCCTTAAGCCGGCCTGCAAAAGCCGAGTCAATGCTGTTAAGCGGGTGGTTGATCTTGCAGAAAAGGCTGGTAATGCATGGGTTTAT
>JAKIUJ010000148.1 GCA_021647625.1 Desulfobacula sp.
CATCATGGTATGGCTGTGGATATTTTGTTTGAATCGGGAGAACGCCGGATGATAAAGGTGAAAAGGCGCGAAGGGCATGTTGTCGGTGATAATGTGGTTGTGCAGGACCAACACCTTATACGGTTGCCGCGCAGAACCGAACTTTGTCGAAAAGATTCCCGGGGAAGTGTCCGGGTTGTCGGTGCAAACCTGGACGTTCTTTGTGTGGTGGTTTCACCTATGCCTTTGCCAACTCCAGGATATATTGACCAGGCCATTGTTGCGGCAAGACAGGCAGACCTGACACCTGTGCTGGTAATCAACAAGCAGGATCTTGACGGCACCCGGACCTTCGTTGAAAACCTAAACACCACCTATGGTAGAATCGTTGATATTTTTATTGTGAGCGCTGTCACAGGAAAGGGGCTTGATGCTCTGGAATTGTTTTTGGGGAAAGGGTTCAGGAGCTTTTTTGTGGGCATCACAGGGGTGGGCAAAAGCAGCTTGCTCAACGCTATCTGTCCAGCGCTGGATCTCAGGGTGGGGGAACTCTATGAAGCAGGCAGCAGAGGGTGTAATACCACAACTGTTTCAACTCTTCATTCACTACCGAGGGGAGGGGAACTCGTGGATACCCCGGGTTTTAACGAGTTCGGGCTGGTGGATATTTCAGCGGATGATCTTGCTGGATATTTTCCCGGATTTGAAGATGCCATGAAGGAATCCTGCCATTTCAGAGATTGCCGCCACCGAACCGAACCCGGGTGTGCCGTGTCATCACTGGTTGAAAGCAATAAGATTGCCCGGGAACGATATACCACTTATTTGGAGATTCTCGATCAGATCGAAGCCGGCGAGGCAAGATTCAGAACCCGGCGATAGAACATCTAATTATCCCAGAGCTACATCAAGGACCATCATCACAGAAAAACCAATCATGGTTGCCATGGTTACGGTGTCAATATTTTCTAATTTTCTTTGGGATTCCGGAATGAGTTCCTCAACAACAACAAAAATCATCGCACCTGCGGCAAAGCACAAGGCATATGGTAGAATATATTGCATTTTCATAACAAACAATGCACCAAGAACACCGGCTATGGGTTCAACAACACCCGAAGCCTGCCCCAAAAAAAAGCTTTTTCCTTTGGACATTCCCTCTCTTCTCAATGGCATCGAAACAGCAGTTCCTTCGGGGAAATTCTGGATACCAATACCAATGGCTAAGGCAATGGCACCTTCAAGTGTGGCAGATGGCAGATCTGCGGCAACTGCTCCAAAAGCAACGCCTACGGCCAAGCCTTCGGGTATATTATGAAGAGTAATGGCAAGAACAAGGAGGGTGCTTCTTTGCCATGACGTTTTCACCCCCTCGCTTTTATCAATAGCCAATCCAGGATGCAGATGCGGTAAAAACTTGTCAATGAGTCGCATAAAAATTCCGCCGCCCATAAACCCAATGGCTGCGCTGAGCCATGGAACTTGTCCCAACTGCTCAGCCATTTCTATGCCGGGTGATAAAAGTGACCAGAAACTTGCGGCGATCATTACACCTGCTGCAAAGCCAAGCATTGAATCGAACAATTTTTGGTTTATCGTTTTTGTAACAAAAACAAGACCGGCTCCGGCGGCAGTTACGCCATATGTAAAAAGAGTTGCGATTAAAGCCTGTACAATGGGATTGAATTGTGAAAAGAATTCGATCATATTATGTCTCCTTATAAATCAACGGAAGTTTACCCTGAGATTCCCTTGACACGGTTTTGATATAAACGTACTCTTTATAAGATCGTTTTTAAATAAAAAACTAATTTCTTGTTTCTTTAGGGCTCACTCAAAAATTAACCAATTTTGCAAGTCGAGTCGCCTGGCCGGTAAGGCGTTAAAACTAAGGCATATCAAGATATGGTATGTTTTCACAACGCAGACGGGCAGGATGAATCGGCTCTCAAAATGTAAAGTTATTTTTGAGTGAGTCCTTAGGGCTTGTAACTGTAAAGGAGATTATACATTATGTTTTGTTATCAATGCGAGCAAACATTTAAAGGTACCGGATGCACTATTCAAGGTGTCTGTGGCAAACAACCGGATATCGCAGCACTCCAGGATCTTTTATTATATCTGTTAATGGGGCTTTCTCATGTTGCACATGAAGGGCGAAAGTTGAATGTGACTGATCAAAAGCTGAATTTATTTACAGTACAGGCCGCCTTTTCAACATTAACAAACGTGGATTTTGATTCAACCCGATTTTTTGATCTCATAAATGAAGCGGTTGTGTTACGTGATGCCCTTAAAAGAAGAGTTGTCAAAGCAGATAAGAATGTGAAATTTCCTGATGGTCCGGTAACGTTTATGCCTGCAGCGAAAGTACAAAAAATGGTTGCCCAGGGCGAAAAATTCGGTATAAAGACCTATCCTGCCGACAACCCGGATATCCTTTCTTTGAAACACACGGTGCTGTACGGTATAAAAGGAGTGAGTGCATATGCAGACCATGCTCAGATCCTGGGCAAAGAAGACGACAGTGTATACGCCTATGTCCACGAGGGGCTTGCTGCCATTCAAAAAGACGATTTAAGCCTGCAAGACTGGCTTGATCTGACATTGAGGTGCGGGAAAGCAGCTTTAAAAGCCATGGAACTGCTTGATGCCGGGAATACACAGATTTATGGACATCCTGTACCGACAAAAGTAACTCTGGGATATAAAAAAGGGAAAGCCATCCTTGTTTCAGGACATGACCTGAAAGATCTTGAAGAATTGCTGAAGCAAACCCAAGGAAAAGGAATTAATATCTACACCCACGGTGAGATGCTATCTACACATGGATACCCCAAATTAAAGGCCTACAAACATTTTTATGGTCAATTCGGGACTGCCTGGCAGAATCAGATAAAAGAATTCGCGGATTTTCCCGGAGCAATTTTAATGACAACCAATTGCATCCAGAGACCGCAAAAATCATATCAAGATAACCTTTTCACATCAGGAATGGTTGGATGGCCGAATATCGAGCATATTTCTGATTTGAATTTTACACCGGTGATTGATAAGGCGCTTTCTTTGCCTGGATTTACAAAAGACAAAACAATTGGTGAAGTGACTGTTGGATTTGCGCGCAACGCCGTTTTAAATGTTGCTGATACAGTGATTGATGCTGTTAAATCCGGGGCGATTCGACATTTTTTCCTTGTGGCCGGTTGTGATGGAGCAAAACCGGGACGAAATTATTACACTGAATTTGTTGAAAAAGTGCCCCGGGACTGTGTCGTATTAACGTGTGCCTGTGGTAAGTACCGTTTTTTTGACAAAGACCTTGGTGATATCGGTGGTATCCCAAGACTGCTGGATGCAGGCCAGTGTAATGATTCTTATTCTTCAATTCAGATTGCATCGGCTTTGGCCGATGCGTTTGATGTCGGGATAAATGAACTGCCCCTGTCATTGATTATTTCGTGGTATGAACAAAAGGCGGTTTGTGTGCTTTTGGCACTTCTGCATCTCGGAATTAAGGATATTCGTCTGGGACCAACATTACCCGCCTTTATAACTCCTAATATTTTGAATACGCTTGTAAAATTGTATGATATCAAACCCATAACGACACCGGATGAAGATCTTGCCGCAATTTTAAAATAAGTGTTTATCTGCTGCGGACTGTCCTTTATCGTAAGGGCGGTCCGTGTCTATTTTGTTAAAACCGTTTTACAAATCAGCTATCAGTGTCTGAACGAAAACAAATATTATTGACATATGTCAAGGAAAGCTATGTGTGATGATGATAGCTTGGAATCTATAAGGGCTCACTCAAACACTAATTACCAATTTTGTAAGTTGTAGGGCATATTGCAAACCGGAGAAGGAGTGTTCACCGGAAAGGAAGTCACCAATGGAAAGTATCACATACGGTCATGTTGCCCCGGATTTTGTTGACCAGGTTGAAATGATGAGTCATGCCAATTTAAGCCGCTGCTTCCACTGCCTTGCCTGTAGTGCTGGATGTCCTTTTTGCGAGGATATGGATTATCTGCCGAATGTGATTATTCGAATGGTTCAATTTGGCATGAAAGAGGCGGTTTTAAAAAGTTCAACGATTTGGTTGTGCGTTGGGTGTAATACATGTTCAATGGAGTGCCCGAATTCAGTGGATATGGCAGCAGTCATGGATAGTTTAAGGCAGATAGCTGTCGGTGAAGGAATACAGATTGCAGAAACGGGTATTTATTCATTTCATAATGCAGTTGTGGATTCTATTTCCCGATATGGGCGTACACACAAACTTGAAATCATGATGCGGTATAAAATTTGTGAAAAAGAATTCTTCACTGATATCGATTTAGGTTTAAAAATGCTTTCCAAACGCAAATTGGATCTTCTTCCATCCAGGGTAAAAGATAAAAAAGCGATCAAATCGCTTTTTGAAATGGCAGAGGGCAAATGAGGAGTATGAAGAAAGAATTAAGTTATTTTCCGGGATGTTCTCTGGCAACAACGGCCAAGGAAAATAATGCATCCTTAAAATTATTTTTAAATTATTTTGATATCCGGTTGACTGATATCCAGGATTGGAATTGTTGCGGCTCTTCCTCAACGCATAGTGTGAATTCAAAACTGGCACTCTCTCTTGCTGCACGAAATCTTTTTCTTGCCCCACAAGATAAGCCGCTGCTCATTGCCTGTCCCGGATGTTTTCTGCGTCTGGGACAGGCCAGACAAGAACTCAATGGGTCACAGGAAAAACAAAAAGAATATGAAAAGCACTTTGCCAAAACCTATAACCCAAATCTTAAGCTGCTTCATTTTTTTGAATTGCTTGTACAAATGAACAATAATGGACTTTTCAAGAATCTGACAGGGCGTTTGAATGGATTAAAAATTGCGCCTTATTATGGGTGCATGCTTGCAAGACCGCCCAGTATGAATAAAGAAAAGAACCATTATGGACTTATTGAAAAAACCATGGATTCATTGGGCGGGGAATCAGTCCAATGGCCTTTTTTATCCAGCTGTTGTGGTACTTTTTTGTCTGTAAGCAGACCTGAAATTGCTGAAAAACTGGTCAATCGAATTATGCAAGGTGCCATACAATCCGGAGCCGAATGTATTGTGACAGCATGTGCCATGTGCCATTTGAATCTTGAGATTCGATGCCGCCCTGAAAATCGGCTTCCGATCTTTCATTTTTCAGAAATTTTGTCACTGGCTTTAGAGGGCAAAGCATCAAAAGGGTGGTTTAAAAGACATTTGATTGATCCTGAACCCATACTTCAACAAAGACAGCTTATACCTTGTCAGACATCTTAAGTTTTGTATATTTCAATGATAAATTTTCAAAGGTAACTAAATGCAGTCATTTTTCCATCAATGTATTAAATCTCTATCTTTATGGTCGCCGCGAAGGGTTGTGCAAATCCTTTTTTGTTTGATTGTTGTCTACATTGGGCTTGAATTTTATTTGTTTATCTCTCCTATGGAAATGGGAATCATGCCGGACATCAGCAGACCGCCGGGTGTTGAGGCTTTTTTACCCATTGGTGCCCTTGTCAGTTTAAAGCATTTTATTTTTACAGGAACGATCAACCGGGTTCATCCCTCCGGTTTGATCATATTTTTAATTGCCTGCATGACAGCGATGATTGTAAAAAAAGGGTTTTGCAGCTGGATTTGTCCCTTTGGTTTGCTGTCAGAGTATCTGGCTAAATTGCATGGCTTGATGTTTAAAAACAATCTGCATCTACCATCCTGGTTGGACTACATCTTGAGAAGTATAAAATATTTGCTGGCTGGATTTTTTATATGGAGTATTTTTTTTAAGATGCCGATTGGGAGCATTGAACAATTTATACAAAGCCCATACAATCGTTTTGCAGATGTGAAAATGCTTCATTTTTTCACCCAAGTTTCTCAAACAGCCTTGATTGTTATTTTTGCACTATTGGCATTGTCGATTTTTATTAAATATTTCTGGTGCAGATATCTTTGTCCCTATGGCGCTGTATTGGGAATCATCAGTTTTATGAGTCTTGGTAAGATCAGGCGGGATCCGGAACATTGCACTGAATGCGGTAAATGTGAGCAACATTGTCCGGGATTAATAAACATACGGCAAAAAAAGAAAATACAATCTTCTGAGTGCACCGCATGCCTTACCTGTGTTCAAAAATGTCCTGAAAAAAAGGCCATTGGGTTTTTTCTTGGCTCGGGTAAAATGAAAATGGGCCATGTCTCTGTTGCAGTTGTATTAATTTTGTTGTTTCTGGTGGGTATCTTTATGGCCAAATTATCCGGAAACTGGCAGAATAATACATCAAAAGCTGCGTACCTGCGTTATGTGCTGCAAAGCAATATGTTCTGGAATGGCCAGGGACCAATAGATCCTGATAAACGGGAAAAAATGATTCAGATTATGAAAAATATCCAGGCGCAAAAAGCAAAGAGTATGTTTCCCCCGGACTAAGGTCATTATTAAAAAGGATCTTAATTGGTGAAAATCTCTACTATGAGGATTATTGCTTGTCCTGTTAAAGGACATGGTTTTGAGAACCGCTATACAATTTCATGGTTGGATGAAAATTTATTCATATATAAGGCACAAGAAAAGTTTCAACCGGAGTATACGATGGTACTCGAGGATTGCAATTTTTTGCAGTAACAAAGTAGATGGATGAATTTGCATTCAAACACCTTAAAAAGATTTTCCGAACGAACATTTAGGATACATACACCTGTCACAATTCTGACACAGTCCACCATGGGCCAGTCTTGCCATATCTCTATTGTCGGGCTTTTCTCCGGCAAGCAATCTTGGCAATACAAGATCAAATACAGTGACTTCATGATACAAGCCGCAGGCAGGAATGCCGACAATGGGGATATCCCCTTTATAAGCTAACTGGAACATGGCACCAGGTAAAACAGCCGCGCTGTAAAATAATTGATCCACACCTGCATCTTTTATTGCAAATCGGGTGACATCATCCGGGTCCACTGACATACCACCTGTGGTGATTATTAGATCCGTATCTTTTGATAAATAGTTTTTAAGGGTATTTGCAATCAATAGTCGATCATCGGGTAAGATAGTGCTTTCGACAAGCCGGGATCCAATGGCAAGCATTTTCTTTTTTATAATGGGTTCAAATTTATCCTTGATGAGGCCGTTAAACACTTCACTGCCGGTTACAATCAATCTTACTTTGGCTTTCTTAAAGGGTTTAACTTCAAAAACAGGCGTGTTGTCTTTTGCTATTGCAATGGCATCATCAAGGACTGTTCGATCAATTACCAAAGGAATGGCACGTGTTCCGGCAAGCTTTTTCCCTTTTTTTACCGGTGTATTGGTATGAATAGATGCACACATGACATCAGGTATCATGTTAAATTCGATCAAGGCATCCACATTGATTTTTAACAGCCCGTCATGGGCTGCTAGAAGCTCAAGTTTTCCCTCTTTGGGTTTGTTGGTGAATAATATACCCGGTCCTGCCAGGGCTTGTACGATTTCTAGAACAGCTTGATCCTCATGTATTTTTGTATCATCTAAATCAAGTATGTACAGGTGACGTTTTCCAAGCTTCATCAATCGGCAGATATCGTTTTTTTGAACCGTATGTCCTTTGGCAAATGCCACACCCTTGAATTCATCAGGTCGAATTTCAGTAATGTCATGTGCAAGGCTTAAACCAACAGCCTCTTCAACTTTGATTTTTTTGTATGCAGTAGTAGCCATGAATTCTCCAGCAAAATTGAGGGTACATATTAAAAATTAGTGATGGTCTCCGTGATTATCTTCATACCATTTTTCTATAATCAGGGCAGGTTTCAGCAACATTGTTATGACAAACATTCCAAGACCGACAACCCCAATGGTGATGAACAACTCGACATTGCTTGGCGCGTAACTGATGATTTCACCCATGGGGGATGGAACAAGTCCGGGGACAATAAGCCCTATCCCTTTTTCAATCCATATACCCACTATTAATAATATTAAAGCAGGCAATAGATAGATTTGTTTTTCTTTAAACGGATTGATCGCTAAAATAATAGTACCTAAAACATTGATGGATATAGCTGTCCATATCCAGGGCACAAGAGAATTGTGGCCTTGAAGCCCGAAAAACAGATACATGGCAGACTGGCTGTGATGCGTTGGGAAATAAAATTCTTTAAAGATTTCAGAAAACAGCATCAAAAGGTTGATAACAGCGGCTGAGACAATGATAATTCTAAGCTTGTTGAAAATTTTACTATCAATTTTATAATCGGTTGCTGAATTGATAATATGCAAGACTAAAGAAATAATAGCAGGACCGGCTGCGAAAGCGGATGCAAGAAACCGGGGTCCCATTAAAGGATTATTCCAGAACGGTCTTGCCGGAAGTCCCTGGTATAAAAACGCGGTAACCATGTGGATTGCAACAGCCCACCCAATGGAAAGAAATACAAAGGGTTTATAATATTTACCCACAGGTTCTTTGCCTTTGTAATGGCAATATACAATATAGGCCGGCACCAACGCATTCAGGGCCAGATATCCGTTTAAAACCATAATATCCCAGGCCAGCAGAGAAGACGGGAAATTGAGTTGACCAATGCCTGGAATAAGATGCCAGAATTGCAAGGGACGTCCCAGATCCACAAAGACAAAGCTCATACACATGACAAGTGCTCCAACAGCCACAACCTCACCGATGATAACAACTTTATGAAAATCTTTGTCGTTGAATACATAAGATGGCAGAATCAACATGACAGCAGCAGCAGCAACGCCAACAAGAAATGTGAAATTGGAAATGTAAAAGCCCCAGGATACAATATTGGACATATTGGTCGCTGATAATCCCAGTTTAAATTGAATAAAATAGCCGTATACACCCGTCAACATTAAGCACACAAGAATGCACAGGTAAATTTGATACCCGATGGAGCCCGACAGGTTCCATAAAAGAGCATCTTTGATAAATGAGACTAAGCCCTTTGAGTCTGTTTGATTTTTCATATAGTTATCCTTGGCCCCAGTGATTAAAATCGGGCAATTAAAATCGGATCAATCAATAAAATACCAGAACTTGGGATCCGTACCTAAGTCTTCTTTTAACCGGTAAACCTTTTTATTTTCCAGCACAAACCGTATTTCACTGTCAGGGTCCAATAAGTTCCCAAAAACCCTGGCACCTGTGGGGCAGGCTTCTACGCAGGCAGTCAGTTTTCCCTTACGGCTTCTCTGGATGCAAAAGGTGCATTTTTCCATCATCCCCCGTACCCTCTGCCGGTTTCCCAGATAGTGCTGTTTTGTCGTGATCTCTTCTTTGGGGATTTCGGGCTGATTCCAATTAAATCGTCTTCCCCAGTACGGACAGGCAGCCATGCAATACCGGCATCCAATACACCAGTCGTAGTCTACAACCACAATTCCATCAGGCTCTTTCCAGGTGGCTTTGGTAGGACACGCTTTTACACAGGGAGGGTTTTCACATTGAAAACATTGTACACCCATGTAAAAATGACCTTGTTTGGGCACCATATGAAAATATTTACCATCTCCCTGATCCGGAGACATCTGTCCATGCTCCATTTCAAATATGCGGATGTATTGTGTGTTTGATTTACGATCCAGATTGTTTTCTTTCACGCAGGCCTTAACACATTCCATATATCCTTCGCACCGGGTAACATTAAATGCATACCCATAAAGGACATTTTTCCGGGAACCTGTGGTATCGATATCCAAAGTGATATCCTGGTTTAATTTGGCAAGCCTTTCCAGTCGCGTGACCGTCCCTTTTTTTTCATCAGGTGTCATGAGCCGGTAATGCTTTTTAAAGTATTCCTGAAATTTCAGTGCAACCGTTTCAGAACTGTTCAATAAGTTCTTCCCTTTGCACCCAATCGTTGCGGTTGCACCAACGGCAATGGCAGTGGATGCTGCTCCCTTGAGAAAGGCTCTGCGATTTAGTTTTTTCTTTTTATCAGAATCCATACGGTCATCCTATCTATTTTAGCGGAACAGAATAAGTTGCGGGCCATTTTTTTTTGAACCGTGGAGAATGGGGGTTGTGACAGGAGGTGCAATTTTTAACCACGCGATCACCAGCCCAAAAAGTCATCCGTTTTCCATGAGCACCACCAATCCAGTCCTTTTTTTGACGGAAATGGCACTGTCCGCACATGTCATAAACATGATCAATATCAATGTTTTCTCCCTTGCTTGTTGTAAGATAGTCCCTGTCCTTTTCGCTGTGACAGGTATTGCAGGCAAGAGCTGCATCCTTTTCTCCATGGTTCACTTTGATATCAGCATGGGAGATGTCGGAGGCATTTTTAATATTGACGGGTTTATCATTGTGGCAGGAGCTGCATTTAAAACGCGTGATCTTATCTTTTCGTGTTTCGGTGAAAAAATCACCGCCTTGATACGGCATCCTTGCCTTGACAATATCTCTGGGCAGGGGAATCGTTGCTTCAAGCTGTTTTTTTGTATCAAGTTTTTGAGTGGCTTTTTTAAATCGGGATGTTACCCCATCTTCACTGGAGAAAGCGGTCAAGGTATGAAAAAAGATCAGAACCCCTGAGATAATAAAAATTAA
>JAKIUJ010000149.1 GCA_021647625.1 Desulfobacula sp.
TATGGTTGTAACAATAAGTTTTGTATTCTTAGCCTTACCGCTTTTGTTCACATAGCGGTCTAAAAACTGATCGATAAGTGTTTTGGTTCTATCGGTTCCGTCGATACTTGTTAATTCCCGCTCTTAGATTAAACTATTAACTCTTTTTTCCCGAAATGAATTTTTGAAAGGAAATTTAATAAAGGGGAATAAACCGGGAACAAGTTACGAGTTACAGCCCTGCTTGAACCCGGCCATTTTAAAATAATACTACTAAATACTTCGGAAACAGACTATCCATACTTTATACAATCTTTAAGTTTCTCTCCCTTCTTATGTCCATTTTGCGGGTCACCAGTAAAATATCATGGAAGCTATGAGAAAAATTTATATTCCAAGACAATTGATATTCACAGGGTTAGATGCAAAAATCCTGAATGTGGACATACCCATGCAATAATTCCATCTTTTTCTGTTCCAGGATGTTCTATAGGAACAAAAGAGTTAAATTCTTTTATCACGGCTATAGGAAGAGGGGAAACAGTCGAAGAAGCCGGACAATGTTTTATAGATGCAGGAATGAGTCCTGATTATCCTGAATCTATCCACAGACGTTTAAAACGTTACAGGTCAAGAATTGAAACCATTTTCGCACCATTAACATTTCTATTTGCATGTTATTCACAGCTGATTCTTTATCTGACTGATAATAATATCGATCCAATTTCAAAGCTTCATCATCTTTGTTATGAAAGAAAATTCAATCCAGCACTATTTTCCCGAATAAATATTCTCGCATTTCCAGATAATAATTCGATATACAGGTTTTCACATAATCCTACCTTCAGAGTTCCTCCATAGCTTTGGTAAATTGACCTGAAAAATAATTTCAGGAGGAAATCAACTGGATTTTGAAGAAAGAGGGAGAGTTCGTACTCAAATATCTGTCTTCCTTGACTCGGTTGTGGCAGCGCTATGCTAGCCCTATTTATCTGATAAAGAAAAAAAGTTATTACTAAAAGAAAAAACAAATAGACAGTATGTTATTCCAGGATCGATAAAGACAAGAATATCATCCGAGACTATTCGCAGCTGGGCTACCAAGTACAGACTTCATGGGAAAGAAGGTTTGCTGCCCAAACAGAGGGAAGATAGAGGTCGTCCCAGATCTTTTACAGATGAAGAAGCACAGGCAATTATCCGGAAATTAGAGAAGAAGCCTGAATTAACAGTATCATCAGTTATTCAAAAGCTTAGAACTGACAGAGTAATTGAATCAAAGATAAGCTCTTCATCACTCTCAAGATTTATTACAGCAAATAATCTGACAAAAAGAGAAAGAGTTAAGATAACAGATGATAAAGATCAACGGCGATTTGCATTTGAAGGACCTTTAGAATGTGTTCAGGCTGATGCAATGCATGGTTTTCCTATTCCTGATGGTAAAGGGAAAAAGAGAAAAGCTATTTTGCTGGCTTTTATAGATGATGCAACAAGGCGTATTCTTTATGCCCGTTTTGATTTCAGTGAAAAGTCTCTCCTTTTTGAAAAAGGAATAAACCATATTCTAAAAGCACATGGCAAAATTGGCCGGCTATACGTCGATTATACCGAAAAAAAACAAATGCCGAAGTTTGCTCAGATTCTCTTTCATGGACAAGAAATAGCATTAAAAACTTCGGCATAATATTTTTATCTATAATCCACAAAGCTTTTTCAGATTTTCCTCATTCTTCCATAATGGTATTTCATTAGCTAACTCAGGATTTGCCTTTTCCAAAGCCTTGGTAAGCGCTTAGCAAACCCCATCTGTTAAAGCGTATGAAAATCAGATATAACTTAAGCGGCGGGACCTGCAAGCAGGGTTTTATCAATGTTTTGAGGAATCAAAGCCATAAACTCATCAGCGGTCATGGCTTCAGGTAACTTTTCGAAAAGATATTTCAGATATCAGTATGGTTCAAGACCGTTGGCCTTGGCAGTTTCGATGAGGGTGTAAATGCACGCACTGGCATTGGCACCTTCAGGAATGCAATTAAATAACCAATTTTTTCGGTTATGAAGAGTTTCGCATAACCGAAATTATGCTGACTTGATGATTATGCGGAGTTAACCCGACAATTATTAAAACGTCCCTGAAATAACAAATTTAATTTTAACAGCTATTCCGCATAATATAATGAGAGATTACCTCAAACTTTAGCAAGAAGGAGGACTCTCATGAAAAGATCAAAAATCAAAAGTAAAAACAGGGCGTTTATCATCACGCCTCAATTTATTAACCGTTTTGAGGCACATCTGAAACGGCGAGGCCACACTGTTTCAACAACACGGAGCTATTTGTCATCAGCAAGGCATTTCATATACTGGATGAAGACAAGGCCCATTAATGACAGGAGGATCAGTAATAAGACGATACAATTTTTCGTAAATGAACACCTTCCTGATTGCTCTTGTCCTCCTCCGGTTTGTAAAGAGATAAAAACTGTCAGGGCATCAATGAATCAAATATTGTTGATGGAAGGTGTTGAACGTATTCAAGCCAATATTGATAGAAGTACGCCTGCAATTGAGAGAACTATCCGATCATTTTTGTATTATGCAGGACTACAAGAACCCAGTTCTTTATCAGGAATCCAGAAAGTTTTTGCAATCCCCATGAAACGTTTTGAACGGCCAATGATAACTTTTTTATATCTTGAAGAGATACAAAAAATAATTGAAACTCCTGATTCAAACACATGGAGCGGACGAAGGGACAGAACCCTTTTTGCGATCCTGTATAACACTGGTGCGCGGATCTCTGAGATTGT
Source organism: Desulfobacula sp. (assembly GCA_021647625.1). Lineage (GTDB taxonomy): Bacteria > Desulfobacterota > Desulfobacteria > Desulfobacterales > Desulfobacteraceae > Desulfobacula. The sequence continues at coordinate 2,793 of JAKIUJ010000149.1, forward strand.
AAATATAAAATGCCTCGATATCGAAGATAAACAATGCACCGCATTGCATTTGCATGGTAAAGGGCGAAAGCATAGGGTTGTACCCCTGTGGAAACGAACAAGCAAAAGTATCCGTCAATGGTTGCCGCAAATAGACCAAAATTCTCATAGTCCGCTTTTTCCGAATCGATTCGGAAAGATAATGACCAGATCTGGTGTTGAAAAGCAATTACGCTCAGCAGTCTCAAAAGCACTGAAACAGTGCCCATCCCTTGCAGGCAAAAAGGTCTCACCCCACACCATACGTCATACAACAGCCATGCATTTATTACAATCAGGTGTGGATTTGTCAGTCATTGCTTTATGGTTGGGGCATGAAAGCATTACCACAACGCACCAATATATGCAGGCGGATATAGAAATGAAAAAAAGAGCCTTAAACAAAATGAAAGCTCCAAAAATTAGAGGCGTCAAATTCAAACCATCCAAGGATGTGTTATCCTTTCTTGATTCGTTATGATTATGCGGAATAAATCAACCAGCGCACCAAGTGATATCCACAACAGACCTCGAAAGCTCTATAGTCAATCTGTTTAATCACTTGGTGCTGTTTTTTAACTCCGCATAATCATCAAGTCAGCATAATTTCGGCCTACGACAAAGGGTCTGATTGCATTCTCAACCACATTATTATCAGGACCGACTATACCACTTTCAGCATACAGGATCAGCCGGTGCCACTGACCGAGGGTATAGCCTATTGCCTTACCGAGTAAACTTTTGGGTGGGACCTTATCAACTCTTGCATCTAACCATTTTTTAAATTCATTGAGGATGGGCACAGCTTTTTTTTGTCTTACCTTGTACAGGTCATCCATTGATAATTCTTGTTCCTGGGCTTGCTTTTCAATTTTATACAGCTTGCTTATATATTTTAAAGCAGTCCCTGCATTACCAGAAGAGGTGATGCCTTTTTGTCTCCCAAGGGCTTTTACCACATCCATAAATTTTCTACGGGCATGAACCCAGCAGGCAACATGGATAATACCTATTATAGTATCAAGAAAGTTGTACCCGGCATATCCATCCGTTTGTACAATACCCTGGTATCCATTTAAAAATTGTGATGCTACATCTCCGGATCTTGTCGGGTGGTACTGGAACAGGATGACAGGTTTGTCCGGTGTTCCCCCTTTGAACACCCACATATAGCATTTTGATCGTTTTTGCACCTTTAATACTTGAACCGTTGTTTCATCAATGTTAATCACCAGGCCCTTGAGGATTTGGGCCTGCATAAAGCCCAGCAGAATTTCACAAGCCTGTGCAACTTTCATGGCCCAGTTGCACATGGTTGACCTGGGCAGTTCAACGCCAATCCTGGTAAATTGCTTTTCCTGTCGGTAAAATGGCAGGGCATCTGCAAATTTAGCTGTCAGAATATGGGCAAGAAGTCCTGGGGTTGCCATGCTTTTTGGAATCATCGGTTCAGGCATCCTGGCAATGGATACGGTGGGGCCATCATCTTCAACACCCTCACAATTTTTACAAGCATATTTATAGCGGATATTCCTGATAACCTGCATTTTTGCAGGAATAATATCAAGCTGTTCTGATATTTCCTGCCCCGAACGGGATTTAAGGCATCCACACCCACATTGCCTTTCTTCTTCAGTCAGTTCATGAATAATTTCAATCCGTGGCAGATTCTCCGGTAAGGGTTTACGGCCTCTCTTTTTCCGGGTATGGGATGTCACTGTCGTCTCTTCAGGAGCTTTTAATAATGGGCATTCGGGTTCAGGAATATCAAACAAGGAAAGCTGGCCATCATCTCTGAATATTTTCTCTGTTTTTTTGCCAAAAAGCTTATCTCGCAAACATTGAATCTGCTCGTTTAAAATTCTAATTTCTGACTGATACAAATGATTTTTTGTGTTTAAATCAATTGCAACTTTCTTAAGATTTTCAAGATCGGTTATACCTGATAGAACGTCGTTTGTCATATGCTGTATATAGCATAACCAAGCAGTTTTTCATAGTTTTTATTCAAAAAACAGTAGTGTATTTTAAAGGTTTATGAGCATCTTTTTGGTGGATCTTCAAACCGTTGATCAACCATGCAAGTTCCTGTGTTCCAACAGCCATTACCTCTTCTCTTGATATCGGCCATTTGAACTTGTTTTTTTCCAAGCGCTTGTGCCAAAGACAAAATCCGCTTTTATCCCAGTACAGAATTTTAAGCATATTCTGCTTTCGGTTACAAAAGGCAAACAGGTGGCCTGAAAATAGATTCAACTTCAATTTTTCACTGACCAGAATGGAAAGACCATCAATAGATTTTCGCATATCTGTTGTTCCCAAGGCTATATAGACCTTTAAATTGTGAGCTGGTAAAAACATTAAAACTGCCCAACTACCTGGAGTACCTGTTCCAGAGTAGCCTGAGAAAATCCATCAGGGATCTCGATCTGATAACCGGATTGTATATTCAGCCGAAGAGCATTTGGGGAGTTACTGTCGATAGCTTTTTCAAAGTGGTTCGATGTAACTTGGACAAATTCCACCGGTAGATTCTGTTGTTTAAATTTGTTTTTCCAATAGGTGAACTGATTTGGCCTCAGATTATTATTTCTGCAGTATGCATTCTGTGAAAGTCCTGTCTGAGACCATTCTTTTAAATGATTTTCCCAAAATTGAGATCGCTTTTTATTTGCTTTTTTTGACCGCTCCAACATCGCCCAACTCTCCTTTGATTTTAAAGTTGGCTCAATATGTCACGGCCCGGAAAAAATTATAAGATGGGGTTTGTTAAGCGCTTACTGTTCGTGATGCTTTGCAGCAGTTCTGGGAGAGCAATGAAGATCTTTTTACGTGTCAACCATAATATCTAATTAGTGTTTGAACGAAAACCCACCCATCTGCTTTATTGCTGCAAAATCCTGAAATCCTCATGTACTATAGTACACTCCGGTTTCAGGATTTCTTGCGCCTTGCATATGGGCAACTTTTCGCCCAAACACGGGTTTTCGGTCAGGCACTAATTATAAATGAAGCTGCCGCCTTTGATTGTCTATTTCAACAGATGTCTTTGTATAGGTAAGCTTGGCAATAATTTTACCATCTTTAAAGTGCATCGCATCAGCCCCTTTTCTAATTTCCAGTTTGCCTTCGAAATCGGATTCCATTGAAGGCCATTCCAAAACCCACCTGAACATCACTTTTTGATGGAGTTCATCAATAAAGGTTTCTTCTTCTATAAATCTGAAATCTCCATGATTGTTGAACCAGGGTTCCCATGCTTTTCGAAGAGCTTCGATTCCTTTAACATAGGCACCTGTCCAGTTTTCAAAAAATACATCTTTGTGGAAATAGGTCATGACCTTATTAAGATCATGATGGTTCCATGCAAAATTCCATTCCTTGAGCAATTGTTTGATTTCATTTCGTGAAAGTTTCATATCCACACCTTTAAATTATGAGGATGTGTAGTGAAAGATAAGAGTTTGTATTTATTTAGTGTCGGAAATTAAATGGGAATTGTCAATGGTTAACAAAAAATATTCATTGTATACAGGGCGTATTTTGGGATTAATTTTTGGAAAGTGCCAGTTTTAATCCAAAGCCGATAAAGATGAATCCTGAAATTTTTTGAAGCACTATACCGATGGATGGGTGTGCTCTTAATGTAGCTGTCATTGATGATGCCATAAAGGAAAGCGATAGACACCAAAGCGTGCTGGTAAAAAGAAAAATTGCGCCTAATAGAAGAAAAGGGCCGGGGCCTGCCGCATATTCCGGATTGATAAACTGGGGTAAAAATGAGAGGAAAAATAAGGCAACTTTTGGATTTAGGACATTGGTAAGAATGCCTTGTTTGTAGATCTTAAAAATAGTTTTCGATTCGTTTTTAGATGTTTTCTGATCAAAAAGAGCTTGCTTTTCGAACAGTGTTTTTAAACCAAGATAGATCAGATAGAGTGCGCCTGCCCATTTTACAAGCCAGAAAATTTGTGCAGACGTTGTTAAAATTAAAGATAGACCGAATGCGGCGCATAATACATGCACAAGACATCCACTGATAATACCTGCCACAGATGCAAGTCCGGCTTCTTTTCCCTGGGATATGCTACGGGTCATAATATACATGGTGTCCACACCAGGGGTCAGATTTAAAATGACTGCCGCCAGGATAAACCCTAAATAATTTTCAATTCCAAACATAGGTTCTCCAAACACTCATTAATCAAATAAGGCATTAATAAACAGCGTTGCATCAAAATCCTGTAGATCTTCAATGCTTTCCCCAACCCCGATATATTTGATGGGAATATTCATTGTGTTTGCAATGGCAGCCACGATACCGCCTTTTGCAGTACCATCAAGCTTGGTGAGGGCAATTTGGGTCAGGCCAACCGCCTCATTAAAAAGGGTGGCCTGGGAGATGGCGTTTTGCCCTGTAGTGGAATCCAATACCATTAACACTTCATGGGGTGCACCAGGCAGTTTTTTGTTTACAGACCGCTTGATTTTTTTTAGTTCTTCCATTAAATTTTTCTGGGTGTGCAAACGTCCTGCTGTATCGATCAGGACAATATCAACATCTCTTGCCATGGCAGCTTCAACCGCATCGTAAGCGACTGCTGCAGGATCCGCCCCTTCTTTGTGTTTAACAATAGACGCATTGGCACGATTGGTCCAAATTTCCAATTGTTCAATGGCTGCGGCCCTGAATGTGTCTGCGGCCGCAATCAGAACTTTGTTGCCCTGCAAGTTGAACTTGCCGGCAAGTTTTCCCAAAGTGGTGGTTTTTCCTGTGCCATTCACGCCAACGACCATGATGACATGTGGCTTGGTTTTCTGATGATCCTCGGTTTCTTTTGTTTTGGCAGGAAACAATGCAGACAGTTCTTCTTTTAAAACATCTTTAAGTTCGTTGGCAGAGGAAAGTTTTTTTGCTTTTTTTCGAATTTTTTCCATTATTTCCATGGTAATATCAATACCAAGGTCAGCTGTAATTAAAAGTTCTTCAAGTTCTTCAAATAATGATTCGTCAATGGCTTTTGATGAACCGAATAATGCATTAATATCCGTTGTCAGGACCTTGCGTGTTTTTGCCAGTCCTTTTTTCAGTTTAGAAAAAAGTCCCGTACTTTGCGGTTCGGCTATATTCGGTTCTTTTTTAGCGGTCTCTTTTAGGCTTTGAACCGGAATGACTTTTTTTTCAGGCTTTCTTTTAAAGAAATTAAACACCAATTTTTATACCTCGTTAAAATTTTTTAATTTGTTTGAACTTTTACATCTTTCTTTAAATCAAATCAAGCGTCTCCATAAAGAATTTTAAAGGCAATATTGACTCAAACTCATAAATATCATAGGTTTTCCTATCCTTTTAACATGAGAGAGCAAATGAAAAAAAAAATCAAAAGCCAATGGTTTCTTTTGGGACTAATTATCGTTTTTTTTGCGGTGATTCTGGACCCAAGCGGATATCTGGAAGGTATTGGCAGGGGAATAAAGAAAATACATGGTCCCGGGGGCATGATTTTTTTAATTTTTATCATATCCGGTCTGATGCTTGATTATGATCGGATTAAAGCCGGGGTCAAAGATGTAAAATCCACTATACTTGCTTTATTGATGATCTTAATTGTTGCACCAGGTGTGGCTTGGCTGGTTTGCTTATTGCCCTTAAGCCCTGGTGTTATCATCGGTCTGTTTATTGTTTCAGTAATGCCCACCACGCTTTCTTCGGGTGTTGTCATGACCGATAAGGCAGGTGGCAATATGGCGCACGCCTTGTTTATTACCATTGTATCAAATAGTATCGCCATTTTTTCAATCCCTTTTATACTGTCCTTCATGCTGGCATCTATTGAAATTGGAAAAGAGTTTTCAATAGATACGGGCAGTATTGTTTTAAAATTGAGCGCGCTGGTTCTATTACCCCTGGTCACAGGCCTTTTTTTGAAAACCACATTTTCCCGGTTTGTAGATTTTAAAAAGAAACCATTACAGATAGCAAGCCAGGTATTGATTATCAGTATTGTTTTTGTTTCCGTTGCAAATGCAAAACAGGCATTTATTGGTGATAAAATGATATTTGTCCGTATTGTCTGTATTGCAGCCATATTTCACTTAATGCTTTTAAGCATTGCTTTTTTTCTTGTTAGATTATTCAAAGTAGAAAAGGGGCATTTTGAGAGTATTGTTTTTATGGGCGCTCAAAAAACGCTGCCATTGTCTGTTATGATACAGGGAGCTTATTTTAATGAATATGGAATAGCACTTGTCGTCTGTGTCTGTCACCATATCGTCCATTTAATCATAGACGGATATCTGAGTACAAAAATGAGTCGCTCACTTAAATTCTAAAAAGACCACGAATGCATCTTTACTTTATGTTCACCAGTGGTTAAAAAGATAAATATTGAGCATCTTGCAGAAACACCGGTGAATGGCTCTTGCTTACTATATACTGCAGGTCATGATTGTTACAATGCAATATATGGTGGGATCGAGTCATAATATATCTTATCTGCAAGAGCCATTATTGATATTTTTAATATATAAAAGGAAATATTGCGATGAGTTCTGCTAACGAAGAACGACTGATGACGCTCCAGGAACAGGTTAAGAAACTTCAATCTCAAAAAGACACCCTGTTAAAGGAGCTGGATGGTGTGGAAGAGCGGTTTGATCATATGAACCGATTATATCGAAAATTTTTTCCTGTGATTATCGATACCCTGGCAACAAGTGATACTTCTTTTTCCAAAACCTGTAAGGACTTAGGTGCTGCATTAAAAAAAGGGGAGTCCGAAGGGAAAATAGAATATATTTTTGAACAGATAAAAACCGCCATGCTCAAAGAAGATATAGGTCCTGTGGCATTAAAAAAGAAAAAAGGACTGTTTTCCTCAATATTAAAAAATTCATCTGTTAAATTTATCGATGAATACAAGCAAAGCTATCATGATGTGCTTAATAATCTGAGATCTACATTGGATAAGAAGTATTTTCGAAAACTGGATACCCTGACATCACTGATCAATACGGCCGAGGATACAAATGATATAAGTGATATAAGAGAGAGCGTCTTTAGTCTGATTTTTGTTTATATCTCCGATACAAATCAGGATCGCGATCAGGTCAATTCATTTGTCCGGGAAGTTGTGGGTAAAATTCTTGATATTGAATCCAGGCTTGCAAATACGTACCAGCAAACCGAAACAATATTTCAGGCCAATGATGATTTTGAAAGTGTTCTTCAAACGCAGATGGGAGGATTAAAACAAACAACGGATGTGGCAAAAAGTCTTGAAGAATTGAAAATTCAAGTCTCAAAACACCTTGCCTCCATTGAAAATGCATTGACTAAAAAACAGGTTAAAGACAAGGCAATTAAAGAGGTTGCCCAAAAGAACCGGAATGCATTTAAATCAGGATTTGCCAAGTTAAAACTGGAACTGGATGAAGCCACCCGGTATTCAGAAGAACTGGAAAAAAAATTAAACCAGGATCAGCTGACCGGTGCCTTTAACCGGCGGGCCTATGATAAACAAATTGAACAGGAGATGGCCCGATTTTTAAGATACGGGAGTAATTTTTCTTTGTTGATCATTGATGCCGACCGATTCAAGCGGATTAATGATAATTACGGTCATGCCATTGGAGATAAGTGTTTAAAGGAAATTATCAAAAGAAGCATTCCCTTATTGCGCAAAAATGATATGTTAGCACGCTATGGCGGGGAGGAGTTTACCGTTATTATGCCGGAAACTGAAGCCGAAGGTGCA
>JAKIUJ010000150.1 GCA_021647625.1 Desulfobacula sp.
TGGGTCACCCCGGGGGAGGGATAAGAAGTTTTTCAAATTTAAAATTTTCCTGGCTGTCACGGGAAATTTTAACGTTTTCAATATACGGCGGTGTCCTTCTTCTGGATGTGATCCTTCGATACAATGGCAGGTATGATTTGTTTGTTCAGCTTATTGTTCTAATTGCCGGAAGTGCGGCTTTGTATTCATCTGCCAGGGTCTATAAAAATTCAGGGTTTCCAGCACTGAATACTTTTGTGCCAACTTTCGTGTTTTTTTGCACAGCTTGGGTTTTAGGCTCATGCATACTGGGCATTGTGCTGCCGGATGGGAGTTACAATCATGGACTTGGACTGATATTCAAGACCGTCTTGATTGTTTGTTTGTTGGGGCATTTTATGATTCCATTGTTTTGGCAGACACAGGGTCGTGTGATAAAAGCAACGGCAATATCAAATTATACATCAATTTTTTTCTGGGGCAGGGCTGCAATATTAATATCTATCACGGTATTCACCCTTTTACAGGGTGTCCGGTTTTCAATTGGTGTTTTTTTAATCTTACTCGTATCAGAGCTGGCAGGGCGGGTATTGTTTTTCAACAACATGGTTCATGCATCCCAAAATATCGGAAAGCCATATTATTGATGCCGTCGCAAAAAGTTCGATCTACTGCGTTGCAGCTTTTTGACAGACAATCAACATACTATATGTATTGTTGAGTACCTGTAAAAAATCTGCGCCTTGTATATCGAACTTTTGTGCTTAGCCATCGGAGTTTTAGCCATCGGAGTTTTAGCCATCGGAGTTTTAGCCATCGGGAGCTTCGAATGGACTTTTTACGAGTCCATCATATTATTGATTTTATTCTTTTTTTGAATCTGAAAGATACAGTTGAATCATCTCCATCAGAATTTTAGGTTTTACCGGTTTGGAAATATAATCGGTCATACCGGCTTTAATGCATTTTTCTTTGTCTCCTGACATGGCATTGGCTGTCATGGCAATAACGGGAACATCATGGTTTAAAACATTTGAGTTTGGGTCCCGGATTAAGCCTGCAGCAGTGAGGCCATCCATCTGGGGCATTTGGACATCCATAAACACCAGATCATAATCTGTTTTTTCAAGTGCTTCCAATGCTTCTCTGCCGTTGTTGGCTATCTCAGCTTTATAACCGAATTTGGCAAGCAGCTTTAGGGCTACTTTCTGGTTAAACAGGTTGTCTTCAGCAATCAACAAGCGGATACGACGTTTTTGGGATTCACGAATAGAATGTCTGGTGATGATGGTTTCAGGCGCAGGGATTTTACGGGTGGCCTGACAACATCCCAAAACGGTTCCCAGGCAATTGAAAAGGCTGGATCTTTTTATCGGTTTGGTTAAATATCCTGAAAATCCAATTTTTTTCATTCGCTTGGCATCACCGGGTGATCCGGCTGAAGTGAGCATCACCAGTGGAATGTTCTCTAAATCTGGGTCCCTTTTGATCATTTTGCCAAAATCTTCACCATCAATGAACGGCATCATATGGTCTGTAATGACCAAATCAAACGGATTTTTTTCTTTCATCGCCTTTTTGAGCATTTTAAAACCGGACTTTGCACTTGTGGCTGCCTGGTACCGGCATTCCCAGGCGCTTAGATAAAGTCCAAGAAGATCTCGATTGGTTTTGTGATCATCTACGACTAGAAAGTGTTTGTTCTTGATATCTGCCGGTAGTATTTCCTGGTGGTCGATTGATTCATCCTGCTTGGGTAATAGTGCGGTGAACCAGAATGTTGATCCTTTTCCTTCCTTACTGTTTGCTCCGATTTTTCCATGCATCAATTCTGCCAATTGCTTGGAAATGGCAAGGCCAAGCCCTGTACCGCCATATTTTCTTGTGGTTGATGTATCGACCTGGGAAAAAGAATCAAAAATTTTATTGATACGATTTTTTGGGATACCGATGCCGGTGTCCGTCACTTTAAATTTTAACAACACCTGGGTCTCAGTTTCTTTTTCAAGGGATACATAAACAATGATTTCCCCCTGTTTGGTAAATTTTAAGGCATTTCCAATTAAATTAACCAGTATCTGCCGAATACGCCCCGCATCACCTATAAGCCAGGAAGGAACATCCGGATAGACAATACAGGTGAATTCCAATCCTGCTACATATGCTTTGGCTCCCAGAAGATCGATAATATCTTCAATGGCGCTCCGAAGATCAAATTCAATATCTTCCAATTCCAGTTTCCCTGCTTCAATTTTTGAAAAATCAAGGATATCGTTAATGATTTGGAGCAGTGCATCAGCACTCTTTCTGACAATAGAGGCAAATTCATGTTGTTCTGAACTAAGCTCAGTGTCCAATAAAAGACCGCTCATACCGATGATCGCATTCATTGGGGTTCTGATTTCATGACTCATATTGGCAAGAAAATCGCTTTTTGCCTGGTTGGCTTCTTCTGCTGTCGTTTTTGCCTGTTTTAATTCTTCCTGGGCTTTTTTATAAAGCAGGATCTGGGAAATGAGACTGGCGAAGATGTCCAAAGGTCTGGCAGTATTATCCGATGGTTTTAATCCGGATCGTGATCTGTCCACAGCTATCACACCGATCAAACCGCCTTTATTATTGGTCATACGGACAAACATTCTGTCATGGGCATGCCAAACAGGGGAAAGACAAGCTTCATCATAGTTGCAGACAGAATTTTTCGGGTCGGTCAGAACATGGGGGATATAATGAGAAAACTGACCTAATTTTATGCCTTTTAAACACAGATCCGTATAATAATCAGGCTTTAGATTTAAACTTACCAGGTGTTTTATCCGGTCTGGAGATAGGTTGCGGAAGCTTTCAACTTTCTGGCAAGGGGGGGTGCCTTTAAAGGTAACGATTACCACACGCTGAAAATCTGAATATGAAGTAATGGCTCTACAGATCCTATCAAAAATTTCTTTTTCATTTTTCATGGAAATAACCGATGCGGCAAGCAGGCTGAATTGTTCTGTCTGCATGGACAATTGTTTGATTTGTTTCTGGCTCTGATAAAGCGCCTCATCGGATCGTTTTCGGTCAATGGCAATGGCTACTTGTTCAGAAACCGAGTTTAACAGATCCACATCCCGTTGATCATACAGATTGGGGTCGGTATAACTCTGGGCCACCATAATTCCTTTGACTTCACCCCGGATCATAAGGGGCACGCCTATCCAGATCATGGGTTTTGTTCCCATTATTTTGTTCTGTGCTGCTCGCAAATCCAGTTCTTTTTGATGTAAAAAAACAGGTTGAAGAGCCTGGAACACTTCATTGGTCAGGGAGTCGGTTTTCAGGTAGGCAATTTCCCAACTATCCTGATCATCATATTCATCCTCATGATAGGGGAAGCTTACCGCATTTGTTTTTTTATCATAAAGGGCGATAAAAAAATTGGTCAGATCGATGACACGACTCAGTGAATTATGGATGGTTTGATAAAGCACATCCAGGTTTTCAGAGGTATTGAGCGCATTGGAGATTTCAAATAGAGTCAGGTTGACATCTTCGCTGTTTACAAGTGCTTCTTCATAATGTTTTCGTTCAATAGCTATGGCAACCTGTTCGGACACAGCGATTAAAAGATCCATATCTTTTTGGTTTAATATGGTAGAATCAGAATAACTTTGCGTTGCCATGGCGCCAATGATTTTGCCTTGTATTTTTAATGGCACCCCAATCCATTTTTCCGGAGGAGTACCTAATTTTTCTTTTCCGGCTTTTTTGACCCGTTCCATGAACTCTGTTTTATCTATCATCATTGCCTGCCCGCTTCTAATAACCTGGGCTGTGAAAGTATTGGATGTGGCAAGAAAGCTTTTTCGATTCAGGTCAAGCTCGGACATTTTGTCCATTTCATCTTCATAAAAAACAAATTGAACCAGGTCTGTCTGGTGGTCGTGTAAGACAATATAAAAATTATTAACATGGGTAACCCGGCAAAGGGATTGATATAAAGATGCGTAAAGTTGATCAAGATTTTCTGAACATATGATGGCATCAGCGATATCAATAAGCATTTGATTGATATCGTTCAGCCGCTGGTTTTCGCGAATCAGGTTCTGAATGTCAGTCTTGGTCAAGTCTTCCATATCATTTTTTCCTGTTGAAGGGTAAAAGCCAGGCAGTATTTTTTTTGCGTAAAGATCGTATTCTAAGATAAGGGGGGTAACCCTGTGACAATTATATGAATATTATCATAGTTGAGAATAAAAACAAACATGGAAATTAACCATTAAAAATAAATCATAATGGTTACCTGAATCGGATGATTATAGGTTGCTTTCGATAAAAAAAACCTGGCTGATAAAATAAATATATCAGCCAGGGGTGGGTTTTTAAAAAAAAATTAAGCTGTTACCGGTTCTATTTTAATGGCACAGACCTTAAACTCTGGTATTTTTGCCGTGGGATCCAGCTTTGCGTTAGTCAGTTCGTTGGCCGCCGCCTTTGCAAAGTGAAATGGGATAAAAATGGTTCCGTCCACGGCTTTTGACGATACCTTAAGTTTTGCTTCAATCTTGCCCCTGCGTGAAGAAACTTTTACCATACTTCCGGAATCAAGCCCTAGCTGTTTTGCATCTGCTGCTGAAATTTCAACAAAACATTCCGGAGATAATATATTGAGCCCATCCGTTTTCATGGTCATGGTACCTGTGTGATAATGATAAAGGATTCTGCCGGTTGTTAAAATATAGGGATAGTTTTCATCGGGTAGCTCTGCCGGGGGGGTATGGTCTATGGCATGGAAGAAGCCCAGCCCTCTTGTAAATTGTGCCGTATGGAGGATTGGCGTGCCAGCGTGGGTTTCATCCGGGCAGGGCCAGTGAATACCTTTTTTTTCGATTCTTTCCCAGGTAATTCCTTTGTATGAAGGGGTGAGTGCTGAAATTTCTTTAAAAATTTCATTGCTGCCTGAATAAGACATTCGATATCCCATCCGGGTGGCTATTTCACATAATATTTCCCAGTCCTCTTTTGCTTCTTCCGGAGCCTGTACGGCTTTTCTTACCCGTTGTACCCGTCTTTCAGAATTGGTAAACGTGCCGTCTTTTTCTGCAAAGCAGAACGCGGGAAAAACCACATCGGCAATTTTTGTTGTTTCAGTTTCAAAGATATCTTGAATCACCAGGAACTCAAGATTAGCCAGGGCTTTTCTGGCATGGTTGAGATCCGGGTCTGAAACCAGGGGGTTTTCACCAATGACATAGAGCGATTTCAATTCCCCTTCGTATGCCTTTTGAACCATTTCAGTCACAGGCAAGCCAGGTGCAGCAGACATCCCTTCGACATTCCAGGCTTTTTCAAAACCTATTCTTGCATCGTCATTGTTCACGGGTCTATAGGCCGTGAATACATTAGGCAGGCCGCCCATATCACAGGCACCCTGGACATTGTTCTGGCCCCTTAAGGGGTTAACTCCACCGCCGGGTTTTCCCAACTGACCACAGAGCATGGACAAGTTGGCAAGGGATTTTACATTGTCCGTACCGCAGGTGTGCTGGGTGATACCCATACAATATAAAATGGTGGCAGCCGGCGCCTTTGCAAAAGCTCTTGCTACTTCATGCAGGTCTTGAGCATTAATCCCTGTGATTTTTCCAACATATTCCGGGGTGTATTTTTCAACCGTCTCTTTTAAGGCTTCAAAATTTTCCGTTCTGTTTTCAATAAATTCTTTGTTTTCAAGTCCCTCTTTAATAATGATGTGCATCATGCCGTTAATCCAGGCAATATCGGTTCCTGGAAATGGTCTGAGCCATTTTTCGGCATGTTCTGAAATTTTAACTTTACGAGGATCAATTAAATATAATTTTTTGCCTTTGAGTACGGCTCTCTTTGCAAAACTTGAGAGGACAGGATGGTTTTCTGTTGTATTGGAGCCCGTGATAAGGATCATGTCCGAGTCTTCTATATCTGCAATGGTGTTTGTCATTGCACCACTTCCAAATGCTGCAGCCAGACCGGCTACGGTGGAACTATGTCAGAGCCGGGCACAATGGTCAATATTGTTTGTTTTCAAGACCGCCCTGGCAAATTTGTTGGCGATGTAATTATCTTCATTGGTGACCCTGGCAGAGGTAAGAACCCCGATGCTGTCCGGCCCTGTATTTTTTTTTATTTCTGATAATTTTTGTGCCGTATAATCCAGAGCTTCTTTCCAGGATACCGGAACCTGCTTACCCTCTTTTTTTATTAAAGGCTGGGTAAGACGTTCGGAGGATGCAACAAATTCATACCCGAATCTGCCTTTTACGCAAAGGCTGGCATTATTCGGGGGCAGGTCAACGTCAGCCCCATCGATTTTTACAATCTTATTATCCTGAACAAAAATATCCATCTGGCAGCCAACACCACAATAAGAACAGGTTGTTCGAATTTTTTGGGTATCTTTAAATCGCTTGTCTCTATAGCTTTTGTCGGAAATAAGCGCACCCACAGGGCAGACCTGGACGCATTCGCCGCAAAATACACAATCAGAATCTTTTAAGGCGGCATCATTTTTGGTTATGATTTTAGCATCTGCACCTTTATTGCTAAATTCAATGGCATTGTTTACCTGTATCTCCCTGCAGGCTTTTACACATCGCCCACACAGAATACATCGGGAAAAATCTCTAATAATAAAAGGATTGGCACGTTCTGTTTCATATTTGCAGCCGTTGAGCGGCAATCCCAAGGTTTTGACCTGATACCGATAGGCCAGGTCCTGGAGTTCACAATCGCCCCAGACAGGGCACAGGTCCTCTTTCCCGTCATCTTTAAGAACACCTAACTGAAAAGATGTCCAGTCCTGACTGTCAAAACCGCGGATGGCACAATTATGATTGCCCGAGGCAAGCAGCCGGCTGATATTTTTTCTGCGTTCTTTGGTAACCTTTAAAGATTGCGTTAAAATGATCATTCCGTCAGCAGCCGCTGTCGCACATGCCTCAATCAGTTCTGTCCGGCCGGCAATTTCCACTACGCAGATCTTACAGGTTGTGGTCGGTATTGTGTTTTTTAAATGACACAGCGTCGGAATATCAATGTCATTTTTTTGAGCAACCTGGAGGATTGTCTGCCCAGGTTCAAAGGTCAGTGTATTACCATTTATTGTTATATTATTGGATTCCATGGCTATTTCCCTAAGGATTGATCTATAACTATTTAACTTAATTTAACCCTGACAACGAATAATTTAGTACACTGTCAGTCATTTATTGTCAATTGGACGGTAAATAAATTTGTCGATATTATTGACTTTTCTTTTTTCACAAGGTTATACAGTAGTGGATAATTTGATAATGAACAAATGAAGTTAAATATACAAACCGCAGGGATATAGTCATGTTTCAGTCGATTTTAATGATGGGCGGCCTTGGAGTTGCAATCGGAACTGTTCTGGTCATCGCCTCAAAAACGTTTTATGTGTATGAAGATCCAACTGTTGTAGCCATTGATGATGTTTTACCCGGCGCTAATTGCGGCGGTTGTGGATATCCGGGATGTAATGCCAATGCTGAAGCCATTGTTAATGGGCTTTCCGGTGTTAATTCCTGTGTTGCTGCCGGTGAAGATGTGGCAAATGCCATCGCTCAAATTATGGGCGTCTCCGTGTCTGATGTTGAGCCTGAATTTGCAGGTTCCGGATGCTATTACAGTAAAGATGAAGCTGATATGGAATATGTATATCATGGTGTGACCGATTGCCGGGCTGCCATGATGATGTTCGGTGGGATGAAGGTTTGTCGAATCGGATGTATAGGGCTTGGCACCTGTGTTAAGGCATGTATGTTTGATGCGTTGAGCATTGGCAGTGACGGGTTGCCCAAGGTGGACCAGGAAAAATGTACCGGGTGTGGCGCCTGTGAACGGATTTGCCCGAAAAATATTATCCGGCTGACATCTGTTACCCGAAGAATCATGCGTGAATATACAAAGCAGGAATGTATTACCCCCTGCCAGAGAGCATGCCCCACGGGTATTGATATAAAAGAGTATATTCGCTTGATCAAAGAAGGGGAATATGAAAGTGCGGTACAGGTGATAAAAGAAAGGAATCCTTTCCCAACGGTTATTTCAAGGATCTGTCCTGCAACCTGTGAGCAAAATTGCAGAAGGCTGCTCCAGGATGAATCCGTGGCAATCAATGATCTCAAACGGTTTGTTTGTGATTATGAAATGAATCAATATATAAGAATTCTACCCTATAAGGCACCGGCAACAGACAAAAAAGTCGCAATCATAGGCGGTGGGGTTGAAGGGTTATCTGCCGCATATTTTACCGCACGTCTGGGCCATGCTGCCACAGTTTTTGAAGCAACAGATACCTTTGGCGGTATTTTGAGAAAAGCGGTTACCCGGGAACGACTCTCCATGAATGTTCTGGATTGGGATATTGAAGGTGTCGAAAAAATGGGAGTTACACTTGAACCTAACTCAAAAGCAGGGCGGGATTTTACTGTTGATGGACTCTTAAAGAAAGGCTATGATGCGGTATTTACAGCCACCGGAGGATGGGATTCCAGGCTGGCAAGAGGGGATTTAGATCAGGCGGAGACCGTTTTTCCGGGTGCATATCTTCTCATTGACGTTGTAAGAAGTGAAACAACAGATACCATGAGCATCACTTGTGGAAAAAATGTCGTGATTGCAGGTGGTGGAAGTAATCTGCCGGAAGCCATAGATATATTGAGACGTAACGGGGCACAAACGGTAACAGTTTTATCCCGGCGTTCCAAAGAACAGGCCTTTGATCCAGATGTGCTCGACCAACTGTCTGACCGGGGTGTTATTATCAAATATGAGTCTGGTATTACCAAGGTTTCAGGTGAAGAAGATCAGATAAACCAAGTTGAAATTGTCGATATAAAAACAGGTAATAAACAAACCATGGATGCCGACACTCTGGTGATCGCAGCAGGCCGCTTCCCCGAACTTGTTTTTACCAGGGTTATAGACCCTGAAGATAAAGGCGATCAAGACGGCCAAAAAGATCAGAACGTTCCGGGCAAAGAAAATATAAATGAAGGCACACCGCTTGTCTGGGAAGGAAATGAGCTTGTAAAAAAACCGGATATAAATCAAGAATTGGGAATGCTTTCAACCCAGGATGTTATCAGTGAATACCCATCTGTTGTGGATGCAATCAATGGTGGTCGAAAAGCCGCCGCACTGATTCATCATTTGATGTACGCAATTGAATTTCAGGAACCTTCACAATTTATAACCGAGCATACCAATCTGCAGGATGTGAATTCTTTGATGAATGTTAACCCAAGTGCACGCAATATATTGAAAATTAAAAAAGCGGACAAAGGAACAAAAGATCGATTCTCAACTGGTTTTTCCATTGAAACAGCCAAAAAAGAGGCGGACAGATGCCTGCGATGCGGCCTTGTTTGTTATGAAAAACCAAACCGCACAATTAAGTAGTGGCTGACCGAAAACACGTGTTTGGGCGAAAAGTTGCCCATATGCAAGGCACAAGAAATGCTGAAACCGGAGTGTACTATAGTACATGAGGCCCGATTATAATTTGGCAGGATTTTGCAGCAACGAAGCAGATGGGCGCTGCCGACGGGTGAGTTTCCGTTCAAACACTAAGTACAAAGAAATAGAATCAAATGATGCAATTGTATAGCTTGCGGCAATAATATTAATCATATTTGGATAATACATGAGATCTGAACAGATACTTGTTGTTGATGATGAGAAAAGAATAGTCGAAAATATTTCTTTTTGTCTCAAAAGAGAAGGCTTTACGGCAACAGGCGCTTATAGAGGAGATGAAGCGCTAAAACTTTTTAAACAACAAAAATTTGATTTGGTATTGCTGGATGTCAGCATGCCCGGTATGAACGGGTATGAAGTCATGGAGCATATTTTTGGCCTTGATGAAGATGTGCTGGTTATCCTTATTACGGGCTATGCATCCGTTGAATCGGCCATCCGTGCCTTAAAGATGGGTGCATGGGATTATCTTAAAAAACCGTTTGAATATGCAGATCTCATTAAAACAGTAAAAAATGCTTTATCTCAAAAGAAACTCATTGATGAAAAAAAGGCAGTTTCAGCAAGACTCGAAGCATCTGAAAAACAATATGAATATATGGTAAATAATTCGCCGGATTTGATTTTTACACTGGACGAAAATGGATGTTTTACATTTGTAAATCATCAGTTTGAGCGGGTTCTTGGATTTTCAAAACAGGATCTTATGGGAACAAGCTTTGAGGATATAATTCATAAAGGCGATCTTTCAAAGGCCGATCATCTGAAATGGTTTGAGAAATACGAAAAAAGAGTCAATGATGGCCAGGATATGCATTTTCGTTTTAAAAAGAAAATAAAAAAAACAGCATCCCGGTATGACCCCTATGATACCTTTGCATTTATGGAGCTTAAGGCAAGTCCCATTCATTTGCCCGCCAGCGACGGCAGGGTCGCATTTAATGGTGTTTATGCCGTGGCGCGTGATGTAACCGAACGTGTAAACTTAGAGGATCAGTTACGCCAGGCTCAAAAAATGGAGGCCATTGGAACTTTGGCAG
>JAKIUJ010000151.1 GCA_021647625.1 Desulfobacula sp.
TGTTACCATATAAATTTGATTGGTAGTGTTAATAATCCTGGCCGGGATATTTTTCAGGCAAATTTGTTTGAGAAGAAATATATTGGCAAGTGTGTGATCCAATCGGGTACCTGTCATCCCAAGCAGGGTGATGTCCGTTACTTTTTGCTCAAGCGCATAATCAACACAAAGCGCAGAATCTGTTTTGTCTTTTTCAGGTGGAAAGGAGATGACTTTTACCTGTTTTTCAATAAAAAACAACTTGTCTTCCAGGGTAATGGAGTCAAAATCTCCTATCAACACATGGGGAAGGATACCCAGTTTTTTTAAATGCCCGGCACCCCCATCAGCACATATAATCAGTTCTGCATTCCTTATCAGTCGGATCACTTGTTCTGTATAATCCAGATCACCGCTGGCTATGATAACACATTTCATGGACATGAGTGTATCATGAAAATTCTATCATGAAAACTGCCGGACAAGTCAATGCCGGATTTGTTTTATCTATTGATCATATCTTGACTATTTTGGCACTAAGCTATATTTTTCCTGGGAATGAATATGTTAAATATAATAAACCGGTATATTTTTAAAGAGCTTTTAGGTCCCTTTACCATTAGCCTGTTCTTTTTGACCTTTGTTTTTTTGATGACACGGATACCTGAAATTACCAATATGGTCGTCAATTATAATGCCGACATATCCACTGTGGGCTTGATGATAGTTTATACCTTACCCCGGTTTTTAGAGTTTACCATCCCCATGTCTGTCATGATTTCCATTCTTCTAATATTTATGCGTATGTCCGGTGAAAATGAAATCGTAGCACTAAAAGGTGCCGGGGTCTCTTTGTATAAACTGTTGCCGCCGGTACTGACCTTTTGTTTCATGGGGGTTGTTTTGTGTATGTGGGTGACTGTCTTTGGTGTGTCCTGGGGTAAATTATCAATTAAAAAGAAAAGTGTTGAGATTGCAAGATCCAGTATTGATGCAGCCCTCCAGGAAAGACAGTTTAATTTAGCACTGGAAGATATCATGATCTATGTTTCCCATGTGGATATGAAAACCCGTGTACTGAAAGATATTTTTATCGAAGACAGACGAACAAAAGGTGTGGTCAGTATTTCACTGGCACCAAGAGGCAAATTAATTCGACTTGAAGATGAACAGCTTTATACCATTCGGCTGTTCAATGGGGCGATTAATCAGGTGGATACGGATCAAAATTCAGTCAGCAATATTCGATTTGGAGAATATGATATAAATATTGAATTAAATACCATGGGTGAAGGGAAAAATAAAATTTCAAAGGAGTTGGATGAAAGAAGCCTTTTGGAGTTGGTACGGTATATTCGTGCGGGTATTCAGGATAAAAATCAATTGAGTGCTGCACTGATGGAACTTCATGAAAAATTTGCCATTCCATTTGCCTGTCTGTCTCTTGGGATTCTTGCATTCCCTCTGGGTGTACAGTCGGCATCTTTGCGGCGGTCTTCGGGATTCAGTCTGGGGATTTTCTTTTTTCTTCTTTATTATTGTCTTCTGGCAGCAGGATGGGCAGCAGGAGAAACAGGGAATTATCCTCCGATATTGGGTATGTGGTTGCCCAATATTATTATGGGATCAATTGGTGTATTCTTTTTGATTCGAAATGCAAAGGAAAAACCTGTAGCCATGCCGACATTTATAAAAGAAGCGATACGATTTGTGACTAAACAAATAAAAAAAAGAACAAATAATGGCTTGTTTTCATAAATATTTGCTTAAGCAGTTCGTTAAATACTTTTTGATCATTCAGTTGATCATACTGGTATTGTTC
Organism: Desulfobacula sp.; assembly: GCA_021647625.1. Classification (GTDB taxonomy): domain Bacteria; phylum Desulfobacterota; class Desulfobacteria; order Desulfobacterales; family Desulfobacteraceae; genus Desulfobacula. Next base: position 1,802 of record JAKIUJ010000151.1, read on the forward strand.
GTTTTTATTGACTACCTTTCACGGATGAATCGATTCTTAAATTCAGATCTTTCTCTAATCGGTGCTTTGGGATATGTAATGCTCAAGGTGCCTTTTATGTTTGTTCAACTGACCCCGGCCAGTATTTTGTTGGCATCAATCACAGTTTTCGGGTTGATGAACAGGAATAATGAGCTTTTAGCAATTAGGTCCAGTGGTATCAGTATTTATTATTTGGTAAAACCAGCTATTTTAATCGGTCTTGCACTTTCCTGCCTTATGTTTTTTTTGGGAGAAACCCTTATCCCAATTTCCATTGCAAAGGCGAATTTTATCAAGTACAACGTGATTAAAAAACAGCGGAACCTGTTGTCTGCAAAAAGAGATATATGGATCAAATCAGCAAATCGTCTCATACATATTAACTTTTACGATCCGGTAAAACAAATAGTCGCAGGTGTGACGATTTCAACTTTAGGAGAGAACTTTTTATTAGCCTCAAGGATTGATGCGGAAAAAGGAAGGTATATTGACGGGCAGTGGGTTTTTGAGAAAATTGTTGAACAAACACATGTAAAAGATGCATGGGATTATGATGTCACGCTGTCTGATAAAAAAATAATTTCTTTGTCTCTTAAACCTGAAGATCTCAGTGATGTATCAAAAAAATCAGAAGAGATGAGTTTTTTTGAATTAAGAAAATTGATTAAGAAGGTAAAAGATGAGGGGTATGATGCAACAACATACAGGGTAGATTTGAATGCTAAAATTGCCTTCCCTTTTATCTGTATCATCATGGTATTAACGGGTGCTGCAACCGGAATGAGGGGTTTTGCTAAAGAGAATATTCCTGGGGCCATTGCCATTGGTGTGGTGATTGCCTTTCTTTATTGGGTAATGTACGGGTTGTGTTTGTCGCTGGGATACGGATCTATCCTGCCGCCTGTTATCAGCGCCTGGGCAGCGAATTTCTTCTTTTTGCCTTTGGGTACTCTTTATTTAATCAAAACGGAATGATGGCAAAAATAAAAATGATATTCGTATATAAACTTGCCATTGATATACTATTTATTGTTAGTCTTCCATTTTTGCCGCTTGTTTATCTTTTCAGTAAAAAAAGAAGAGCCAATCTGCTTGCCCGATTCGGGTTTCAAAAGGGGATACCGGCAAAAAAAATCCAAGAAAAAAGGATTTGGATACATGCGCTGTCAGTTGGTGAGGTTAAATCTTCTTTTGCCTTTGTAAAGGCATTCAAAAAGGCATATCCGCAATGGCGAATTTTTTTTACAGCATCAACCATAACCGGATTCCAAATAGCTGGTCAGCAGTTTAGAGATGACAATCATAACATGATCGATCATCTTGGATATTTCCCTTTTGATCTGGGCGCTGCGGTGCGGAAAACTGCAAGTAAAATTGTTCCGGATGCTGTCGTGCTGGTGGAGACTGATTTGTGGCCTAATTTTTTATATGAGATGAACAAAAAAAATATCCCGGTGGTATTGATTAATGCCAGGCTGTCAAAAAAAACATTAAAAGGGTATCTTTTTTTTAAGAGGATTGGATTCCCATTTTATGCCTGGTTGACCCATATCATGGTGCAATCACAAATGGATTGTTCCAGTTTTGAAACGCTGGGGTTGGCGAAAAATACGTTGAGTATAACGGGCAATATAAAGTTTGATCAACCCGTGACAAAGCATGATCAACACGCCTTGGAAGAATTAAAAAAGCTGTTTGGTATTAAAGAAGAGACAAAGGTTTTGATTGCAGGAAGCACCCATGAGGGTGAAGAAAAGCTATTGTTAACCATATATAAAGCTTTGATAAAAAAAAATCCAACATTGTTTATGATCATAGCTCCCCGGAATCCTGCACGCAGTAAATCTCTTGTGTCCGATTTTATTTTTTTTGATGTCCAGGCTCAATTGATGTCAGATCTGGACAGTGCCGGCAGCGGTAAACAGGTCGTTTTTATTGATTCAATCGGGCTTTTATCACAACTTTATGCACTGTGCGACGTGGCCTTTATCGGCGGCTCCATGGTCTGTAAAGGCGGTCACAATCCATTGGAAGCCGCAGTGTTCTCAAAACCGGTTATTTTTGGGTCTGATATGTCCGATTTTTTAGAGATTTCAAAATGTTTGATTGATCATGGGGGGGCAAAACAGGTGATGTCTCAAGAGGACCTTGAAAAACAGTTTGGTGACATTTTGACCGACACGGGTCTCCAAAAGGATATGGGTAAAAAATGCGGCGAGGTGTTTTTCTTAAACAGCGGTGCCGTGCAAAGAATTATTGAAACCATGGAGCATTTTTGCATTGTTAAGACAACTGATTGATAAATTAGAAAGGAGGGTACTAAAGATTTCCGGATCATTTTACCGGCCTCAATTTTTTTCGTTTGAACAGATTTTGGTTGTTGCCTCATATGTTTACGGATTGGTCATGAAACTGCGTTTTTTTTGTTATCGAAAAGGATTTTTCAAAGTAAAAAAGTTACCTTGTTTTGTGATCTCAATCGGAAATATGGTTGCCGGCGGAGCCGGTAAAACACCCATGACGATTTATCTTACACAATTGTTAACGGATATGGGTAAACGGTGTGTGATCGTAAGCCGTGGATATAAAGGGGAATACCCAGGCGATTGCGCCATTGTTTCTGATGGTGAAAATGTTTTTCTGGATGCAAGACAAGCTGGAGATGAACCCTTTATGATGGCAACACATTATGGCTTTCCTGTGGTTGTGGGTAAGGATCGATATACAGCCGGGACAAAAGCAATCAAGGCTTTTTCACCGGATGTTATAATTTTAGATGATGCCTTTCAACATTTAAAACTCAAACGGGACATGGATCTGGTATTATTAGATCATGCCGGCCCATTTGGAAATGGCCGTCTCTTGCCGGCTGGCCGGCTTCGAGAACCGATCCAAATGGGAATGCAAAGGGCCTGTGCATTTGTTTTTACCAGGGCCTTTGAAAATAAAGATTTTGATAAGGCGATGCTGACCCTGTTACAGCAATACCCGCGGCCATGGTTTAAAAGTACACATACCCCATTTGTAGCAGCATATATTACCAAAAAAAATATGCATGTTGAGAACAGGGCCAACTGGGGGGACTTGAAAGACAAACGCGCCTTGTTGTTATCAGGAATTGCTGATAATGCTGCTTTTTGTCGATCGATAAAGCAAAAGGGTGTCAATATTCTTGATCATCTTGAATTCAATGATCATTACAGGTATAAAGAGTCTGATATTTTATTGATTAATACAATGGCAAAGGAAAAAGGGGCCGACATTATTATAACAACGCAAAAGGACTGGGTAAAACTTGAATCTATTTCAGCTTTTAAAACAAGCATTGCAGTCATCGATATTCAGATTGAATTCAATGATCCCGATGCGTTTCGATCGTTTGTGAAAGAAAGGTTGAATATTTGATGAGTGAAAAAAGAATGTATGCGTTGATTAAACTTGTTGTCTTATTGCTCAGTTCTTTGCCAAGACAATGGCTTTTGTCTTTTTCAGATGCCCTGGGGGTGATCTGGTACAAGATTGATAAACGCCATCGAGATGTCGTGTTAAGTAATGTTTGCAATGCTTATCCGGATAGATTTTCAGGAGATCAGGCTCAAAGGTTTGCAAAAAAGATTTTCAAACATACCACAGGTATTCTTTTTGATATAATTTGGTCCTATTCAAAACAGCCGGATGACTTGTTCAAACATTTTTGTGTCAAAGGCATTGACAACGTTGAAAAAGCAAAACAAAAAGGCAAGGGCGTTATTTTGCTGGCCGGGCATTTGGGTAATTTTGAATTGATGTCGGCAGGTGTGGCCATGGCAGGACTGAATCCGTATGGGTTATATCGGCAACTTGATTTCAGACCATTAGAAAGGCTGCTTAAAGAAACCCGGGAACGGTTTGGCACAACGATGATTCCATTGAGAAGAGCATCTAAAAAAGTTGAGACTCTTTTACGGCAGGGTGAGGTGGTTGGTACGCTTCTAGACCAGAGTGTCGATTGGTACAAGGGTGCTTATGTCGAGTATTACGGAAGGTTGGCCTGCACCAACAGCGGATTGGCCAAACTTGTTTTAAAAACGCGTTGTGCTGTGGTGCCCATGTTTATCATAAAAGAAAATGAAAACTATATCCTTGAGTTCTTACCGGAAATCCCTTTGGAAGTAACAGGTGACCCCATCAAAGATGTTGAGAACAATACCCAGAATTTTGTTTCAACCATTGAGTTTATGGTGCGCAAATGTCCGGAACAGTATTTTTGGGTGCATAACCGGTGGAAAACAAAAACGTATTGCCAGATTGATGATAAGTAAAGTTGATAGTAAATAGAGCAGGTTTTTTTATGGGATATATCAAGTTGGCGGATACGCCTGGTACAAAAATCATGATCCGTGCAGCAAACTGGGTTGGGGATGCTATTATGACCACCCCTGTTATTCGAGCTGTCCGAAAAAATTTTCCAAAATCAAAAATTGTTGTTTTGGCAAAACCCTGGGTTATTCCGGTCTATAAGTATAATCCTTATATTGATGAGGTAATGGTCTATGATAACAGCCTCAGGCATAAATTCGGATTGGGGACCTTAAGGCTGGCCATGGATTTGAGAAACCAGCAATTTGATTTGGCTGTGCTCATGCAAAATGCCTTTGAGGCTGCTTTAATTTCTTTTTTAGGGGGCGTAAAAGAGCGTCTTGGCTACAATACAGATGTAAGAGGAGTTTTATTAAACAGAGCAATAAAATTGAATCCTGCCTTAAAAAAAGAACACTTGGTGGATTATTATATTGGCATTCTGAAAGGGGCGGATCTTATTGATGATGGGCGATCTCTGGATCTGTTTCTTTCAAGTCAGGATCAGACCTTTGCGAATCAACTGCTTATTGATAAAGGTATTGATCTTTCCCGGCCTGTTATCGGCATTAATCCCGGGGCAACCGGCGGGACCGCTAAAAGATGGTTCCCGGACCGGTATGCTAAGCTTGCAAAAAAACTGTTCAAAAAATATAAGGTTAAAGTACTGCTATTTGGCGGCCCATCAGATGTTGAACTTGGAGAATATATCGTAAAAAAATCCAATTACAGCTGCATTAATATCGCCGGTACAACCAGCCTTGGACAGGCATTTTCGCTAATAGAAAAATGTTCGCTTTTTATTACAAACGATTCAGGGCTTATGCACGCGGCAGCGGCCCTCAATATCAATCAGATTGTTGTTATTGGTTCCACGGATTTTGTAGCAACAGCCCCGTCCAATGAAAATAGTGTAATGGTCAGGGTGCCTGTTGACTGCAGTCCCTGTTTGAAAGATACCTGCCCCGTTGATCATCGCTGCATGGAAAAAATCAGCGTTGACATGGTGTTTCAGACCTGTGAATCTTTTTTGGAAAAAAAATCATCCGGACCGGAATATCAGGGTCAAAAATGCTCGGATAAAGGACATATTGGAAATGGATGCTCGATTAAAGAATGAATTCGATGTTTGATAATATAAAAAAAATATTGATTATCAAACCCAGTGCCCTGGGTGATATTGTTCATTCCCTGCCTTTTTTATCTGCAATCAAAAATAAGTTTCCCAATGCAAAAATTGACTGGGTGGTGGCACACGGCCTGCACACCTTTCTTGAAGACCATCCCCTGATTGACAATCTCTGGGTGATAAAAAAAGATCAGTGGAAAAAATTAGTCAATCTTAATCAGAGTTTAAAAGAGATCAACATTTTGCGAAAGGGTTTGAAAACTGAACACTATGATGTGTCCATTGATTTATCAGGCCTTTTACGATCCGGAATTATCAGCTGGTTTTCAAAGGCCTCGGTGAAACTTGGATTTAAAGAATCAGACGAGGGAAGCCCCTTTTTTTATACCCATAAAATACATGGTTCCATGAATATCCATGCCATTGACCGGTATCTTGAAATTGCAAAATTTATGGGGTGTGCCACTGGCGAATTTGGCAAAATCAGTAAAATTGATTATCCATTTGCTCCCTATGATCACCAACCTGAAATATTAAAAGAACTGCCAAAAAAATATTTGGTGATGAGCCCTTCTGCGGGAAAACCAGCCAATCGATGGCAGGCAGAAAAATATGGCCGGCTTGCAGGCCGTTTGAATCTTCCAACTGTAATTATAGCAAGTGCTGCAGAAAGTGATATTGCACAAGAGGTTGTGAATCATTCCAATGGCAATGCCATCAATCTGGCGGGTCGGACCGGATTAAAAGAGTTGATTGCAGTGATTGAAAAAGCATCCTGTTTCGTTTGCAATGATACAGGGCCAATGCATATCGCAGCGGCGCTGGACATCCCGGTATTTGCCGTTTTCGGCCCGGCCAATCCCATCAGGACAGGCCCCTATGGCACCATCCACACCGTGATTCAAAAAAACTATGATTGTTCTCCCTGTTATGCTCAACAACCGTGTTCAAAATATGATTTTCGGTGTATGAACGAACTCGGTGTTGATGATGTGTTGAAAATAATAAATGAAAAGATGGGTGTTTTATGAAAATAGCAGTTATTGTCAGCACCTATAACAGGCCTGATGCCCTGATAAAAGTGTTGGACGGACTTATTCACCAGACACGACTTCCGGATGAGATTATTATTGCAGATGACGGTTCTGCACAAGCGACAAGAGAGATAGTTCAGCCTCATCTTAAAAATACTCAAATCCAAATCAAACACGTTTGGCAGGAAGACCAGGGGTTCAGGGCGGCACGTATTAGGAATCTGGCAATTAAAGCATCAAGTGGAGAATATCTGATCCTGCTTGATGGGGATTGTATTCCCGAACAGCATTACATCTTTGACCATCTGAATCTGGCTCAAAAGGGGTTCTTTTTTCAGGGGAAAAGGGTGCTTGTGAATAAGTCAGCTGAACACAGATTTGACCATCGGGTCTGCAATTTGAAAAATAAACTCATAGCTCATGCATTGAAAAAAGAATTGTCCAATCGGCACCATATTTTCCGAATTCCTTTTTTCCCATCATATACGACTATCAAATTATCCGGTGTAAGAAGCTGTAATATGGGTATTTTCAGAGAAGATATCTGGGCTGTCAATGGGTTTAATCATGATTTTGTGGGGTGGGGCAGGGAAGATTCGGAACTTGTGGTCCGTTTGTTTAAATATGGTTTGAAAAGAAAAGAGAATCCATTCAAAGCCATATGTTATCATCTGTGGCACAAAGAAAATAATCGAAGCTATCTTGAGAAGAACGATAAAATTCTTCAACAAGTGATACATTCAACATCTTTTATGAGCAAAGCAGGATTAAATGAACTGCATTAAAAAGGGTAGAATAAATCGTGTCTAAACTATCTGTATATATCATTGCATTTAACGAAGAAGAAAAAATTGTTAAGGCCCTTGAAAGTGTTCAATGGGCTGATGAAATTATTGTTGCGGATTCATTCAGCACGGATAATACGGTAAAGATAGCACAAGAATATGGCGCAAAAGTTGTTCAGATACCGTTTAACGGATTTGGAGAGCTAAGAAATAAAGCGATTAGTGCATGCAGCCACAACTGGATATTCAGTCTTGATTCCGATGAACGATGTACAAAGGCAGCCAGGCAGGAAATAAAACAAATCGTTGAATCCGATCAAAGCCTTGATGCCTATTATGTCCCGCGCCGAAATTATGTTTTGGGCAGATGGATAAAGCATTCAGGATTTTATCCGGATTACCGGCAACCTCAATTGTTTAAAAAAGGTGTGTTAAAATTCAAAAATGATGCGGTTCATGAACGTTATGATGTGATCAGTACCAAAGAATGCGGATATTTAAAATCCTTTATACATCAGGTGCCTTTTAAAAACCTTGAAGAGATTATCCATAAAGCCAATCGATATTCAACCCTTGGTGCCCATAAACTTCTTGAGACAGATAAGAAACCCGGAATGGTAAAAGCCCTGTTTCACGGGTTTTGGGCCTCCTTTTCCATCTATGTGTTAAAATTGGGGTTTCTGGATGGCTGGCCGGGCTTTATCATTGCATTTGGAAATTTTGAAGGCACATTTTATAAATACACCAAGCATTACCTGTTAAAGGCAGGGCTGGACAAATCCTGGGATATCGGGGGAGATGATACTTAAGAATGATTGGGCTGCTTTTAAGTATTTTGTGTTTTTATGGCTATGTTTATGCATCCAGTCAAATTTTAAAAATTCCCATTGGACAGGCTCCCTTTTTTTCCATATCAATCATTGGAGTGGCCCTTTTCTTTTTTGCCGTATCCAATCAGCTTGAAACCGGTGCATTCTTAATTTTTGTAGTTGGAATGGTCTGTTTTGCAGGTGCCGGCGTACATTTTTTTAAACAGAAAAAAAAAATTGAATCCGGATGGTTCCGACATCCTGCCTTTCTGTTTGCATTGTTACTTGTTTTTTCATTTATCATCACTTTGGGCATGACATTTACAACTATAGATGACTATGTTTATTGGGGAATTATCGGTAAGTATCTGCATTTTTACAACCATCTGCCCACACCGGATACCACGATTATCGCCCGGCACCTGGGCTATACGCCCGGAACCTCATTGATCCATTATTTTTTTTATCAGATCATGAACGACTACCGCCCGGCCATATCCTATTTCGCACAAAATATTATTCTGCTGAGTGCCCTTTTTGTTGTGATTAAAGAAGAGAAAATAAAGCACAATATTCTTCTGTTTATTAT
>JAKIUJ010000152.1 GCA_021647625.1 Desulfobacula sp.
ACCAATGATTGTCATTATCTATCAAAAGGGGATGACCAGGCGCATGAAATCCTTTTGTGTATCCAGAAAGGGGATACTATTGCAAATACAAACAGTTTTAAGTTTGATTCCGATCAGCTGTATTTCAAATCACCCGATGAGATGATTCAAACCTTTGGTGATTATCCCGGGGCCATTGAAAACACAAAAGAAGTTATTTCCAGGTGTGACGTCGAGTTTGACGACAAAAGCTACCATTTCCCAAGATACGCCCAATCCGAAGATGAATCCGAAGACGATCTGTTTGATCAAAAGGCCCGGGCAGGCTTTGAAGAAAAGTTAAAAATGATAAAGGCTGCCGATCCTGAAGCTGATGAGCAGCTATACCGGGACAGAATTGATTATGAAATCGGTATTATCCTGGATATGGGTTTTCCCGGTTATTTTTTAATTGTTGCGGACTTTATTGAATACTCCAAAAAAATCGGTGTGCCGGTAGGGCCGGGGAGAGGATCCGCTGCCGGCAGTATGGTGGCGTATTCCATGGGGATCACCGACCTTGATCCAATTGAACATGGATTGATCTTTGAACGATTTTTAAACCCTTCTCGAAGCAGCATGCCGGATATTGATGTGGATTTTTGCATTGAGGGCAGGGATAAGGTTTATAAATACGTTATCGATCGATATGGCGGACCTGAATATGTCTGCCAGATCATTACCTTTGGAAAGCTCAAAGCCAAGGCAGTCATCCGGGACGTTGGAAGGGCCTGTGGTGTGCTCCTGTCCGAGGTGGATGAAGTTGCCAAAATGATTCCGGATGGTTCAAAAAACTTGACCAAAGCAATTGAAGAGATCCCTGCCATTCGACAAAAATGTGAAGAAACTCCGGAAAAAACCCAAATGCTTGAAGTATCTTTGCTGCTGGAAGGATTGCCCCGGCATGCATCGACCCATGCAGCCGGAGTGGTGGTGGCGGACAAGCCCTTGAATGAATACCTGCCCCTGTATAAAGGCAAAGAGGGTGAAACCATTACCCAGTTCGATATGAATTATGTTGAAAAACTGGGACTGGTCAAATTTGATTTTCTAGGACTACGAAATCTTACCGTGATTAAAAACTGTATTGATTTGATCACAAAACAGGGGAAAACAGCTCCGGATCTTTCCAATCTTGATTATGAAGATGCAAAAACCTTTGAGCTGTTGCAAAGTGCTGATACCACAGGTGTGTTCCAGCTTGAAAGTTCGGGTATGAAGGACTTGATACTCAGGCTTAAACCTGCCGGTTTTTCAGACGTTGTCGCGCTCGTGGCACTGTACCGACCGGGTCCGCTGGACAGCGGCATGGCAGACTCCTATGTGGAAAGAAAGCATGGGCGTGAAGAGGTGGACTATATTTTTGATGAGCTAAAACCGGTATTGGAAGAGACCTATGGGGTTATTCTGTATCAGGAACAGGTCATGAAAATTGCAGGGGTCCTTGCCAGTTATTCCATGGCAGATGCCGATGGTCTTAGAAAGGCCATGGGAAAAAAGATTGTTGCCATGATGGAAGAGCACCGTGCTCTTTTTATGAAAGGTGCCAAGGAAAATAATCATGATCCTGAAAAGGCAGCAAAACTATTTGATTTAATGGAAAAATTTGGTGGCTATGGCTTTAATAAATCCCATAGTGCCGCATATGCACTCATTGCCTACCAAACCGCGTATTTAAAGGCCAATTTCGCCCTGGAATTCATTGCTGCGTTAATGACCAGTGAAAGATCCAATACCGATGCTGTCATTAAATATATTGATGAGTGCCGGTCTCATGATATCAAAGTGCTGCCACCGGATGTGAATCACTCGGATGCGCATTTTACTGTTTTTGAGGGGTGCATTCGTTTTGGCCTGGCTGCCGTAAAAAATGTCGGTGATGCTGCCATTGAGTCTATTGTCAAAACAAGAGAAAAAGTAGAAGCATTTGAAGGCATCTATGATTTTTGCGAACACGTCAATGTAAGTAAGGTAAATAAGAAGGTTCTTGAAGCGCTTATTAAATGCGGGGCATTTGATTCCTTTGGTATGTTCCGCTCACAGATGATGGCCGTTCTTGAAGATGCTTTGGAGCATGGTTCCCGAATCCAAAAGGAAAAAGCTGATTCCCAGCTTGATTTATTTGCAGACTCAAATATGGGAACAGCCCTGCCTGTAATCCTTCCCAAATTTCCGGATATTGAAGAATGGGAAGAAAATATCCTCTTGTCTCTGGAAAAAGAATCCCTTGGGTTCTATATTACAGGACATCCTTTAGACAAATACAAAACATTGATTCAAAAATATACCTCGGTGAATTCCATCAGCATTCAGGATGCGGCGGATGGCAAGATGATTCGTATGAGCGGCACGATAAAGGCACTCAAGATTCATAAAACCAAAAAAGGGGATATGATGGCCTTTTCTGCCATTGAGGATCAAACTGGAAATATTGAAGTTGTTGTTTTTCCCAATTTGTATGCAAAAACCCATATGCTCATTGCCAACGAAGAGATAGTTATTTTAGAGGCTGAGGTGCAGAAAAAAGAAAATATTGTTAAATTAATTGCAGAAAAACTTGTTCCCATAGAACAAGCGCCCAAGGAATGGACCAATGGTGTATTGATTTGTGTGGATGCCCAAGCCTCAACCACCCGGACCCTTGAAGATATAAAATCAATCGTTGAGAAGTATCCGGGAGATTGTATTACCTGCTTAAAAATTCAGATGCCGGATCTAAGTTCTGATTCAAAAAATGGTCAGGCGCAAGTCTTAGTAAAACTTGGTGAACAATATTTAACAGCTTCAGACCCCATGTTTTTTAAAGAAATAGAAACATTGATCGGAGAGGACACCATTGAAACCAGATGTGCGCCTGTGAAAGATAAACAAAAGAAAAAGAAACCCTGGATGCGGAATAATAACGGAGGCTAATTCCCAACAGACAGATTATCAATGACTTGTCTTTTCCCCACCACGTTTTGTACAATATACAATACCTTATCTTTTTCAGTGTAAGATGATACCATTCCTGTCAGGGTTACAGTATTGTTATTGGTATCCACGTCAATATTGAAAGAACGGATATCCGGATCCTTTAGTAGTGCGGTTCTGATTTTACTTGTCAAAATGGTATCATTCAGTATCTGACCGGCAGAAGTCTTACCAATAACTAATTGATCTTCGACGCGCCTGACTCCTTCAACGCCCCTTGCAATATCAACGGCCATTCTCTTTTGGGAAGCAGATTCAACCACGCCAATCAGATAGACAACACCGTTTAAAACATCCACATCAATATTACGGGCTTTAACAAATTCGTCGCCGATCATTTTGGTTTTTATGGTTGTGAAAATGGTCATATCATCAAGGATAGTGCCTGCCGAACGTTCGTCTGTTGACCCTTTATATCCGGTATAGCCGGCACCACCTATAACAGCAGCCCCACAGCCGGAAAGGGTCAGGGTAATCATAAAGACAATTGGTATTAAGTATAAACGCTTTTGCATGGTAGCTCCCTATTCAAAATCATCAAGATCAAGATCATCAAGATCAGATAAATCCATATCTTTCAGCAGGTCGTCCTCATCTAAAATAATATCATCATTCGCTATCTTGGGTTTTTTTCTTTTAACAGGTTCAGTTGGGGGTTCAATTATAGCCTTGGTGGTAAAATATTCATTCCACAAAAATATTGCGCCGATGTACAATAAATAGCCAATACCTGCAACATTAAGCACAAGGATCAAAATTCCCAAAATTTTTTTTAGTAACATGTTATTTTCGATCAGTTTAAAGGTTTGACGGAACAAACAATTGTGTTTATATATAACCTTTGAAAAAAGGATACAAGAGTTTTGATCTTAAAATTAGAAAGGAATATGAATGAGCTGGTTAGGTAAAATGATAGGCGGAACCATCGGGTTTGCGATAGGTGGTCCAATAGGGGCTGTTGCCGGTGCTGCATTCGGGCATACGTTTGTTGATAAAAAAGAGCAGGCATACCTGTCTTCAAGACCGGGAATCGGTCAGGATATGGAGACGCTTTCGTCAAACGAGCAAGCCCAGCTAATCTTTTTTACGGCAGCGTTCTCCATGCTGGCAAAAATTTCAAAGGCAGACGGTAAAGTGAGTGATATGGAAATTACCGCCATTGAAAACTTTATGAAACGAGATCTTCAATTGGATTCAGCCGGACAGGAAACAGCAAAAAATATTTTCAGACAAGCCACGACTTCGCATGAAAGTTTCGGTGCCTTTGCCACACAGTTTTATTCTGTTTTCAGGATGCAACCCAATATTATCGAACTAATGATGGATGTTTTATTACGGGTATCTGCTGCAGACGGTGCCATATCCAGAGAAGAAGAAGTCATGCTTTTGTCTGCCACACGAATTTTTAATTATTCCAGTGCCGATTATAACCGGCTTAAATCCAGGTACGTCAAAGAGAGTAATAAATATTATGCCGTACTCAAATGTGATGAAAATGCTTCAAATGATGAGATAAAAAAACAATACAGGAAACTTGTGACTGAATACCACCCGGATAAAATAGAAGCAAAAGGGCTTCCCGAAGAGTTTATTAATTTTGCAAATGATAAATTTAAAGAGATTCAGGAAGCCTATGATGCAATTAAAAAAGAAAGAGGCCTATAATAACGCTAAAATAATCCTTTTTCCTTGGCAATAGCCATATAGGTTTCAAGCACATTGGCAGGCGGTTCCATTCTTTCTTTTTGCATTTTATCCACCAATGCCATGGCATCGAACTCACATGCGGTCACGCACAGGCCGCATCCGATACAGCGATCAATGTTAACTTGTGCCACGATTTTTTCAGTATCCATCTCAACGGCATCCATTGGGCAAATTTTTTCACAGGCCTGGCAGCCGGTACACTCATCTATATCAACTTTCGCCTGAAAATTTGAACACACGATTTTTGCCGGTGCATCCAGTTTTTTGATGTTTTTCAGGATCTGGCAACAGCAATCGCAGCACAGGCAGATATTGGTTGGTTTTTTTGAATTAGACGGCTGGGGGACAAGACCCTGTTTCACTCCTTCTTTGACAATTTTTATCGCTTCTTTGTGGGTGATTGTACGGCCAATTCCCCGGCTTTCGTAAATATAGGCACCGCTGCCGAAAACAAGACATGTTTCTTCTGGTTTGTCACATCCTCTATCCATTATGGTGTGTTCTTTTCGACATATACAGGGAGCAACGATAATTTTTGACTGTGCCTTAATAATTTGCTCTACCTGTTCATAATCCATGATGTTTAGCTCGGTGTTGATTGATTTTTTAACCGGCACAACCCGCATCTGCTGGGTTTTGTGTTTATACTGTCCTTTAATAAGATGCGGTACATACTCATTAAAATCCTTAATCAATTCCCTGGTAAGGCGATTCACCTGGTATTCCCAAATCCCGACAACAAAATGAAGGAGCATAAAAGAATTCTCTCCCCCGCGATTGACATGAATGATTAATCCTTTTTTCCCCATCTCAATGAGAACGGGTTCGATCTCTTTGGCTTTTTTGCCGGCGCGTTTAGCAATAGGCTCAATAGGTTCCGGCATCATTACAAGCGATAGAGTAAGTTCTGCTTCTTGTTGTGTGAACAACTGCTTTAAAATCCGAATTTCAACCCCTGATTCAGTTTCAGGATATCCACTGGGGGTTTTATCGAGGTGAAGTGCCAGTTTTTTATAAACATCTGCCATGGTTTAATTCTCCGAAAATAGTATCTTAATTGGTAATTTTGCCTGTTATGTTCAAAGCACTATCACATCGTTCAACAATAAGATCAAGAATTTTTCCCTTGAAACAATGATCATCATTTAACAGAACGGTCAGGTAGTTTGATGTCACCGCTTTTAACAGGCCTGATTTCGTATCAATTTTATTCTGGACAAGGCATTCAACTTTTTTATTTAAATTGGTTTTTATAAAGGCAATTTGTTTTTTGTTGGATAGCGCACGCATTCTGTTGCATCGCTCTTTTATAATTGATGAATTGACCTGGTTATCAAAATGGTATGCCGGGGTTCCTTTCCGCCTGGAGAAAGGAAAGACATGCAGATAAGAAATGGGGAGACGTTCAATTAAGTTAAAGGTATTTTCAAACTGCTTATCGGTTTCAGAAGGAAAGCCGATCAAGGTGTCAACGCCAATTCCTGCAAGGGGTAGTTCCGAATGAATTTTATGAATGATCCCTTCAAAAAAAACAGAATCGTAGGGACGCTTCATCCTTTTTAAGATATCATCATCACCGGACTGTAAGGGGATATGAAAATGATCGCATAAAATATTGCCTGGTCTTGCAAGGTCAATGATCCCTTCATTGATTTCCGTGGGCTCTATTGAGCTTAAACGAATACGGTGCACCGATTTTTGTGAATTGATTTTTTCAAGCAGGTTTAACAAACTTGTTTTCTTTTTAAGATCAAGCCCATACATTCCTGTATGAATACCTGTCAGAATCACTTCTTTAAACCCTGACACCTTGAGTTGTCTTAAATTAGTGAGAACCTCATCCTGGGGCATACTTACCGAGCCACCCCTTGCATAGGGCACTATACAATAGGTACAAAAAGAATCGCAACCATCCTGAATTTTTAAATACGACCTTGTCATCTGCCCTGCAACAGCATCTGAAAAGCTATTAAATGTGTTGGAATCGCTGTGATCAACCTTTTTAAATGTTAGCGAAGATTTGTCGTCACAGATGGATGAAATATGATCTGCAATTTTTGTTTTATCTTTATGGCAGACAATTTCACTGATGTGCTCAATTTTATTTATCTGATCCGGGTCTGTCTGGGCATGACATCCTGTAACGATAACCTTTGCGAATGGATGTTGCCGAATCAGTTTTCGAATGGCCTGCCTGGATTGCATGCCGGCTTTGGATGTAACCGCACAGGTGTTAACAATAATAACATCCGCCTGTGTTTTATCATCCCAATTTATCCAGCCTTTTTTTTTAAGGTTTTGGGCGATACCATCGCTTTCGTATTGATTGACTTTGCAACCAAGCGTTTTTATATGGAATTTTTTCATTGTATAATACCGGCACCAAGTACCCTGTCACCTTTGTAAAATACAGCAGCTTGCCCTGGTGTGACCGCATTTTGAGGGGTATCAAACACCACTCGACCACAATTATTATCCATGTAAAGTGTGGACAATGCTCCCTTATGGCTGTATCTGATTTTTGTTGTTACCTGTTTTATTATTTTTCTGGGTGAATAATTCCAGTTTATATGCTTAACTAAAAATTCTTTTTGCAAAAGGTCCTTTTTAAAACAGACCTCTAATAAGTTCTCTTTCATATTAATGGATCGGACATAGTAGGGTTCGCTTGCCGGACAATTAATGCCGCGTCGCTGGCCGATGGTAAATTGATGAAGCCCTGCATGAGTTCCCACTATTTTGTTGTGAATATCAATGATGTCGCCATGTTTGGGTGTTGTACCTTGTTTTTCCACAATGAATTTTGCAAAATTATTGTCGTGTATAAAACAGATATCCTGGCTTTCACTCGGATGAAGGGGCGCTATATTATGGGAGCGGGCATATTGTTTAACATCTCTTTTTTTCATGGCAGCCAGAGGAAAGATAATTTTTTTCAGCTGGTCTTCGGACAGAAGCGATAAAAAATAGCTTTGATCTTTTAAAGGGTCTTTTCCTTTTTTCAAATATGCACCGGATAGTTTTTGGTCGGAACAGCAGATCGAATTGATAATGGTTGCATAATGACCTGTCGCCAGAAAATCAGCCCCCATCCCAATCGCATGGTCAAGCAATGTACCAAATTTAATCGTTTTATTGCAGATAATACAGGGATTGGGTGTTCTGCCCTCAAGGTATGTTTTAATGAAATATCGGATCACTTTTTCTTCAAATGCCCGGGATAGATCAATACAGGTTACACAGAAACCTAATTGTTGCTCAAGACGTTGAATATCAATGGAGGTTTTTTCATATCCCGTTATAAAATGAAGGCCGAATACATGTTTATACTTTTGTTTTAAAAGATATCCCGAAACGAGCGAATCAACCCCGCCGCTTAAGGCAACAGCTATGACGGGGTTTTTTTTCATATGGCTTCTTCAGCCTCGGCAGAAAATAATCCCATGGCACGGCTGGGGCAGGTGATAACACAAAGCTCACACACACTGCATTTTTTTTTATCAAAAATTATTTCCATTTCCGGTCGTTTGATATGAAGCGCTTCGGTGGGGCAGACCGCCGTACAGGCACCGCAGTGTGTACAGATTTCTTCATCTTTATAAATTTGATGTTCAGGGCTGGATACGGAAACGCCCTGATCTTTAAGAAACCGAACCCCTTTATTAAATCCTGCCTTGGTTCCCGAAGAGATTTCAAGTACCATGTATCCTTCTTTTTCGTTTGATATTTTAGCGCTCAATATATTAAACATAAGGTCATATTTTTTGGTCAGCTGACAGACCAGTGCCTTTTGGGCAACTGAAGATGGAAAGTTCAGGATTAATATTTTAGAATACAATTTTATGACCTCCTGTTTAAGGGTTTTCAGCACAAATTATCTTTGACAAAGCAAGCACAATAAGTATTAATGCTTAAAAGGTCAATGTATTATTTAACATGACCTGAGGCACTTGGAAATACTAAAATTTTTCATTTTATTCATGTAAATTTTATTTCTATGTGCTTGACTTATATAATAAATAGTGCCCCAAAACAATCGAATGTTTTATAAGGTGAGCCATGAATCGTTTTGCATTTGAATTATCCAGCTATACGTTGAAAACATTCTCAGGGTTTTCAAAGGCCAGCATAAAAATTTCCGGTCAAAAAAACATTCCTGACGGATCATTAATATTTACAGCCAATCATTTCACAAGAATTGAAACCATTTTTTTACCTTATCATATTCATAATATCACCAAAAAGGAAGTTTGGTCCCTGGCTGCTGCTGAACTTTTTAACGTCTCTATTTTACAGGGATTTTTAAATAATTTAGGTGCCGTATCTACAAAAGATCCCAATAGAGATGAATTGATTTTAAAAACATTATTATCCGGGAATGTCGAATGGATTATCTTCCCGGAAGGAATGATGGTAAAAAATAAAAAATTAATCAAAAAAGATCATTTTACGCTTCAGGATGATGAAATGGCCCGGCGGCCGCATACCGGGGCCGCTGTCACGGCATTGCTATGCGAATTCTACCGTGAACGCATCCGAAGAATGAAGATAATGAAAGAATCTGAGTATAACAGGCTATTGGAACGATTCAATTTACAGGATATAGAAGGTTTCCTTGAAAAAGAAACCTTTATCGTGCCTGTGAACATTACCTATTATCCGGCAAGACCCAAGGCGAATATCATTAGTAAAATTGCCGAGATTGTGGTCAGGGAACCCTCTAAAAGAGTGATGGATGAACTGATGACCGAGGGCAGCATGCTGTTTCATGAAGTCGATATCAATATTCGATTCGGAAAGCCTATTGCAATTAAAAAATATCTTAATGATCCATATATAGAAAGCATGCTGACGGTTAAAAGAAACATCAGGATTGAGCAAGATTTAAGTACCAAAGCAATTTTTAAAGATTTTTCAACTGCGATAATGGACGATTATATGGCGGCAGTTTATGATATGACGACTCTTAATTATGATCATGTCATGGCCTGTATTTTAAAACATTTTCCATACAGGGAACAAGGGATCGATATATATGAGTTCAAATGCAAGGTTTATTCTGCCATTTCATGGTTAACAGCCAATAGAAGCTGTTTTGTTTCGGATAATTTTTTTGAAAATCAGATTCATTTGCTGACAGATGACAGGTACAATCGAATATCTGACTTTTTGAAAATTGCTGAAGAAACAAGCGTCATCACGATAAAGAATGGCAGAATGTTTAAAGACCAGGCCCGATTTTTAAATACTGCAAACTTTCATACCATACGTATCGAGAATCCCATCCTTGTGATGGCCAATGAAGTTGAGCCGGTTTGCGAGGCGGAAGACGGTATTAAACAGATTGCCCATCATTCGGAGGCAAAGATCCGTAGTCTTGTGAAGCATAAGATTGAAGAGAAAGTTCAAATCGATTTCTCGACTGATTACGATCGATATTTTATTGATGGTGAATCAAAGAAAAAAAGAATCGGCAGTCCTTTATTTTTAAAACACGATAATGAAATTGCAGGCGTTCTTTTGATTCATGGCTATATGGCAGCACCCGAAGAGATGAAGGCATTTGCCCAGTATTTACACGACAGATCTTTTACCGTCTATGTTCCCCGCCTCAAAGGGCATGGAACAGCTCCTGAAGATCTCGCCCAGTCGAC
>JAKIUJ010000153.1 GCA_021647625.1 Desulfobacula sp.
GCCCAAGATTTCGCTGTCCCATTCCCTTTTGCCCGAATCGTTTGGTGATATCCGTATCCTGATTTAACAAATCAATGAGTTCTGCAAGTGTTTTAAGACTTTTTTCTCCAGCAACCTCACCGGCTGAAAGTTTCATTGTCTCAACAGGTGTTAATTTATCCGACCGAGGTAATCTGGTAAGAACAACTCCCACAGAAGCTGCATAATTTAAATTAGGGTCCTGGTGCAGAATTTTTGAATCCAAAGACCGTTTAGTATCTGTTCCAATAGCGTATTCCGTCAACGTTTTTTGAAGTTTGTAATCCGTATTATGCGCCACATAACAAATTCTACACCTGTCAACAATTGGCGCTTCTTCTCTTTCTGTTAAAAAAGTGTCAAATTCAGAATTGTTGCTGGTAGCTATAATCAAGGTATCAATGGGCCACTTAAAGCCGTCCAGTTCAATGGTTCTATTTTGAATCACGCCCAGATATACTTGAACCAAATCTTTCTTGTTCTTATATATTTCATCACTAAAATGAATGCCGCCACCAGCCACCCTTGCAAGGGCCCCCCTCCTTAAATCAAATCGATACGGGTTGTTTGAATCTGTAATGTGGAGAAGACGCTGAATGGATTCCTCCCCCATAAGATCCACTGCTGATGATGTTATTTTATCTTTGGCAGGATATTTACCGGTAATCGTTCCCAAACTTTCAATTAAGGGAACCTGCGCAATCTCGATAAATGACAGCATTTTTGCAATATCATTATCTGCATATTCCCTGATTTGATTAAATATATAGGCAGAGCAGGCTCCTAACGGACGATATTTATTATACAATTGTTCTATTTGCTGATCGGAAAGTTTAAATTTTTTTGCAAAATATTCTTTGGATTGGTCCTTGGTTTCACACAAACTCATCGCCAATACCATGGGGTCTTCATATGTCTGTGATTCAATTGTATTGATTTTCCCATACCCCCCCAGTTTATCTAAATTCACAAATTTAAACGTATATTTTCGATTTTCCGGGATGGTTAAAAATTCTCTGTATCGGGCGCACAGATATTCGACAAAAAAAGTTTTCCCATTTCCAGGCTCACCAACGAGGACAAAAGCCATTTCCCTTGATGATCCGCCTTCAGAAGCATCTTTTACAAATGAAACAAAACTGTTAATTTCATCATACATACCGACCAAGTGCTTTTTGCCCTGGCTGAACAAATCAAATCGATATGTTGTTTTCCCTTTAACTGTGATCTTTTGGATCCCCGCATCCAGAATCATTCTTGATACGCCCTGGAATGAATCCTCAAATATTCTTTTACCTTTTTTGAGTTCGCTAACATGATTGAATAAAGTTTTCGGGTTTGTTTTGCGGGCCATTTTCCCCTCCTTAAGGCAGCAAGGAGGCTTATGCTGCCATTCGATTTGATTGGAAAATAATCTTATTATCTGCCGATGACAGATAAATTAAAATTACTGTTTTTAAGTGTGCCTTTAACATGAAACAATTTGGTAATGAACGAAATTACGATTTTTGATCAATCTTAATTAAAATATAACAACATAAAAAATAAGTGTCAAACAATTTACTACTTTAATATTTTTTATCGTTAACGGATACGAGCCGATTATTCAAAATTTCATTTGTTTTTTTCCAAGAATCGGAAGAACCAACTCATAATTTTAGTCACTATGAAAAACTATAATTTTATCTTTTTAAATAATTAATTATTTAAGGTCTTTATTTATTTTTAAAAATTCAATAAAATCAGCTTAATTGCCGAATCAATGTCACCAATTGAAAAAAGGAAAGGAGCCAGAGCTCTTGGATAACTTTTTATCTGCTTCAAGTATTGCTAAAGAATTAAACACGGGTAAAGCAACAATCAAATTTATCCTGAACCGGTTTAAAAACTGGATACCCTCTGAATTAAGCAATGGGCAATCTGTTTATCCCCATCACGCGCTGACTATCATTGCGATTGCCCAGCAAAAACTTGATATGGGAATCTTACCCAGCCAAATAGAAGAACAATTACAAGCCTTATCGACTTCAAAGGCATCCTGTGTTCCAAAACCAATTGAAAATGGTGATATTCGTATAAGCCGGAATGGCTTTCAGCTTTTGAAATCAGTTATTAACGATATTGGTGAACAGCAAAGAAGAATCGCAAAAGCACATGAAAAAAGAGCCGATGCTGAAGAAAGAAAAGCCGCAGCCATTGAAAAAAGAGCTGAAGCTGAAGAAAAAAAAGCCCAGGCGATGAATAATATCGCTAATGCACTTCAGCAAATGAACCAAATCCGATCGACTATTGATCCTGCAGCCCAGCAGATTGCTCATCAAGCAGTTTCCATAATTGCTGAAGATGAACAAGCCCCTTCTTTGGAAAACCCGGATGTGACATCCTTGAATTTGCCCGATGATTTGATTGGAGATCTAAATGATATGGAAACAAAAGATCTCATCAAGGAGATACATCTTGATGATCTATCTGAACTGATTGATGATCAAGCGTCTAAAAATGATCTTTCTTTTCAATTAGATGATCTTTCCCTGCTTATTGATGCAGTCTCAGCGCCGGAAGAAAAAAGAAAACTGCCCCCTGAAATGGATGACTTGTCAAAACTATTGGGAACTGATTCGGCGGATAGTAACGAATCCATAGCGATTGAAATGGATGATCTTTCCTTGCTAATTGACTCTCCAGGCAGTCAGAATACGCAACAAGAAGATTTAGACGATTTGTCTTTGCTCATTACTACAAAAAACTTTTCACAAAAATCCGACACCGGTATTTCTGATGTACCAAATACTGATGAACCTGATATCACAGCATCTAAGATGGATGACCTTTCAAAATTAATAGATAAAAAAGGTTCGACTATGGATGATATGGATAAAAATACCGAGGACAAATCCGTTCCGGAAATAAAAATTGACGTTAGCCCTGATCAGGACTTGGGAAAATACAAAGCAGCCATCATGCAAATCATTATTGGTTTTAAAACAGACGGTATAAATGTTGAAAAAGCCACAGATATTCTAAACAAAAACAATATCAAAACATTATCAGGCAAACCACAATGGACTCAAAAAGCAATTTCCCAAATTTTTAAATTTATTGAATCGGCTACCTGAAAAAAATCACCTTGCACCGGCATTTTTAGCAAAGCTTGTGTTAACGAATTTATTCATATCTATCAGGCTTGTCATAATCTTCATCTCATCCATCATATATTTTTGAATGATTTCAAGATCTTCCACCACAGGGAATAATTCGCCTGTGAGAATACGATCCGGAGGATCAGTAAGTACTTTTTGGATAACATCCTTGTCTTGTGAAAGGAATTCAGCACCAATGACAGCAGCAGGCTCTGGCTGTGCATCAATAGCAAGACCGGATTTAACAAAACTATTACATATTTCCTGAATCGCCTCGGGATGTTTTTCAATAACTTCTGTACGCATTACAAATACACAACAAGGATGATTTGGCCACAAATCTTTGGACAGATAAAATTCTTCCCCATACCCCTTGGCAATGACCAATGATCCAATGGGCTCTGCAACAATAAAGCCTCCAATTTCACCATCTTCATCATACTCCAAGGCTTCCGGCATCTGAAAAGGCGCAACAACTTCCAAAATGACATCAATCCCTTTTTCGTTGGATCTGCCGGGTTTTAATCCTTTTTCAGATAACAATTTATGAAACAACATATTGTGAACAGACAATTGATATGGAATAAGGACTGTTTTACCTGCAAAATCTTCTATTTTTTCTATTTTTGCAGCTTTGCTTTTTACCAGGATACTTCCGGACTTATGCGTTAACAGCAGCAATTTTAAATCCACACCGGATTTAAACAAATCCATGGCGGTCGGAGCCAAAATCATCGCACCATCGAGAGACTTCACTGCCAGTGCATCTGCAACTTCATTCCATCCATTTTTCAGTACCGGTTCAAGTGTGCAGTGCTCAAAGTTTTCCATACCCTTTTTAAGTTTCAAGTCAGTAACGCCAAGGATTAGATGATCTGTGATTTTCAGATGACCAATCTTTATTGCAGGTTTTTCCGCCATTATGGATCCTCCAAGTTTGATGCGTGGATAGGGCACTCATGTTGATATGCGCAAATGCATAACAAATCTAATAATAAACCGTTTAATAAACCAGATACAAGCTATAATATTTATTTTGTACAAAATTTTACATATTCTGCTGTCAAAGTAAAGGCAATTTTCCTTTAAACGCCTTTAAAACAGGGTTTCTTCAACTGTTTCTATCTTAGACAAATACTCTGCATAAACCAAATCTTCAGGTGTTGTAATCTTGATATTGTTTTTTAACCCGTCGATGATACGAACGCGTTCTCCCAACGCCTCAACAAGGGAGGCATCATCGGTAGCTGTAAATGATATTTCCCTTGCATGCTTATGGGCTCGAAATAAAAGTGAAAACTTAAAACCCTGAGGGGTTTGGGCCGTATAAAGATTTTTTCTCATTATCGTTTTTTGAATTAAATCATCCTTATCAACCTTTTTAATTGTTTCTGCAATCTTTATTCCCGGAACACAGGCTCCATCTATTATTGCATTCTCAATGCATGTTTCAATCAATTTTTCTGATATAAAAGGACGAACCCCGTCATGTATTAATACAATTGTTTCCCGGGACGAGTTCATTTGAGCATTAACAGCTTTTAAACCCTTAAAAACGGAATCTTGCCTCTCATTCCCACCCTCGGTTAAAAAAACAGACTTACCAATGTTAAATGGGTCAAGTATCCATTGCCGGCAATAGGATTTATCTTCTTTAGGAACAACAAGAATAACATGGTCAATAAATGTACATTTATTAAAAACCATTAGCGTTTTAGTAAGAATAGGAATATCACCAAGCTTTAGATATTGTTTTTTTATATCCGCGCTCATTCTCAGACCTTTGCCACCGGCAACAATAATTGCAAACGTTTCAATAGGTTTCATTTTAACTTAAATAGGACAACTCTTTCGGTAGAGGGATTCCTTTTCCCATACGATCTTCCCCATAATTGACACCTGCTAATACGACAAGGTCATTCAAGGCGCGTGAATCTCCTTGAAATTTGACCATTTCGACATCTTCTTTTTTAATTTTACCTCCAGCCCATTGGATATCAAGTACACTAGCTGCATCAAAAATATCACCGTTTACTACCATTTCGACCTCTCCGCCATAGTGCTGAACAATTTTTGCAACCAATAGGCTTGGCCTGCTATGAAAGCCCCTGTCTTTAGGAATTCCTACATCAATGACCGATGTTTCCATATTTTCATTGAGTATGCGCGAGGCCAGTGCTTTTCCTGATGATAAAAATTTCCATGCATAATAAAGACAATAGTTTACTGCCCGATCCAGCAAAACATCGGGATCAATTAAATCAGTCAATGAAACACTTACATTTTTATACACATCCTTAAATCCAATATCATGCAAATGACGTTCATAAAAATGTAATAATCTTCCCATGACCTGCAACATGTGAAATACAACAGAAAAGTGACTCCTGAGCTGATCAAGAATAATGTTTTCAGATGAAGATTTAGTATTTACTACATAAGAGTCAAAAGAAGATTGAATATTGTGTATCAGCATTTCAAATCTGCGTATGATTACTTCATTTATCCGTTCAGGAACAAGTTCATTAATTGTGTTCAGATCATACCGTTTATAAAATGCAAACTGTTCAAAATCCTTTACAACCTCTAAAAATTCACTGGCAATTCGTGTCAGGTTTTGTTTTTGTTGATCTTTTGCATTAAAGTCATCGATATTGTGATCCAGTTGCTGCACAGACGAAATACCCGGAAAATAGCTTAAATCATAACCGTTTTGGGGAATATTAATATTTAAGCGCCGTGCTTCTTCTAAAATAACCGGGGCTGCGAGAAGGATTGATTCCTGCAAAATTTTCAGTGTATCAATGGATTCAAGCCGAAAGGTATTGTATGTTTCTTTTTCAAAGGAATAAAATTTAAATCTATTGAGAATGTGCCGCTGGGAATAACACGCCAATGAAAGATGACGTATTGTTGCTGAAAGTTCGCGGTAAAACACCCACTCTTTGTTTTTCTTGGCACCGTGGAAATCTAAAAAATCTTCAAGAATATGCGAAGTAGTAATGAGCTTGGAGTATAGCTTTTTTGTAAAAATGTAATTCGGGTCATTTAGTTCATTAACAAATTTAATGCACTTTAAAAATTCAAAAGAAAAAATATTTACTTTTTCTTTAAAAGAAATGTCACATGTAAAATTCATAATTCATCATCCAAAAACTTAACACAATATGGAGTCGGTCTGACCAATCATTAAGCCGAATTTTGTTATCTGTTCTTGTTACCTTAAACAGATCAACGATCATTCATCTTGGATGTGCGTTGCCGCACACCTCACGCAACCTACCCGAAAACTTGGGCGGACAGCCCTCAAGCGTTTCCCTATTTGGTCTTGCACCGGACGGGGTTTACCAAGCTTTTCCGGTCACCCGGAAAACTGGTGCGCTCTTACCGCACCGTTTCACCCTTACCCAAACCTAACAAAAGATATGGGCGGTCTATTCTCTGCTGCACTTTCCTTCACGTCACCGTGACTCCACGTTATGGAGCGTCCTGTCCTGTGGTGTTCGGACTTTCCTCCAGGCTTAACACCCAGCGATCATTTTTCCTGGTCAGACCGACTTTATACTATTGGTGGTATATAATTCTACTGCATAGCGGACATGTAATCAAGGAAGTGCATTTTTGCACTTCAATGTAAAGTTGTGGCGGGATATTCATAAAGCACCCATTGCACACTTCATCTATTACCTGGACAACAGCATTCCCATTATTCATTTTAGAAATTTTTGCAAACCGATTCATTAAAATGGGTTTCAAATATTTTCCAATATCTTCCTGCTGAGCAAGATATGATTCAAGATCCTGCTTATCATCTACACATTTTTGTTCTACTTTTTCCTGCTCCGATTCAATTTGATCTTTCAACAATGCGTACTCTTTTTCGCCTTGGGTCACCAAATCCTGTGCATTATCTTTTTCATCAAAGAACTCTAACAATTGAGTTTCCAGGGAATCTTTCCGCTTTTTATTGTCGTCAACTTCTCTTAAAAGGACCTGGTACTCTTTGTTTGTCTTGACCATCCGTAAGTGTTCATTGCTTTTGATAATCCGCTGATCAACCATGGCAATTTCAGTTTCAAGATCCCGGCATGATTTTTGTACTGAAGCAAGGTCTTCTTTATTCGCATTCAATGCAGTTTCAAATAGTTTTAACTTTCCACTTAATTTAATTTTTTCTTTTTCAACCTTTTCCAGAACAGCTTTCAGTCTGACAATTTCAGTTTCTGCTTCCTGGAGTTTAACAAGTGTTTCGATATCCTTTTTGAAAATATCCGTCATAATATTGTCCTTAAACTATGGTAAATGGATCTCTCTCATTTTTAAAACACACCATTTCTATTTTAAGCCCGGCCTTAGCTAAAGCCGGGCGTAATTTTTCATATAATAAATCAATTGCCATATGTTCCGAACCGAAATGACCAACATCAATAAGGCCTTTTGATAATTCTTCAACTTTTCTGGCTTCATGGTATTTAATATCACCGGTAATATATACATCTGCCTTGGAACAAAAAAAATCATCCAGCAACGACCCGCCACTGCCTGTGCAAATCGCAATTTTTTTCACCATCATGGTCATATCCCCTATGACACGCAAATGATCAATGTTCAGCTTTTTTTTAACCTGTGTAGCCAATTGAGACAAAGTGAGTTCCGATTCTACCTCTCCCAGTCGACCAATCCCAATATTTTGATCACTTTGCATAGATGAAAGGTCATCACTGAGGTTACCAGAGATATTTAAAATTCCAATCTTTTTTGCAAAATAATCATTCAGTCCTTCATCTGTTTTATCAAGATTTGTATGGACTGAAACTATACTAATTCGGTTTTTTGCACAGGATTCAATTACACGCCCCGGCAGCGTGTTAAAATCAATCACATTCCGGGAATTTATCATTAAGGGATGATGCGTGATGACAAGATTTGCTCCACAAGCCTTTGCGGCTTCCATCAAAGGCATAGTCACATCAAGAGCAATTATAATTTTTTTAACTTCCCATTCTTGACTTCCAACTTGAAGTCCGGAATTATCCCAGTTTTCAGCAATGTCAAAAGGAGCGAATGTATTGAGTTGTTCTATAATATCTGCTATTGTTACCATAACCAACCTGTTTTAAAACTAAAAAAAGCGTGGTATATAACCACGCTTTTTTTAGTTTTTCCTGCTTGATATTCTTCAGGCACTTTCATATGTGAGATAAATATCCTCTCGCATTACCGTCAATTTCTATGTTAACCATGAAATGTACCTTCTTTTGCTTTGGTGGGCCCACCTGGATTCGAACCAGGGACCGACCGGTTATGAGCCGGTGGCTCTGCCAAACTGAGCTATGGGCCCTTTTATTCACACAAACTTGCAATATATATATAAATCCGATTTTTGTGTCAAGATTTAATTCTCAATACAGGGCAAACTCATGTAATTTATTCAAAGTCTAATTCTCAATAAAGGTCTTAAGTTTTTTGCTTCTTGTCGGATGTCGTAATTTTCGAAGCGCTTTTGCTTCGATTTGCCGAATCCTTTCCCGCGTTACTGTAAAATCCTTGCCGACCTCCTCTAATGTATGATCAGATTTTTCACCAATACCAAACCGCATTCTTAATACCTTTTCTTCCCTCGGCGTCAATGTTGCAAGAATTTTTCTTGTCTGTTCAGCCAAACTAAAATCAATGGCTGCATCGGATGGAATGGAAAATTTCTTATCTTCGATAAAATCACCAAGATGACTGTCTTCTTCCTCTCCAATGGGAGTCTCCAGAGAAATAGGTTCCTTAGCAATTTTTAAAACGCGGCGTACCTTTTCAATGGGTATTTCCATTTTTTCAGCGATTTCTTCCGGAGACGGTTCTTTACCCATTTCCTGTACAAGGTATCTTGAGGTACGAATCAGCTTGTTGATTGTTTCGATCATATGCACAGGAATTCGAATAGTTCTTGCCTGATCAGCTATGGCTCTTGTAATAGCCTGCCTTATCCACCATGTCGCATAGGTTGAAAATTTATAACCTCTTCTATACTCAAATTTGTCAACCGCTTTCATCAGGCCGATATTACCTTCCTGGATCAAGTCAAGAAACTGCAATCCTCTGTTGGTATATTTTTTAGCAATACTGACAACCAATCTCAAATTTGCTCTGACCAATTCTCTTTTGGCCAGGTCGGCATATTTTCTGCCTTTATCAATTTTTTTGACAATTTGATTTAAAAAATGGATATCTCCCTTAGCTTGATTTTTTCTTTCGGCAACCTGAATTAAAATGGCATTGATATCCTTGAATAAAATCCTGGATCTTGCAGCAGTAATATTTGATTTGGCTTGGGTCCATGTAATAAAGCCCTCTTCATCTGAAAGCTTATCGCACATAAAAGCAGATTTCACCTTAAACGTATGTGCACATTTTTCAAGGAGCACTTCTATTTTTTTAAACCATACGATGCTATTTCTGATACTTTTTTCGATGGTGTCAATAACAGTGGATTCAAACCGCCATTTTTTTAATTCTTCAAAAATCTTTTCTGTGTTTTCAAAAATTTCTTTGGCGATCAATTCATATTTTCTGGTGTTCTTCTTGCTCTGGAGTAGTTTATCTCTTTTTTCCTGGCTGTCTTTGTGAATATCACTGATAATTTTTATGGAGTTCAAAAATTTTTCTTGTTTTGAAACCTCATCAATAACACCATCCCCTTCATCCACATCCCGTAAAACATGTTTTGGGCGCATGGATTTTAATTCCATCTTTTTTCCATACATAAAAATCGTATTTAAAGATAAAGGACAATCAAGCATGGCTCTTAGTATATTTCGCTCACCTGCTTCAATCTTCTTAGCAATCTCAATTTCACCTTCCCGACTGAGAAGGGTTACCATTCCCATCTCTTTAAGATACATTTTTACAGGGTCGGTTACCGCTCCGAATTCAATATCGGAACCGTTTTTTTTGCCGGCTATCAAATTCTTTTTTTTTGTATCTTTATCATTTAAATTGCTTGACTTATTTTTCTTATCACGATTTTTTTTAGGTGCCTTTTTCTTAGATACCTTTTTTTTCGATGTCTTTTTCTTGCTCTCTTTATCAACAAGCTTTATTCCAAGCGCTTTAAGCTGAATAACAATTTCTTCTATTTGATCCGATGATTCTAAATCATCAGA
>JAKIUJ010000331.1 GCA_021647625.1 Desulfobacula sp.
CAAGAAAATGAACCTTGTCAGCCAAGCCCAGTTCGTTGACTTCGTTTCTAAACCGGCTCATTTCACGTCCCGCCCCAAGGACCAGAAGCTCCACATTATAGCCTGCGGCAAACAAAGCAGGTAGGGCCTTAAACGCCGTGGTTAAATCCTGCCAACTGGCAAGGTTGCCCACAAAAACGAGATATTGAGTGTCCAGATCATGACAAGGACTGCCAGGGCGATGCGAAGACTGGAAATAAGGCTGGCTTTCATCCGGCTGAATTCAACTTGCTTTATCAGAGATTTTTTTTGTGGTCTGTCCGGTTTTTTTATGGAACTATCATCCCCTGCCATATCTGCTATAGTCGGCTCTTCTTTTTTTGGGATAAATCCAAACAGCACCTCTAAAATTTGGCCTAAAATCCAATCCATAAGAAAATATAAGGGAATCATCAGCAGGGTCTTGATGGATGAAACTCCGCTGAATTTGCCTAAAACAGTGTTGCTTATAGACAATATGAAAAATAAAAAAACAGAAAAAATAGCAAAATGGTGCCATTTTTTCATTAATTTTGCAGCCTGGCTTCCCACAGGGAGTTTAGCACAAAGCAATAGGATCACCTCTTTTCTTTTTTGAAGGATCATGGTAATCAACATGCCGGTAATAACCAGGGCAATCAGGGAAATCGACTTAATATGGACCGCTTCACTCACACCAACCAGCCCGAGAAGGCCGCAGGTCATAAGTCCGAAGCTTGAGAATATGGAAATAGCGGCGATCCATCGGTAAAGAAATAGAGTGACAGCGTTATTTATGGGCAAAAATCGTGAGCAAGGATCCTTGGGAGACAGGAAAAATCGGGATATGATAAGGAGTATTCGAACTGCCACAATAGCAGACAGATAGGCTGCTACGGTCATTAAAAGGGCATGAGTACGTTCAAAGAAAAGGTAAAAGCTAAGAATGACAGCAACAATAAAAATTAATGTGGAAATAATATCAATACATAACCATAAGGACAGCCTGCCGATTTTACCACGAAGGGCAGCATGAGCATCCGGCATAATGCGGCCTCTGAAGGGGCTGCTATACCAGCGAAACAGCAGTTCAACACTGTAACCAAGCAAAAATATCGACAACACACTAAAGATTGAACGGGTTGACATAAAATTTGAATCGCTTTTCCGCAGGGAGGAAAAAGACACATGCATTGTGTGCTTATCAGATGTTCCCCCAGACCTTAAAAATTCTATCCGTTCCTGAATCAAGGTTACTTTATTCTTGATATTGTCGATAAACCCGGCAAGCTTGCCCAGCTCATTTTTTGCTGTTTTTGATACCAACACTTCGGCTAAAACATCTTTTTTAAGTTCACCAATTAACAGTCGTCGTGCCTGTTCATCGCTTAGTTCAGCTACAATTGCTTCTGCTGATCTACTATCTTTTAATATTGTATTGTGAGATTGGCCTTCCGAAGTCTGTACACCGTTTGCAAAAAGAAAAAAAATCAAGGTACAAAAAAATACGATAGTAAATTGTTTCAAATTAACGCTCCTTGTATGTGGTGCTGTTCCAATAACGGCCATGCGACTCAACTTACAAAATTGGTAATTGATTTTTAAGTGAGCCCTTATGGGAATTTGTTCCATTGTTTTAAGTACAAGCGGGTTTTAATCGTTATAAGTAACCTTGTAAACGGCAAAGTTTTCATTCAAATATTTATTAATTTACTTCATGACATAAGATTTGTCATCATACACTTTTTTTTGATTTTGTTTAATCAATAATGAGTTTTTGTTTTTTTTGTTGTTGGCAATTGTAAATTGGAGTACTTTTATTTGGCTTTTGGATAATAGAAAAAAATCTATAGTGCCTGAACGAAAATGCATGGAGATAATATGGATGCAATACGCTTTGATAACAGGGTGGCCATTGTGACAGGGGCAGGAGAGGGCATAGGAAAAGAATATGCACTGGATCTTGCAAAACGAGGCGCAAAGGTAGTGGTCA
This sequence comes from Desulfobacula sp., assembly GCA_021647625.1. Lineage (GTDB taxonomy): Bacteria > Desulfobacterota > Desulfobacteria > Desulfobacterales > Desulfobacteraceae > Desulfobacula. The sequence continues at coordinate 1,991 of JAKIUJ010000331.1, forward strand.
ATGATATCGGTACACATCCTCAAAAGGGGAAAACTGCTGATCTGGTGGTTCAGGTCATAAACGAGTCTGGCGGACAGGCCGTGGCCAGTTATGATTCCGTTGCCACCATG
>JAKIUJ010000154.1 GCA_021647625.1 Desulfobacula sp.
CTATTTGCTTCAAGGATTTTCTGCCATCGAAAATGTGATGATGCCGGGTTTGATCGCACAGAAAAATAAAAAAAGTATTGAAAAGCAAGCCCGAAATATGCTTGAAAGAGTAGGATTGTCGTTGCGTATTTCCCATCGTGTTGAAGATCTTTCCGGTGGGGAGCAGCAGCGAGTTGCACTTGCAAGGGCCTTGATTCTCGAACCGGACATTTTGTTGGCGGATGAGCCTACTGGAAATCTGGATCAGAAAAATAGTCAAAGTGTTCATGCATTGATAAATCAGTTAAATCAAGAGTTAGGTATGACGGTAATCGTGGTTACCCATAATAATAATTTGGCGCAGGTTATGGGTAGAAGAGTGACACTCTCAAAAGGAAAGATTATTTCTGTTTAAGGCACAAAAACAAAAAATAAATCCTCCATTGAAATTAAATGCTTTTTGTGCCTGGTTTGAGCTTATATAGAGCTTAGTTCAAATTTGGGATGGTTTTAATTTGATACTGGGCCTAAAGAGATTTAAGAATATTAGGATATCTATATGTATAAAAAAGCGATTCTTTTAGTTGTGGTTATGTTGGTTGCATTTGCAAACTTTGTATTTGCAAATGCAACTGCTAAAATTGCAATCTTTCCTTTTAAAGTATATTCCGAGAAACCCCGAGCCGTGTTGGCAAATAAGATTCCATCCATGATTCAGGACAAAATTGAATTGGAAGGTGCCAAAGTTGTCTTTATAAAACAAACTATGCATGAAGATTCATGGGGTTTTCCCGACTTTCGGGCCCAGGGAATAAAGTTAGGTGTTGATTATATACTGACAGGATCCATCTTTGTTGCCGGGCAGAGTATCAGCATTGATACAAAATTAGTGAGTGTTTATGAACAGAACAATGTTTCTTCTTTTTTTGCCGATGCTGATAAGTTTGAGAATTTATTTTCAACTGTCTCAAAAATAAGCAAAGAAATTATTAGTGACGTTTTTCACAAAATTATTATTACCGATGTTGAAATTGCAGGAAATAAACGGATTGAAGCAGATGCTATTTTACGTATTTTAGAGACCCAGCCCGGTGATATAATCAAACAGGAAAATATCTCCAAAGATTTACGAAAAGTATATAAAATGGGTTATTTTGATAACGTTGTCATTGAACAAAAAACTCATGACAATGGGGTCAAGATTGTATTTGAGGTTGAAGAAAAACCAAGTGTCAGGAAAGTAAAATTTAATAAAAATCTTGTCTACGAGGATGAAGAACTTAGTGACTCTGTTGATACCCGTACAGGTTCAATTTTGAATATACATAAGATTAATGGTGACCTTGAACGGATGCGTTTGATGTACACTGAAAAAAATTATCATAATTGTCAAATTTCGTATGAAATAATACCATTAAAGAACTCCCAGGCTGATATTGTTTTTACCTTTGAAGAAGGAAATAAAATCAAGGTTGAACAAATTGCATTTGAAGGAAATAAGTTTTTTAGTGAAAAAAAATTAAAAAAAACAATGCAAACTTCTGAAAAAGGCTTCTTGTCTTTTATTACTTCCTCGGGTGATCTTAAGGAAGCTGAGGTTAAAAATGATGTTATAAGAATTGAGTCACTTTATAAAAATAACGGATTTGTTGATGCAAAGGTTTCCGATCCCATTGTGGACATTGGTAAAGAGTTTATTACCATTCGATTTAAAATTGAAGAAGGAGACCAATTTTCGATTAGAAGTATTGATATTGACGGTGATTTAATTATTACAAAACAAGAAATAATCAAAATGGTCAAATCCAAAGAATCCCAGCTTTATAACCGGGAGAATATCCGAAAAGATATTATATCAATTACTAATTTTTATTCGGACAAGGGATTTGCAAATGTAGAGATTAAACCCTTAATTCAAAAAAACCGCGAAGAAAATACCGTTAATATCACCTACTCAATTGATAAAAAACAACCTGTTTATTTTAACCGGATCAATATAAGTGGGAATTTTAAAACACGAGATAAAGTTATAAGAAGAGAAATCAGAATTGAAGAACAGGGTTTATACAGTAAAGCAAACATCCAAAGAAGTTTTAAGAATCTTAATCGGCTGGATTATTTTGCCGACATTGATGTCAAACCCGTAAAAACCGATAAGGAAGATGAATTTGATCTTGATGTGACGGTTGTTGAAAAGGAAACCGGACAATTTTCTTTTGGTGGCGGTTTCAGCACTGATTCAGGTGGTTTTTTCATGATTTCAATTGCTGAAAAAAACCTGTTCGGCAAAGGGCAAAATGGCAAACTCAGCGCTCAATTATCCCAGAATGATATTTTATACAGCATCAGTTTTTATGAACCTTATATACTCGATACCAGAGTTTCAGGTGGCTTTGATCTTTATAAGCAGGAAGTTGAATACGATTTTTATGACAAGGATGCAATCGGATTTAGCGGTATACTCGGATATAAATTGTTCGACTACACCCAGATTGGACTTAGACTCACAATTGAAGATTATGAAATATCAAATATTCAATCGGACTATACGTACATGACCCTGGGTAAGTTTTTACTCAGTAGTATAAAGCCATATATTAAATATGACTCAAGAAACGATTTTTTCACACCCACCGAAGGCATGAAACACATGTTTTCTATTGAATATGCAGGAGAATATTTAGGCAGTGACATTGATTATACCAAATTTCTTGCGGAAACAGGTGTTTACATCCCTCTGTTCTGGAAATTCACCGGAACACTGCATGCAGAAGGAGGGTATATAGATGACCGCAGCGCAGATTCAATTGATATTGATTATGCAAAATTTTATCTTGGCGGAATTGATTCAATCAGGGGATTTGACAAAACGGATATTAATGGTCAACGTGCCGGGGATGCGCGGGAGAGGGGTGGTGAAATATACACTCAATTTAATATTGAACTCACCTTTCCCGTTACAGAAAAATATAAAATGATCGGGGTGTTATTTTATGATCGCGGTGATGTATATCGTACTGATGAAACTATTGATTTCGGGGATCAGTTTTCAAGTTTCGGTGCAGGGATCAGGTGGAATTCTCCCATGGGGCCGCTGCGGATCGAATATGGTTGGGTAATTGATGGTAAAGATGTAAAAAAGAGTGGGGATGGTCAATTTGAATTTTCTGTTGGCGCATCTTTTTAAATTTAAATAGTTGGAGGATTTGATGAAGAAATCAATCATGGGGTTGGCAATAATTATTTTTTGTCTTGGATTTGTATCAACAGGATTGTGTGCAGATGTTACAAAAATTGGAACATTTAATATTCAGAAGATATTGAATGAATCCAGTGCAGGAAAGATAATACAAAAGCAGCTTCGGACCAAGTTTAATGAATTTCAAGAAAAACTGAAAACTGAAAAAATTCAATTGGATGAAATGAAAAAAGCCCTCGAAAGGGAAGCATTGGTATTAAGTGCCGAAAAAAACAATGAAAAACAACGTGAATTTAGAATCAGAGTGAATGATTTTAAAATTATGCAGAATGATTTTGCACAAGAATTCAAAAGAAATGAAAATCAATCAAAAGGGAAAATAGTCAAAGAAATATTTGATATTGTTGGTTTGATTGGAAAAGAAGAGGGATATCTTATTATCTTTGATGAAAAAAATGCCGGAGTTTTTTATCGTCAGGATTCTTTGGATATCACAGATAACATTATAAAAAGGTACAACCTGAAAGTGTCAGAAACCAAATAATATACTGAAAAATCAAATGAAAATTTCTATTGAGGAAATTGCAAAAATTATTCAGGCTCAAATTGTTGGTGATGCTTCGATTTGTATTTCCGGTGTAAATTCTATTGAGGAGGCCACTTCTTTAGATATTACTTTTGCAATTGATAACCGTTTCCTAAAACAAATTGAGACAAGCTGCGCCGGTGCAATCATAATACCTGATTCCATGGAGCTTAATAAAGCAATAGAAACCCAATCTGTGTTTTTGAAAACAAGAGATCCTAAACGATCTTTTTTCGATCTTGTATCTCTTTTTCATCCACTGTTGAAGCCTGCAACCGGTATTCATCCAGGTGCTGTTTTAGGTCATGATGTAATTGTCGGAAAAGACATTGTGATCGAAGCTGGGGTTACCATAGGTAACGGTGTTTGCATTGGTGATATGGTTCATATAATGCCAAATGTGTTTGTCGGGTCAGAAACAAAAATCGGCAGCCACACAACTATTAAACCTAATGTTACCATAATGGAACGAACACGAATCGGTTCAGATGTTTTAATTCATTCCGGCAGTGTTATAGGGTCAGATGGCTTTGGGTTTACCCAATCCTCGGGCATGCATGAAAAAATTATACATACAGGATTTGTGCAAATTGGTGATCATGTGGAGATTGGAGCCTGCAATACAATTGATCGCGGGACATTGGGCAAAACTCATATCGGCAATGGTGTGAAAACAGACAATCTTGTCCATATTGCGCATAATGTTAAAGTAGGGGATAATACCCTGATTGTTGCCCAGGTAGGTATTGCCGGCAGTGCTCAATTGGGCAGCAATGTGATTGTTGCAGGGAAAGCCGGTATCAGCGGGCATATAAAAATCGGAGATAATGCAATCATCGGGCCCTATGCAGGTGTCCACAGTAATGTTGAGCAAGGCAAAATTGTCTCTGGTATTCCACAAATGCCCCACGGTAGATGGCGTAAGGTCGTCAGCATAATTTCAAGGCTGCCTGAGATGAGAAAGAAACTTTTTTCTATTGAAAAAAGATTAAAAGAACTTGAAAATAAGAAAGAATAAACGGAGTGAAAATGATTCATCCAACGGCAATTATTGATCCGTCTGCAGAAATTGCTTCCGACGTAACCATAGGTCCATATACAATTGTCCATTCAGATGTCTGTATTGGATCTGGTACTACTATTGGTCCTTTTTCCACAATTGAAAAATATGTTAATATAGGGCCGGATTGCCAGATTTCTCAATACGCTTCAATTGGCGGCGAACCACAGGATCTAAAATTTCATGGTGAAAAAACATACTTGAAAATTGGCAGGGGTTCTATTATCAGAGAGTTTGTTACCATTAATCGTGGGACTGAAAATGGGGGTGGATTAACCCAGGTCGGAGAAGAAAACTATTTAATGGCCTATACCCATATTGCCCATGATTGTAAAACCGGAAAACAGGTCATTTTAGCGAACAACTCTACGCTTGCCGGCCATATTACCATTGGTGACAATGTGACGGTTGGCGGTTTGGTTGCCATTCATCAATTTGTTCAAATCGGGGATTTTGCATATATCGGCGGAAAATCCGCTGTTGTAAAAGATATTCCACCTTATGTCATTGCGGCGGGTGATCGCGCAACCTTACATGGTTTGAACAATGTCGGTCTTAAACGTAATAAGTTTCCTAAATCAACGCTTCAACAACTAAAAAAAGCATATCGAATCGTTTTTAGAATTGGGTTAACCGTCAAGCAGGCATCCGAACGGGTTAAAGCAGAGGTTGAACAGGTCCCGGAGGTGAAAAACTTTATGCAATTTATCATTGAATCAAACAGAGGTGTTACTAGATAGTCATATGAAAATAGGACTGATTTCCGGTGGCGGGCAATTTCCTGTTCTTTTTGCACAAAAAGCTGTAAAAATTGGGTACACGGTTTTTGCCGTAGGTTTCCACGGCGAAACTGACACTCTTTTAGCAGATACTGTCGAAGATTTGAAGTTGATTTATCTTGGACAGATTTCAAAATTGCTCAAATATTTTAAGCAGCATCAAATTACTGAGGTGGTTTTGGTAGGCTCCATAAATAAAACCAATATTTTTAAAGATATCAGACCCGATTTTAAAGCCCTCTCATTTATTGCAAAAAATATACGAACCCACGATGATGCGGTATTAACCTCTTTTGCTGACCTTTTAGCAAAAGAGGGGTTACAAATTAAACCCTCCACATTTCTTCTTCCTGAATTGATATCTCCCCAGGGGTGCTGGACAAAAACAAAACCAGATAAAGCACAAAAAAAAGATATTGTACTTGGATGGAAACTGGCCAAAGAGATCGGAAAGCTTGATATAGGCCAATGCATCGTTATCAGCAACGGGACGGTGTTGGCAGTAGAAGCCATAGACGGCACCGATGCCACGATTAAACGGGGGGGGATGCTCGCACATAAAAGTGGTGCCGTGGTTGTGAAGCTTTCCAAACCGTCACAGGATCTTAGATTTGATTTACCGTCATCCGGCAGCCAAACCATTGAAACCATGCACGAATCAGGCATATCAGTTCTTGTTCTTGAGGCCGGCAAATCGCTTGCCTTTGATCGGGAACAAATGATATCGCTTGCCAACAAGTATAAAATTTCAATCATAGGAATGACGGATAATGAAATATCCTGAAGGACGGATAAAAGTCATAGGGCACATATGACTCTAAAGGTCACACGATAAATGAATCTACCGGTAAAATTTAAACATCTCATGGTGCTCACAGGTGAACCTTCAGGAGACCTGCATGCTGGAAATTTAATTCACGAAATCAAACAATCAGCTCCTTTTTTATATATCTCCGGAATTGGGGGACCTAACCTTCAAAGACAAAAAGTAGATCTTTTTTTTCCTATATCAAAACTTTCGGCAATGGGTATTACCGAGGTGTTGGCCCAGTTGGGGCAGATAAAAGTGGCCTTTGATTCTTTCAAAAAAAAGATTCGGGAAAATAAACCCGACCTGATTATTGTTATTGACTATCCCGGATTTAACCTGAAGGCCGCACAATATGCCAAAGAAAAATATAATATTCCGATTTTATATTATATTACCCCCAAGGTATGGGCCTGGAAAAAATCAAGGCTAAAGAAAATAAAAGCCTATGTGGATCACGCAGCATTGATTTTACCGTTTGAAGAAAAAATTTTTAAAAAGGCAAATATTTCCGCCACTTATGTGGGTAATCCTTTAATGGATCAATACCCGGAGCATCTGACCAAACCTTTTTTGAGATCAAAAAGAAAAGAGCATTGCCACTGCCCCAAAAAAGTGATTGGCCTGTTACCAGGTTCCAGAAAGTCTGAAATAAATAGTTTATTAAAGATAATGGTACAGGCATCCCAGCTAATCGGTCAAAATAAGCGCCATGTTCGATTTGTCATTTCCAAAGCGGAATCTGTTCAAGAAAAATTGATAACCCGAGTATTAAACCAATGTGACCATCCTGATCAATTTGAAATTCATACGGGATCAGTTAAAGATATTTTTTTTAAATCAGACCTTTTGATTGCAGCTTCCGGAACAGTTACCCTTGAGGCTGCGCTTTGCTGCGTACCTACTATACTAATTTATAAGATGTCTGCCATAAGCTACAGGATAGCAAAAATATTGGTCAAATTAGAATATGCCGGACTTGCAAATTTAATTGTTAACAGGCAGGTCATGCCCGAACTTATTCAGTATGATGCGACACCGGAACGTATCAGTTTAAAAGCCCGAAAAATGCTTGATAACTTGCAGTACCATGAGAATCAATTGCAATCGGTCCGTCGTTTTTTAGGAAAAAAAGGCGCATCCAAAAGGACTGCAAGGATTGCGCTTGGCATGATGAACTCAACAAGCATCTCCCATAATAAGTTTGACAAATTTGAGTAAATACGCTTAGAGTAAATTTAATTATATATTTTACAAAGAATAGAATAAAGGATTTTTTTTTTGCTTTGCTAACCTTTGAATTGCCCCTGCTAATCATATGCCTTTTTTTATCCGGTTTTTTTTCATCTTCAGAAACTGCATTATTTTCTATCAGTAAAGTTAAGGCACTTCATATTGCCAAAGACGGTTCAAACACCGGCCGATTGATTATGGGGATGAAGGAAAATTCCCATACGCTGCTGACAACCATACTGATTGGAAACAACCTTGTAAATATCAGTGCGTCAGCCATTGCCACGTCCCTTGCTATTTCATATTTTGAATCAAATGCCGTAGGGATTGCCACAGGAATCATGACGTTGCTTATATTGATTTTTGGTGAAATTTTCCCCAAATCTTTTGCCAACCATAATAACGTTCTGGTTGCAAGGATCGTGATTTATCCCTTGTATTGGCTATCGAAGCTGTTTTTCCCTCTGATCTATATTTTGAGTTTTATTCCAAAACTTCATGGCACTATAAATACTGCACATGAAACCGTTACCGAAGACGAATTGATGACCATGGTTGAAGTTGTGGAAGAAGAAGGAGAAATTAAGGAAGAAGAAAAAGAATATATTACCAATATCTTTGAATTTGATGATACAGCCTGTTCTGAAATTATGACACCCCGTGCAGATATGTTTGCCATTGATGTTTCACAACAAATGGACATCGAAAAAATATTGCAAACAGGATATTCACGTATTCCGGTGATCGAAGACAGCATTGATAATATTATCGGCATTTTGCATGTCAAAGAATTATTTTCAAGTTTTCATAAAGCCTGGGATGGGCGAGACAATAATGCTCTGGAAATAAAGTTAGACGTAAAATTGATCATGAAAAAACCCTATTTCATACCGGAATCGAAAAAACTGGATTCATTATTGCAGGATTTTAAACAAAAGAAGAACCATCTTGCTGTTGTTGTGGATGAGCATGGCGGGGTCGCTGGAATCGTTACACTGGAAGATGTTGTTGAAGAGATTATAGGCGAGATTATCGATGAAACCGACCGGTTGGTGCCGGATATTATTCGGTTGAAAGCCAATAAATGGCTTATTGCAGGTAAAATCGATATTGATGATTTGAACAAAGAAATTGAGATAGGCATTCCTGAATCCAATACCTATGACACGTTTTCTGGATTTTTCTTAGATCAGATTGGTCGAATTCCAAAGCCTGGCGAATCTATTTCTATCCAAAAAATCAGGGCCACGGTAAAAGACATGGACGGCAACCGGATAAAAAGTTTTATTATTAAAAAAGATTAATTTGATTGTCATATTTTCTATGAATTGTCTTGACATATCAGAGAGTCGCGTATAAATTTTTAACACTTTAAATACATGCAGCAAAAAGGATAAAAGAAGTGACACGCACAAGCTATACAGACAGGTATTTTATATTTTTCTGGTATTTTTTTAAAAGCCTTCATAGCCTGTGGTGATAGATGATCCATAATTAAATAAAACGAATCTAAACCGCAGCAGATAAATCATCTGATGCGGTTTTTTTATTGATAATAATACCAATTCGCAGCTTCGGCCGTAGATCAGAAGGCTGCGCAAAAAACCAGAAATATTAGACTGACTTTGAAGATTATTTCATATAAATTGGTTGGATACAAATGGAACAAAAAAATGAAGAAAAAAAACCTGGCAGAACTGAGACAACAAATTGACACGATTGATTCAAAAATTCTGGAATTAATAAACCAGCGGCTGCAAGTTGGAAAGTCTGTTGGATCTATTAAAAAGAAAACCGGAGCACAAATTCTTGATCGAACGCGTGAACGCAGTGTTATTGAAAAATTATCAAAAATTAACCAGGGCCCTGCAGACAAACAATTACTAAGATATATTTTTAATGTGATCATTACCGCAACCCGGGAAATTCAAAAACCTAAAACCATTTCTTTTTTAGGGCCAAAGGCCAGCAATACACACATTGCAGCACTGACACACTTTAAACATTCAGGTTTATTTGTTGAGCAACCAAACCTTTTCGATATATTTTCACAAGTGGATAAAAAAATAAGTCATTTTGGCGTTGTTCCAATTGAAAATTCGATTGAAGGTGCTGTGAATCATACTCTGGATCTGTTTGTTGATTTTGATACCCACATTTGCGCTGAACATTTTGAACCCATTTCCCATGATCTATTATCCATTACAGGCGAAGATGAAGATGTTAGTACCATCTGTTCTCATCCCCAGGCACTGGCCCAGTGCAAAACCTGGATTAAGAAAAGATTTCCCGACATTCGGATTGTTGAAGAAAGCAGCACATCAAAAGCTGCCCTTTCAGCATCCCGAAACAAAACCATTGCTGCCATTGCCAGCAGGCAGGCCGCCCATCTGTATGAACTGCTTCCCATTGAATCGCAAATTGAGGATTATCCCGGAAATATTACCAGATTTCTTGTGATTGGAAACTATATACCAGATCAGACCGGAAATGATAAAACCTCAGTTATGTTCGCAACTTCCCATGTCCCGGGTGCTTTATTTAAAGCATTAAAGCCTGTGGACCAGGCCGGTTTA
>JAKIUJ010000332.1 GCA_021647625.1 Desulfobacula sp.
TTGAGGGTACCTGAGAAAGTCTATAGCAATTTAAAGGACAACTGGTGGCAATTTGGACCTACCTGATTAAAAATTTTAGGCAAATAAAATAGGGATAAATGTCATTTCATAGTGCGAAATGTAAGGTATATCATTTTAAATTGATATATGGCTTTTTTATTTTTAAAGAAATGGGAACACTTTTGGTATATTCAAAAACCAATACATTTCCCCGTATCAACACAAAAAACTTGCCTAACAAAAAAAAAAGGCACACTATGGAATAAATATAATCAAAATAACCTGATTATAATAAAACTATGGAGTGATTATGGTATTAGGAGAGAGGATAAAACGCCTTAGGCAGCAACGCGGATGGTCTCAGGTGCAATTGTCAAAGAAACTCAATACCCATCAAAAACAGATTTCCGGATACGAACGAGAGATACACACACCATCCATTGATCTGCTGATAAAGATGGCCGAGCTTTTTAACGTATCCATGGATTATTTTGCCTTTGACGATCACGGGGATAAAAGCCGCATCCAGATTGCAGACCGGGAACTGATGCAGACGGTCAAAGAGATTGACGAACTGCCCGAGGAAGACAGAACAATCATCAAGGCCGTACTTAATACCTTTATTATTAAAAACCGGTTTCAACGGCTGGCTTCAGATGCAGGCAGGTCTTAATGACCGGTAAAAATATATTTGATCTTGTAAAAGAGAGTGCAGCAAAAAGAATTCTGTTTCTTCCCCATGCAGTACGACAGATGTCTAAACCTGACCGGATGATCACCACAAAAGATATCAGGCACGCTATAGAAAATGGTGAAGTGATAGAAGATTATCCGGAAGATACACGGGGTCACAGCTGCCTGGTTTTTGGCATCAGAACAGACCGGGTAATACATGTTGTCTGCTCTCCCAAGGATGAGTATCTGGCTATTATCACCACATATTTACCAAGTAAAGAAGATTGGAACAACGATTTTAAAACAAGGAAGAAGTCATGAAGTGTATGCACTGTCAGGGAACAATGAAGAAAACTATTGCCCCCTTCCACATTGACCGGAAGGGATATCATTTAACACTGGATACTGTCCCGGCCTGGGAGTGTAACCAATGCGGAGAAGTCTATTTTGATGAGCATGAAGTGGATTCTATCCAGGAGATTATCCAGGCCCTGGAGGATAGAACTGATAAACTAACGGCAGTTGCTTAAGGACATATATTATGTACCCCGGATCTGCACAAAGCATGACAAAACTTAATTTGCACTTTGCATGACAGGCGGTGGATATGGCCACAATCTTTCGATAACCGGTTTTCCCTTCTCAAAAAAGCTCTTGATAATAATTAGGTAAGGTGTCCCCCGATCTTTTCGAGAATTTATCTGAAGCCATGACCGCTGATGAATTTATGGCTTTGATGCCTCAAAATATTGATAAAACCCTGCTCGCAGGCCCCGCCGTTTATTTTATATCTGATTTTTACACACTTTGGTAGATGGGGTTTACTAACCGTTTACAAACAAATTGATAAGTATCGGGACAAACTTTTTGCTGATCCAATTTGTGTGAAGATTTCAAACGATAAAATTCTGATCCAACCCCAGCGGACGAATAATATCTTGGAACGCTTTTTTCGAGAACTCAAACGCAGAAATCGAAAAAGAATATAGAAAATAGTTTAAGAGAACACTCTTCCGACTGCTGCAAACTATGATATAAGTGGTGACTTTTTTATCGTATAAATTGAGATTGAAAGCTCCGGGGTATGAAACCTGAAATAAAAAATTCAATCAATGTCACAAGATCGAAAACAGGTACTTTTAATGCCTGCTGTATATCAATCCTGAAGGATATAAGATTGGTACATTCCAGAACAACGGCTCCTAAATTCTTGTCGGAGAGGCTTAAGGCAGCTCCCACAACATCTTTGCGCATATTTTCAATATCAAGCGTTTGGGATCTTTCAATCACAACTTTATTGAACTCGGAATTATTTTCCATTCCAGCGATGGAAACCATATCAGGATCAATACCTGAAGCCTTAAGGTGAGCCGGTTTTAAAATCCCTGTATCGCCTGTGATGATCCCCACCTTCCG
>JAKIUJ010000155.1 GCA_021647625.1 Desulfobacula sp.
TTTACAGTGTTGCCCAAAAAATGCGCCGATTGAATAAAAACATGCGGGCTGTCTTTGATTATTTAAAAATGACTCGGAACAGCTGCCACTCATAGGATGTTTGCTCTTAGCATAAATTTACCGTGGTCCCAAACTATTGCTGTATGTTCTTTTCCTCCTTCATATGATATTAATCTTATAAGTATGACTGTTGTGCGTGCTCATTGTTTTTTTTGCAAAACAGCAACAAATTACCTTTTATATGAAATAATATTCAAAATCAGTCTAATATTTCATGTTTTGTCAAAACCTCTGGTTTTTTGCGCAGCCGCCTGTTCGAGAGAGCAAAGCTGCGCATGGCCGTTATAGGAATATAAAAAAATGTATGGCTGGACTGGAAAAATTCTGCATATTGATTTGGATAGCAGACAAATAGAAGTTGAGACACCCTCTATTGATATGCTTGACACCTATATTGGTGGAAAAGGACTTGGCGGAAAATATTTGCGGGAATGTGCCACACTGCCCTGGAACCATCCTGATATGGTTTTGTGCATATTCTCAGGTCCACTTGCGGGCACGCTTTCGCCAACCTCAGGCCGGGCCCATATCATTTCCAAATCTCCGCTTACAGGACTTATTGGAGATGCTTCCGTGGGGGGAAAGTTTTCCACACGGCTTAAACGGGCCGGATTTGACGGCATGGTAATCAAAGGCAAAAGTCCGACACCTGTTGGTATTGTTATTGATAATGAAAACATCACGATCAAGGATGCAAAGGCTTTATGGGGACTGGATACCGGGAGTGTGCATAAACAAATAAACCCGAAAAAAGCATCTTTGGCATGTATCGGGCCTGCCGCTGAGAACGGAGTAAAATTTGCCTCCATTATTGTGGATCGCCATTTTGCTGCCGGACGAACGGGACTTGGGCTCAGTATGGCACAAAAAAAGATAAAATATATTTTAGTAAACGGTACAGGCCGGTGCCGGGTAAAATCTTTAAAAAAATTAAAAACGGCACGGGAAGATATAATCCGGTTAACTGCGGCGTCTCCCGCCTTAATGGGACAATTCGGGTTTACCTGCCTGGGCACAGGCGCTGTTTACGATTTGATGGACAACCGAAGAATGATGCCCACTGACAATTTCAAAAAAACCCGGTTTGAACATGCATCCAAACTTAACGCAGCCATGTATACAAACACCTATTCACCACGCAAGCATGGTTGTCTTGGATGCCATATCCTATGTAAAAGAATCGGAACAAAGCATGGGCGAAACAAAACCATGCCGGAATTTGAAACCATGTCCCATTTCACCGCCCTGATCGGATGCATGGATATCGATCTTGTGGTTGAAGCCAACGAACTGTGCAACCGGTATGGCATGGATACCATAACTGCTGCCTCCACACTGGCTTGCCACAGAGAGATAAAAGGAATCGACTATACAAAAAACGATGTTTTATCCCTTCTAAATGACATCGCCCATACAAAGGGGGTAGGCAAAGAATTAGCTTCAGGTGCCGCAGCCTATGCCGGTAATTTAAAAATGCCTGAAACTGCGATGACTGTTAAGGGAATGGAATTACCTGCCTATGACCCAAGAGGGGCCTATGGCATGGCATTAGGATATGCACTGTCCACACGAGGCGGATGTCATTTAAGGGCCTATCCAATCAGCCATGAAATTTTTAGAAAACCTGTTGCCACCGATCGGTTCAGCTTCAGCGGCAAAGCCCGCATCATTAAAATCGCTGAGGATTTAAATGCAATTGTGGATTCGCTGACAGCCTGTAAATTCACTTTTTTTGCTGCAGGCCTTGAAGAATATGCTGCTGTTTTTGAAGCTGTTACAGGAATTGAAACCTCTGCCCAGAATCTGATGGAAAAAGGGGAGCGCATCTATTACAATGAGCGGATCATAAATGCGTTAAACGGATTTGATAAAAAAGATGATGATCTTCCAAAACGTTTCTTCACACAAGCCGGCAGTACAGGAAATAATATTAAAATCCCCCCCATTGACCAGAAAAGCTTTATTGCTGCAAGGCAAAAATATTATAATATCAGGGGACTTGATAAAAAAGGGCTGCCTTTGAAAGAAAAAGCAACGGCCCTGGGACTGTCATGGAACAATTAGTAAATAAATATGCTCAAAAACTGATTACAGCAGGCCTTGCTGAAAAAGAAGGCATCTTTCAGCCCCTCGTCGGCGGATTGGATGACACGTTGGTTTGGAATCGAACAGCCCATGAAGCCGATATTCTTAAAGATGTTTTCAAGGGATTAAACATCAACTCTCTTGTTTTTCTAAAACCCAAAGAACCCTATGCCCCCCTTTTAGCGTTTCTAGCTCAAAAAGCGATGGAGCAAAATCATTGTATTGAACCTAAAGACTGTGAAACAAGGACTTTCCTTCATGATTTACCAATCATCAAAAAATTTAATGCCGACCTGATTATTCAGGTGTTGAAAAAAAGAAAAAGTGTCATTATTGCTTCCCCCCAAAAAAAAGATATGCCAATAATCATCGCCCATGGTACGGTAAGCCCGGAGCAGGGCTTTGTGACGGTCAGTTCAGTTTGCTTTGCCTGTTTTATCAAATTTTTTACTGATTATCTGGAACAGCTTCGCCTGAACATTTGCAGCCCACAAGTCCATGCGGTTTTTGACCGGGCTCTTTCTTTTCTTAAACCTGCAAAAAAAAAGTTACCCAACTTTTCCTGCCCTCCTTTTAAAAATGAAAAAGATGTTTATTCCGCCATCATCAAAGCAGGGAAACAGACGGTTGCTTATGATCTTGTTGATTCTTATTTTGGGAATATTTCCTATCTCTGGAACAACACCCTTTATATCAGCCAGACAGGAAGTTCTTTGGATCAATTACAAGGATGCATTGATCCGGTTCCCATGGATGGTTCTTCAAGCGCCGGACTGACAGCATCAAGTGAACTTTCAGCTCACATGAAAACTTTAGTGAGAACAAATTGCAGGGCCATTTTACATGGCCACCCTAAATTTAGTGTTATCATGTCCATGGATTGCGATCCTGATGAAAAAGCCGTATGCAATTTTTCCGGTCTATGTCACATCAAATGCCCTAAAAAACGATTTATCGCCTCCACACCCATCGTACCTGGAGAGGTTGGGACAGGCCCCACAGGGCTTTGCAATACCTTGCCCCCTGCGCTTGAAGCATCAAGCAGTGCCATTGTTTATGGCCATGGTTTATTTACCACAGGAAAACAAAATTTTTCCCAGGCATTTGCATCTTTACTTACAATAGAAACCCATTGCAGAGAGATATATTTTCAAACAATTGAAAAATTGAGACATCAGTAAAAAAAGCTATGAAAGAGTTCTATTTTTTCAAAGCCTTTTGCAATGCTGCGGCCAGTTCATGTTTTGAAATGGGTTTTTTATAAAAATAGTCAAGCCCGGACTGGCTCAATTCTTCATGGGCTATTTCTTTATCAAGCCCGGTACATAGAAGTATAGGAATATCGGGATTTATTTTTTTTATTTCTATAGCCAATTTGTCACCGGTCATCTTCGGCATGGTCCAATCCGTTACGACTGCCTGGAACTGACCAGGTTTTGATCGAAACAATTCAAGAGCCTCTAAACTATCCGTCAGGGTGGTCACTTTATAATTAAGGGATTCCAGTATCCGTTTGCCCACCTTGGCAATGGCGACTTCATCATCGACAAAAAGAATATTCTCTTTTTTGCCCATGGGCATCTGCCGATCATTATGCGTGAATTGTTTTTCTTTCTCTTTTGACATCGGTAAAAAGAGTGTAAAACTCGTTCCTTCTCCTATAGTGCTATTTACCCGGATATCTCCTTTCATGGTCTTGACAGCGCCATGGACAACAGACAGCCCTAACCCTGTTCCCTCCCCCACGTCTTTGGTTGTAAAATAGGGTTCAAATATCTTATCTATATTATCTTTTTCAATTCCGACACCGGTATCGGATACCCTTATCTTAATATAGTTACCACAAGGTAATGGCCCATCTTCGCCTGTTAATTCTTCGTCATGCATATCCACTTCCAAAAGACCGTCATTGTCCGCCATGGCCTGGGCTGCATTGGTATAAAGATTTAAAAAGACCTGATACAACTGGGTGGGGCTCGCCATAACTTTTCCGGTTGAGACGATATTTTGCC
Organism: Desulfobacula sp.; assembly: GCA_021647625.1. Classification (GTDB taxonomy): domain Bacteria; phylum Desulfobacterota; class Desulfobacteria; order Desulfobacterales; family Desulfobacteraceae; genus Desulfobacula. The sequence continues at coordinate 4,158 of JAKIUJ010000155.1, forward strand.
GGATCTCAATGGTTGTTGGTATGGATGACCGGATAAATTTAAGAACTTCCTTGGCGATAAGACTGACTTTGACCACATTTAATTTGTCATCAGACTGCCTTGCAAACGTAAGGATCTGCTGGACAAGATCCCTTGCCCTAAGACTCGCTAAATAAATTTCATTTAGATCATCTGCAGTCTGACTTCCCTTTTCAACATCACCCATTGCGATCTGGGCAAATCCAATAATTGAAGACAAAATATTATTAAAATCATGGGCAATCCCACCGGCCAGCGTGCCAATGGATTCCATTCTCTGGGCCTGGAAAAGTTGCGCCTCCATTTGTTTTCTTTCATTCTCACTGACAAGGCGTTTGTTAAACTCATTTTTTTGATTTTCAAACAATTTTGCACTGTCAATGGCAATCTGGGCAATTGCTGAAAACTGTTCAAGAACAATGATAGTCTCAGGCTCAATATGCATAAGCTTTGTGTGATGACTTAAGCCGATGACACCCTCTATTTTTGAACCTGAGATCAGAGGAATGCAAATAATCGAACAGACATTTTTTAAGGGCCTGCTATTAATTTTTTTTGGCCATGCCTGATAGTCATTTATGATCATGGGCTCACCTGTTTCAAACACCTTCCCGGAAAGCCCATCTCCCGGTTTTATTTTAAGACCCACATGGCTAACCAGCTTACCGCAAGCTACCTTCACTTCCAGCAATCTTTGAGACGAATCATACAGGCAGATGAACCCATCGGGAATTCTGGTGATTTTTGATGCCCTGCTAATAATTGCTCTTAACAGATCAGACAGTTTCAAACGACGAAACATACCGAGCGATATGGTATGGATTGTTGATAGATACTCCTGTTGAAATCTCAACTCTTTTCTTATTTTTTTTTGTTCGGTGACATCCTCGAAAATCCAAATAAAAGAGATGATCCGATCATCATCCTTCACGACTTCGATTAAAAGTTCCACATCAATTTCTCTGCCGGCCTTATCTTTTGTCTTCAATCGCAACGTCATCCGGCTGCCGGCATCAAGAATATTGGCGATTTTAATGCTATCTCCAGGATCCGCAAAAAGTATCTCATGGTAACTTTTATTGAGTTCTTCACAAGAGTATCCGAACAATTGAGTGAACGATAAATTATGATACAAATGTCTGCCATCAACATCTGTAATGACCATGGGATCAGGAGTACATTCGATTGCTGTTCTGAAAACTTTAAGTTCATGTTTTCCACTGTCAAATGGGAATACTCCCTTTTCTGAACTCACTTTCGCCATGACAAGAAGGACTCCTGTTAAAATTTAAGAATTATCCTAAGTAAGGCACAAAAACATAAATAAATCGTCCATTAAAATTAAATGTTTTTTGTGCCCGGCTTGAGCTTTATATAGAACTCAGTTCAAATTTTGGATGGTTTTAATTTGATACCAAGCCTAAACTCACGAATTGTTTCCATGTGTACAAAGATATGAATTCTCATATCTTTAAAAGTATTTTTTCGCGGATGGCTTGTCAAGAAAAATTAAAAATGGCTTTGATAAACAGGCATTGTTTACCTCAACGTTGAGGTTTATATAGGCTTGACACTTTGACCCGCCTCTTTTATGATCACATCGTTCACTTTGCGATAACATCTTATGTCAAAAAGGGGAAAGCCTATGAAATGGCTCCGTCGAATTCTAATTCTCATTATCATCCTTACCGTTTGTGGGGGCGCGTTCATCTTCTGCCTGCCACTTTTCAATGATTACAAAACAACAGGAGAATTACAGCTGCCCGGGTTACAAGACAAAGTAACAGTCCAAAGGGATGCAAAAGGGATGGCCTATATCCGTGCACAGAATCTTGACGATCTGCTCATGGCCCAGGGTTTTGTGACAGCCCAGGACCGGTTGTTCCAGATGCAACTGACCCGCCTTTTAGCACAAGGCAGAATCAGTGAACTTGCAGGAGAGGCAGCCAGAAACCTGGATATTCGCATGCGAACCATTGGGCTGCATAGAATGGCTGAAAAACAAGCCCGGATACTCAATCCAAAAACCGCCGGACAATTCCAAAAATACGTGGATGGAATTAATGCATTTATTGAAAATTGCCCCGAAGACATTCATCTTGAGTTCAAGCTGGCCGGTTTAACACCTGAAAAATGGGACATTGCTGATTCGTTGAGTATTGTTTATTATATGGGGTATTCGACTTCGGCTAACATTGACACTGAAATTATTGCCCAGATGCTTTTAGAGACGGTTGGATATGAAAAAGCCATCCAGATCATGCCGTTAAATTTTAACCCCGACGATTCAAACGACAAAGGATCTTTTCCGATTCCATCCAAAGAAAGACTGGCTTTTTCAAAAACAAGCATGACAGGCATAAAAAAAATATTGCCCTTTTTGGATGACAGAAAGCTGCGTGCAGGAAGTAATAACTGGGCTGTATCCCCTGCTCTTTCTGAATCCGGTGCCCCCATTCTCAGCGGAGATCCCCATCTTGACCCCAGAATTCTGCCAGGGGTCTGGTATCCCATAGGTTTGATCACTCCAGAAATCAGGTCTGTCGGTGCCCATATTGCCGGTATCCCGGGCATGGCCATCGGCCGAACCAAAACGATTGCCATTGCCATGACCAACAATTACGGCGACATGCAGGACCTTTATATTGAAACCATTGATCCCGATAATGCCAATAATTATCTTGAAGGGGACAAATCAATCCCTTTTATCACATATAACGAAACCCTTAAAATAAAAGACAAAGAAGCTCCCAATGGTTTTAGAACACAAAAATTGACAATCCGAGCTACAAAAAGAGGCCCCATTGTCACGGGTGTGCTTCCTACCTTAAAGACCAGAAAACTTATTTCATTCAGGTTTGCCCCGGTTGAATCAATGACCGCCGATATTGGCTTGATTGATATCTTCACGGCTAAAAACAGCGCTGATCTGATTTCTTCCATTAAAAAAGTACCCATGGTCTGTTTGAACTGGGTCTTTGTAGATAAGGACGGCAATATCGGTCACCAGGCATCCGGTAAAATCCCTATCCGCAAAAACGGCGATGGCTCTTTTCCCCATCCTGTAACCGATTCTTCCGACAACTGGTTAGGATGGATTCCCCAGGATCAAATGCCCGGTGTGCTCAACCCTGAAAAAAACTGGGTGGGCACCTGTAACCATAAAACAATAACCAGTGACTATCCCTATTATTATTCCTCATATTTTGCTGCATCATACCGCTACCAGAGACTAAAAGAGTTGATGGCAACGGGTAAAAAAAGCGCAGACACACTTTGGCTATACCAGCGGGATACCAAAAATATGATGGCAAAAGCCATTGCTCCTGTGATGGCTGATATTCTTTTAAAGCATGATGATTCAAAAGAGTTTGGGCAGATCCTTTCTGACTGGGACTTTATGGATGATCCTGACAAGGCTGCGCCTGCTATCTTTCAGACTATATACACACTTTTTGCCAAAAAAGTATTTGAAGATGATTTTGGAAAAGAAAACGCCACCATCATGCTCAACTCCTGGTATTTCTGGGAAGAAAGACTCCAGCAGATGGTTCTTAACGGCCATTCTGACTGGTTTGACAACATAAACACAAATAAAAAAAAAGAAACACTTGAAGATCTCTTTTATGAAGCTGCCCTTGAAGCCAAAGACCTTTTAATTAAAAAGCTTGGTGAGGATATTAAAAAATGGCAATGGGGCACCATCCATACTCTGGATCTGGTCAACCCGCTGGTGAGAAAAGGCCCTGCAAAAGACCTTTTCGGCACAGGTGCCATGCCCATGGGCGGTTCCGGCGAAACACTTTACAGGGGATGGTATGATTATGATAAACCTTTCGGCATTACCCATTGTGCAGCCCTTCGCATGGTAGCCGATCTTTCCGACGATGAAAAAGTGATGGCAGTCATCCCGGGAGGCATCACAGGCAGAACCTTTCATCCCCACCAGAAAGATCAGGTAAAAAGCTATATGACAGGCAAAAAATTGTATTGGTGGTTCAGCGATAGCGCCATTAATGCCCATACAAAATCGACACTGATGTTAACACCTTAAACTACAGATCCTATATGAAATTTTAAAACAATTCTTTAATTTTTATTATTTTATCCATTTCTTCCAGACAGAGGTCATGTGCGGTCTTTAAATTTATCCTTTCAAATTTGATTGTATCTCCAGGGGTGGTTTGCGCCACCTTTGACAGATCTGTGGAAATAACTGTGGCTATTTTGGCATACCCGCCAACCGTTTGTTCAACCAATAAAACAATGGGTTGTTCATCGGGCGGTATTTGAATGCTTCCGGGCATAGATGGTTCCGAAACGATGCTTTTGGGCATATTCTCTTTTATGGGTACGCAATTTCCCTTCAATCTGTACCCCATTCGATCAGCCTTTGCCGTGACCATATACTCTTTTTCAAAAAGAGCTGTCAGGCCTTTGTCAAAATAGTCGTCCTGGGGACCTATGATTGTTCGGATGGTCGCATTGGGTGGATAATGGGGTATCATGTCTTTGGGAATGGAACGCTGTTTGCTTAAAGTTTGTGCATCATTGGTTTCAATAATATCATCTTTTTTTAACGGTCTTCCCTTGAACCCGCCGATCTTACCACTAACATAGGTTGAATAACTTCCCATAATCTGCAAAACGTTTATCCCTCCTGTCACAGCAAGATAGGCACGGCATCCGGATTGAATCTGCGAAACATTTAAGTTATCGCCTGGATTCACCCTGATTGATTCCCATTGTTTTATTGGCTTGTCATTCAGGGTCATCCCCATCTTTGCACCGGTCAGAGCAATATCCATTGTTTTTGTTATTTCCAGGGACGGACCCATTACGGTGATCTCAAGAACAGCCTTATTTTCAGTATTCCCCACCAGGATATTTGCCACCTTAAAGGCAAAAGAATCAAGCACACCTGAAACAGGAACACCCATTTGCTGATATCCGAATCTTCCCTTGTCCTGAACAGATGTGAATCCCCCGGGAGCAAGAATTTTAAATGCTTTCATCAGCCTTTCTCCTTTTGTGAAATCGTCTCATATTCATCTATGGATATCGGTACAAACTTTATCATATCTCCTGCCTTATAGAGAAAAGGACAGGATCGATCAGGTGCAAAAATTTTTAGAGGGGTTCTGCCTATAAGCTGCCATCCACCCGGGCTAGCAATGGGGTACATCCCTGTCTGGTTGTTAGCGATTCCCACAGAGCCCTCTGGCACAAGCAGTCGTGGTGTCTTTAGCCTCGGGGTATATAATTTTTCGTCAAGTCCCCCAAGAAAGGGGAATCCGGGTGTAAATCCAACCATGTAAATCAGATACTCTGGTGCACAATGAAGCTGGATAACCCGGCTTGTGCTCAATCCGTGATCTTTTCCAACATTATCGATATCAGGGCCGAATTTGCCACCATAACACACCGGAATTTCAACCACTCTGGAAGGCACGATTTCAATTTTTCCAAGATTATTTTCAACCTGTTCGATTAAAGGACGAAGTATGGCAGGATTTGTAACCCCTGGATCATATATAAAAAGAAGAGACCGATAGGTTGGAATTATTTCCCTTACACCGTCCGGTATGCTTTTTTCAAAGATCTTGGCCATTGCCCTGACCTTCATGTTTACTTTTTGGTCAATTCCCTCCCCAAACTCAACAAGAAGACCATTGTCTCCGGCCAGACGATATATGGCTTTGTCAAATAAGACTGTTTTTTCAGGCAATGCCTGTTTCTTATCCAATTCCGGCTCCATCTTTAAATAAGTTCTCCCATAGACTTGACTTTTATATCATTTGCTTCAAGATTTTTTTTAATATTTTTTACAAGATTCACAGCCCCCGGATTATCTCCGTGGACACAAAGCGTCTGCACATCAAGTTCAATTTTTGTTCCATCCACAGCTATTACAAAGCCCTTTGACATGTCAAGGGCTCTTTGGGCCACTTCATTGGGATCTGAAA
>JAKIUJ010000156.1 GCA_021647625.1 Desulfobacula sp.
GAAAAATTCATTCCCAGAAACAGAGATACCATGATCTGGCTATGGGGAATTTACCTGACCCTGAATGTATTGGAAATTCTTTTTTTGTATTTTGGGGGCATGTCTTTATTTGATTCGCTCTGTCATGCTTTTGGAACGGTGTCCAAATCAGGGTACTCTCCTTATAACAACAGTATTGGTCACTATAACAATGCCTATTTTGACTGGGTCATTATTGTTTTCATGTTTCTTGGTGGGACGACCTTTATGATCTTCTACCATGGGGCGATGAGAAACTGGAGCATTATAAAGAATAATACTGAGTTTAAATGGTATCTGATTACTCTGCTTTTTTTTTGTGGTATTATATCCTGGATTCTATGGAAGGAAAACACCTATAACTTTATAGATTCAATACGGTATGCCACCTTCCAGGTGACCTCTATTCTAACAACTACGGGGTTTAGCACGGCGGACTATGAGCTTTGGCCTCAATCTGCACAAATGTTTTTATATGTTGTCTGTTTTATCGGTGCCTGTGCCGGCTCAACCACCAGCGGTATTAAAATTGTTCATTATATTCTGATCTTTAAATTCGGTTTCGCTGTTATCAAAAAGATATTTTTACAACCCATGGGAGTGATCTGTGTTCGATTGAATGATCGTCCGGTGGATGATCAGATTATTTATCTTGCTGTGTTTTATTTTATAGTAAATATTCTCATGGTATTCGGTGGCGGGTGCTTTATGACACTATCGGACGATATGGATTATGTGACAGCCATGAGTGCTGTGATCGCCGCGCTGATGAATATTGGGCCCGGATTTGGAGATGTCGGTCCTTCAGAGAATTTTGCATTTATTTCTGATATCGGAAAATGGTTCTTGTCCTGGAATATGCTTGTAGGTCGTCTTGAGATGTTTTCGGCATTGGTGATATTTTATCCGTCATTCTGGAAAAAATAACTTTTTTGGTTAAATAGAAATAATTCCGGTGGAATCAGGCCAGAAAGAGTTTTTGAACATCCTTTAAATGCTGTGACATACAAACAACAATCACTCGCTCATGGTTCTGGATATGGGTATCCCCCACTGCTATCTGCCAAACCTCATCCCTGTGAATACTTCCAATCATAATTTTTGTATTGTAGTAAGACCCCAGTCTTGAAAGGGGTTTTTGGGTTATGGGAGAGTGCGGAGCTGCTACGATTTCGACCATTTCTGCATCAAATCCGTGAAGATGAGCCACAGAAAGAAGCTCCCCTCTTCGGATAAATTTTAAAATTTCATTGCTGGCCAGTATTTTTTTATTTAAAGCAAGATCAGATCCCATGGTGGAGGCCAGAACCACATAATCCTCTTTGTTAACAAGAGAAATGCATTTACTTTGCACAGAGGCTTTTTTGCCGATTTTGTTTGTCTTTTGAGATGCCATTAAGTGCTTTGCAAGAACACAACTCATTATATTAGTCTCATTTTCACCTGTTGCTGTAATAAATGTGTCCATCTCCAATAGCCCGGCAGATAAAAGCACATCTGAGTCAGAACCGTCTCCGTGCAGGATTTCTGCATTTTTCAGTTCAAATGAAAGTTCCTGTGCAATCACTTCATTCTTTTCAATAAGCCGGACGCCAACTGATTTTCCCAAAAGTTCGGCAATCCTTTTACCTACAAGTCCTCCACCAATAATCATGACACGATGCCGCTGTTCCTGCTCAACACCGGTCAGTCCCATCAGATGTGTTAAATGTTCCCGACTGGCCATGAAAAAGGCCTGATCCCCTGGCAGCAATTCGTCATTTCCGCCGGGTATCAAGGTCGTGATGCCTCTGGCAATGGCAACAATTCTGAATGGGAATTGACCATGTTCCATATGAATATCTTTTAATTTGCGATAGGCAAGAGGCGATTTTTCATGGATTCTGGTAGCCATGGCCTGAATCTGACCTTTGGCCACATTGATGATATCATTGCCGGCCCGAAGTTTTATCAGCCTGAAAATTTCCTGTGCAGCCAGTTCTTCAGGATGGATGATCATATCAATCTTTAGATCTTGAGCTTTTAAAATTGAGTCTTTGCCGCCAAACTCTGTGGATCGTACCCGGGCAATTTTTTTTGGAATCCCGAAACGATCTGCAATCAAACAACACATCATGTTTACAGCATCATTGTTGGTAACGGCAATCAGATAATCCATTTTATCTGCGCCGGCCTCTTTCCAGCATTCCATGCTCATGGCATTGCCTTGGATCAGTCTGGCATCAATAAAACCATCCGCAAGTCGTACAAGTGTACCATCCGGTTCAATGGCAGTAATGGCATAGCCTTCATGAACAAGACGTTTGGCAAGATAATACCCCACGCCTCCGAGCCCGAGAATAAGGATACTGGTTGATTTGGCCGGTTTTTTAGTACTCATATATCAGAAATTCCATTTATAAATTGAAAAATCTTTTTTACACCCAAAGAATAGCTATTAAATACTAAACCCAAAGGTTTTGTCAAACTTTGGACTCGTGTTGAAAGCTTATGATAAGGGAATATGGGTGTTTTCACAAGGGCGTTTGCAAAATAACAATCATGAATTATATTGGTTAAATCTCATTATAAATAATTTCAGTTAAAGGAGAAATAAATAGTGAAAATTTTGATCATAGGCGGTAATGACACCATTGGGCAAACACTAAGTGAATATTTTAAAAAAAAACATGATGTTGTTATCGGCGCAGGGTTAACGCATGTAGACTTGGAATAAAAATGAAAATTAAGATAAAAGATTTTTCATGACTGATTTGATCCTGACAGAAAAATTTTCCGTGGCCTCTGATTTTGCAAAAGCTCTTGGTGTGAAAAAAAAGGAGGATGGTTTTTTTATAGGAGATGCGTATATAATCACTTGGGCTGTGGGACACCTTGTGGAGTTATATGCCCCTGACGATTATGCTGAAAATTTGAAAAAATGGAAAATAGAAACCCTGCCGATTATTCCCGAGCAGTTTAAATATAAACCCATTAAAAGGACTTACCGACAATTTAAGACAATAAAAAACCTTCTCACTGAAAAAAACTTTGCACGTGTAATAATAGCTACAGATGCAGGGCGTGAAGGCGAAGTTATCGCCCGGACTATCCTTTTTGAATCCGGATTTTTGGATAAAAATAAAATTCTGCGGTTTTGGACCAGTCAGGCGCTTGTCCCTGATGTGGTTAGAAACAACATGAAAAAATTGAAGCCTGCTACTGATTATGACAGGTTATGGCGCGCGGGTTACTATAGACAGGTATCAGATTGGATGATCGGTATGAACTGTACCCGTGTGCTTACCGTTAGACTCAAAGACCTTTTTTCTGTTGGTCGTGTTCAAACAGCAGTGCTTGCCCTTCTTACCGATCGCAAAAAAGAAAGAGATAATTTTATCCCAAAGACCTATTGGACAATGAAAGTTTTGTTTGTCGGGGACAAGGGAAATTGGACAGGACACTGGTTTAAAAACAAAGATACAAAGCTTACAAAAAAACAAGAAGAGCAAGAACTTTATAGAAAACTTGTTCAGGAAAAATCTCCGGGAATTGTTCAATCTGTAATAAAAGAGAGAAAAAAAGAGTTGCCGCCTTTTCTTTTTTCTCTTACCGACCTCCAGCAGGAAGCCAACAATAAATTTGGTTTCCCGGCAAAAAAGACCTTAGATATCGCCCAGAGATTGTACCAGGATAAAAAGTGTCTGTCCTACCCGAGAACCGATTCCAAGGTATTAGGCACCCAGAATCTTGATATGATTAAAAAGATCATTAAAAAACTTAATGGCTCTTATCCGGAAATTTTTAATACGATTGACCAGCAAAGGCTTTCACTTTCAAACAAAAGAGTGTTCAATGACGCAAAGTTGACCGACCATCATGCTCTGATTGTGTTCAAACCTCTTCCTGCCGGAGTAACAGGGGATCAAAAAAAAGTGTTTGATCTTGTGATGAGGCGGTTTGCGGCAGCATTCCACCCTGATTGTCAGTTTGAAAATACCAAGGTTATAACCCTATTCGGCAAAGAAACGTTTCAGACCCGTGGAAAAGTAATTCTTGTTCAAGGGTGGAGGAAAATTTATATAGAGAAAACAAAACAAAAGGATATTGTCGAGCTTGTTCCACCTCTTGTTCAAGGGGACACTGGTATTGCTGAAAGAATAATGTCGGATGAAAAACAGACCAAACCTTCGCCGGACTATACAGATTCATTGCTGTTAAAAGATATGACAAACCCAGGCCGATATGTTTCAAAACAAACGATAAAAAAATTCTATCGTGGTGATATCGGTATCGGCACCCAGTCAACAAGAGCCCAGATAATTGAAACCCTTATTTCTCGAAAATACATTAAAAGATCAGGTAAAAAACTTATGGCAATGGATAAAGGATGTTTTCTTGTTGATTTGCTTAGAAAATGTCCGGTCTCTTCTGTTCTCACGTCACCCGAAGAAACAGCACGCTGGGAAATGAGTCTTAACAACATAGCTCTTGGGGATGGCAAAGAGAGAAAAAATACAAAGTTTCTTATAAACATTAAAAAGTTTGTGACAGATGCGGTAAACGAGCTTAAAATAGCAAAATTTGAATCAAGAAATTTTGAAACCGATGTTCAGGCCCTGACCATCGTCGGGAATTGTCCTGCCTGTGAAGATCAGGTCTGCGAAATCAAAAAGGCGTACGGCTGCGGTAATAAAAGTTGTGACTTTGTCATCTGGAAAAAAATTGCCGGGAAGAATATTTCCTTAAAAATGGCGGCAAACCTGTTGAAATACAGAAAATCAGGTCCATTTAAGGGATTTATTTCAAAAAAGAAAAAAAGGTTTTCCGCCTCACTCAAGATTAGTAAGGATGAAGGAGCATGGAAAGTATCATTTGATTTTAATGATCTTAAAAAACCCAAGGCCAAACCAGAGATTAGAAAGACAACAGGTCAAGTAGAACCTGTCTGCCCATTATGCGGCGGAAAAATAATTGAAGGCAAAAAAGGGTATGGCTGTGCAAACTGGAGGCTTGATGACGGCAACTGCCTTTTTGTAATATGGAAAGAAATTTCAGGCAAAAAACTATCGCTAAAAAATATAGAAACGCTTCTTACCGGCAAAACAACGCGATCCTTTGTTCTAAAAGACAAAACCGGTAATAAATTTAAAGCAAAGATGAGAATGATTCAGAAAACACAAACTCAAGCCTCCATAGAAATACTCCCGGAAGACAATTTGTTATCTGTTTCAGTTTTTCAAGTTTCTTGTACTCGTTAGTTTATTATTCAAACCACTGGGCACAAGCCAGTATCGCGTTGTAAAAGATATTGGTGTTCCTGCTGTGCGGATAAATAAAATTGTTCGGTGCGAAAGAAAAATAACTGACATAAGAGCCCGCTCTGATTTGGTTTTACCTGTTTTCATCCATCCTTCAGTTAATTCCCGTTCGACAGTTGTAGGTATACGAAGATATTTCTTCACATTTCCTATGCGCCCAAAGGGCACCGCCAAAAGTAAGTGGTCCAAAATCCCGTTCCATTTCTTTACTTCCATATTTTTTAGTAGTCATGTTTGTTTACCTCATATTACTTCTATTAGAATATCATTATCCCTTTCTATAGGCCCGGTACGCCTTGGACAACCTGATAGACCGTTGGCCGTTTCTGTCCCAGTGTAACGGTTCATCATGGTATCCTTTTATTTTTCCGGTTTCCTCAATCCCGACCATTTCAACGTTTTCCACCCACAGGCGGAAGTTTTTTCTAATACGGACAGGCACCTTATATAATTGTTTTTTATGGCGGAGGCACATGGGAATCGAACCCACCCGGGACGGTTCTAGCGCCCCACATCGGATTTGAAGTCCGAGCTCGTCACCAGTACGAGGCGTGCCTCCGCAAAAAGAAGTAAGAATAATATACCGGAAGTGTTTTGTTGTCAATTCAATTTTGCGGCTTCTTATTGAGAATCTGCCGGTATCAGGGCTAAATAATTATAGAATTACCAAGGGAAATTTAGTATATAAATCCTTTGGTTTGTCAAGTTGCTTTTAAAATGCGCAAGAATATTAAAGGAATATGTTAATGATAGATTCACAACGGCTGGCCCGGCAGTTTAAATCCCTTGTTGAAATTGATTCGCTCTCCCGGGAAGAACATGATCTCGCTGTTGAACTTGAAAAGATATTGACCCAAATGGGCGCTATCGTTTGTTTTGATGGTGCAAAAGAAAAGGTAAAGGGCAACTGTTCAAATCTTGTGGCTAAATTTAAAGGCAATGTTGATGTTAAACCCATTTTTTTATCCGGCCATATGGATACCGTAGGACCCGGCAAAGGGATTAAGGTTGTATTTGAAGAGGGTGTGTTTAAAAGTGACGGAACCACTATTTTAGGATCTGATGATAAATCGGCCATTGCCATTATTCTTGAGGTCATGGAGGTTATTTTAGAAAAGAATATGGATTATCCGCCCATTGAAATTGTTTTTACCGTGTGTGAAGAGATCGGCCTTTTAGGGGCAAAGCATTTTGATTACGATTTGATGGATTCCACATTTGGATACATTCTTGATTCCACAGATACACAAGGCATTGTCACAAAAGCGCCATCCGCCAATAAAATTACCATTAAAATTCATGGGAAGGCTGCCCATGCAGGGGCAGCTCCGGAGAACGGGATCAGTGCTATTTTTGTCGCCTCTAAAGCTATTTCAACTCTTAAGCTGGGACGGATTGATGAGGAAACCACCTGTAATCTTGGAACCATAGAGGGTGGGGTTGCCACAAATATTGTCCCGGAATTTGTTGAAATCCATGGGGAAGCCAGGAGTCATAATTTTGAAAAATTAGAAACAGTCACCAATGGCATTATCAAAGCTTTTGAGGATGCCGCAAAAGAATTCGGGGACAATGAGCATACCTCCCGGATAGAGGTGCTTGTTGAACATGATTTTCCCAATACAAATATTTCCGAGGGCCATGAGGCGATTGTGCTTGCCAGAAAAGCTGCCAAAAATCTTGGGAAAATCCTTGAAAGCAAAACCATCGGTGGCGGCGCAGATGCAAATATTTTTTTTGGCAAAGGCATTATTGCCGGGGTTTTAGGCACCGGCATGACCGATGTCCATACCCTGAATGAATCCATTAAACTTTCAGATATGGAGAATTCCGCCAACCTGGTATTGGAAATTTTAAAGGTTCATGCCCAGGGGGCTGACGTTTGATTCTTTATGCAGACATGTTTTCCGGGATCAGTGGGGATATGATCCTTGGCGCCTTGGTTGACATTGGTACACCTGTTAACTGGCTGACGGATCAGTTGGCCGGTGTTTTAAATGGATTCAAAATAAAGACATCCGTTGTATATAAAAATCATCTAAGGGCAATTGATTTGTCGGTTGATGTTGTTGGAGAGGACGCCTCCCACAGGCATTATACAGACATCAAAGCGATGATAAAGAACAGTGCGTTATCGGATATGGTGAAACAACAAAGCCTTGCAGCATTCAAAAAAATAGCCGGGGCTGAAGCCGGCATACATGGCAAAGATATTGATAATATTCATTTTCATGAGGTGGGAGCCATTGATTCTCTGGTGGATATCATCGGTACGTTTTTGTGTATCGAATATCTTGAAATAGACAAGGTTTACGCATCAACCATCTCTTTAGGGTCAGGTTCTGTAAGATGTTCCCATGGGGTCATACCTGTCCCTGTGCCTGCCACCATGGCTATTTTAAAAGATACGCCTGTCAAAGCTTCGGATGCTGGAACTGAAATTGTAACCCCGACGGGTGCAGCCATAATAAAAACACTGACAAATGATTTTGGCCCCATGCCCGATATGACCATAAAAAAAATCGGGTATGGTTCAGGAAAAAGAGATACCGGTTCAAAATTACCCAATCTTCTCCGGATTGTTTTGGGTGAAAAAGTATCTGAAGAGGGTTTGGAAAAAAGGGCAATAAATCGGGAAACCATTTATGTTGCCAAAACCAATGTCGATGATATGAGTCCGGAAGTATCCGGATTTTTAATGGAGACTCTTTTTGCAAAAAAAGCTCTGGATGTCTGCTATGTCCCGGTTCAAATGAAAAAAAACAGGCCGGGGCTTCAGATCGAGGTGATCTGTCATCAACAGGATTTGGATTCCGTCATTGATGTGATACTCACCCAGACCACATCGATTGGTGTCCGGTATCATGAATGCGAACGCTTCTTTTTAACAAGGGAAAATGCTGTTATTGATACGGCCTTTGGCAAAGTACAAGTTAAAAAAATTATCAATCCAGATACTAGTATTCGATATGTTCCAGAGTATGAAGCGGCCAAAAAAATAGCAACACAAAAATCAATTCCATTAAAGGATGTATATATCACAATTTTATCCGGTGCGGCTTTACTTGACAGCCAGGGTGAACGCATATAACTTTGGCATAAATTTTAATCCTTAATTTACAGAGACTTACACAGATGAGTGACCTGGGTTGAAGTTTGCCTTTAGCACGGTCATACTTAAATTCATAAGATCGAATAAACACCATGCGTTTGTCCTGACTTGACAGCAGCAAAAGCAGCATATAAAAATGCAGATGATTCTAAAAAAATAAGGATCATGGATGAAATAAGCAACTTTGTTCATCTCATAAACTTTGCGATCCTAAGACATCTTCAGGGCATAGACGAGGAGAAATACAAATGGAAAAGACTACGGAAAAGACGTCGGAAAAGCAGAAAGCTGTTTCAACGGCAATGAGCCAGATTGAACGGCAGTTTGGTAAAGGATCCATCATGAAGCTGGGCGGCAGAGAAATTGAAGCCGTGCCGGTTATACGGACAGGCTCCCTTGCTTTGGATAAGGCGTTGGGCGTTGGCGGGTATCCAAGAGGGCGGGTCATTGAAATCTATGGTCCTGAATCTTCGGGTAAAACCACGCTTGCGCTGCATGCAGTTGCCCAGGCCCAGAAAACTGGTGGGATAGCGGTTTTTATCGATGCGGAACATGCGCTGGATGTGGCCTATGCAAAACGCCTGGGTGTGGACTGTGATGAACTTTTGATTTCCCAGCCCGATACAGGTGAGCAGGCTCTTGAGATTGCAGACATGCTGGTTCGCAGCGGTGGGGTTGATATCATGGTTGTGGATTCGGTGGCAGCTCTTGTACCCAGATCGGAAATTGAAGGTGAGATGGGCGACAGTCACATGGGGCTCCAGGCACGGTTGATGTCCCAGGCCTTAAGAAAACTGGCAGGTACCATCGGCAAGACCAATACGACCATTATTTTTATAAACCAGATTCGTATGAAAATTGGTGTGGTGTATGGAAACCCTGAAACCACAACCGGTGGCAATGCCTTAAAATTTTATGCGTCCATGCGTCTTGAAATCAGACGGGCAGCCCCCATTAAAGACGGTCAGGATATTGTCGGAAACAGAACCCGTGTTAAAGTGG
Source organism: Desulfobacula sp. (assembly GCA_021647625.1). Lineage (GTDB taxonomy): Bacteria > Desulfobacterota > Desulfobacteria > Desulfobacterales > Desulfobacteraceae > Desulfobacula. Next base: position 9,433 of record JAKIUJ010000156.1, read on the forward strand.
TGAAGAATAAACTGGCCCCACCATTTAAAAGTATTGAGTTTGACCTTATGTACGGGGAGGGCATTTCTAAAACAGGGGATCTTCTTGATATGGGTGTTGACCTTGATATTGTGGACAAAAGCGGGTCCTGGTATTCATTTGAGGGAGAGAGAATCGGTCAGGGAAGAGAGAATGTTAAACTCTTTTTGATTGATAATCCTGATATCTTTGACACCATCGAAACCAAAGTTCGTGAAGAGCTTGGCATAACAGCAGGTGCCAAAAAAGACCGGAATGATAAAGCAAAAAAAGCATAACCCGAATAGTATAATCTGACAGCACATTAGGAGTTGTACCATGACAGGCAATGAGGTCCGGAAAATTTTTCTTGAATATTTTAAAAAACACAATCACCAGCAGGTTCGATCCTCTTCTCTTGTACCCCAGGATGATCCTACTCTTTTGTTCGTTAATGCCGGTATGGTCCAGTTTAAACGGGTATTTACCGGGGATGAAAAAAGAGATTATTCAACCGCCGTGACATCACAAAAATGTGTAAGGGCCGGTG
>JAKIUJ010000157.1 GCA_021647625.1 Desulfobacula sp.
TGATATGGCCGTTCTTTCCATAGGCCTTGAAGCACCAGAGGATGCACTTGTTCTTGCCGAGCAATTTGGTATTGAACTTGATCAGCATCGATTTGCAACAACATCATGCTTTGAACCGGTTGAAAGCAGTAAAAAAGGGGTCTAGGTAATCGGGGCTTTCCAGGCACACAAAGCAATTCCCCGGGCTGTGGGCCAGGCAACAGCCGCAGCCGCAGGCGCGTCACGGCTGTTGATTAAAAAAAGAGGAACTCAAGTTAAGAAAAAAGGATTTCCCAAAGAAAGAATAATTGTGGGTAAAACTCCTACTGTGGGTGTGTTTGTCTGTTCGTGCGGGGTTAATATTTCAGGCACGGTTGATGTTGATAAAGTGGTAGAATATGCAGCTCAATTGCCCGATGTGGCCTATGTGGAAAACAATCTGTTTTCCTGCTCTGTGGATGCCCAGGAAAGTATCATACAAAAAATAATAGATTTTAAGTTGAACCGTGTGGTTATCGCAGCCTGCACCCCCAGAACCCATGAGCGCATGTTTCAGGAAACGTTGAGAAATGCCCGGCTCAATGGGTTTATGGTTGAAATGGCCAATATCAGGAATCAAAACTCATGGGTTCACCAGAAAGATGGGATCAGTGCCACCAGAAAAGCGAAAGATCAGGTTCGAATGGCCGTTGCCAAGGTGGCTCACAATTATCCGTTAAGACAGGACAGAATCCATGTGGTCAAAAAGACACTTATTGTTGGCGGCGGCGTGGTGGGTATGGTGAGTGCGCTGACCCTGGCAGGTTTAGGCATAGAATCCATTCTTGTTGAGCAAAGTGAGATATTGGGCGGAAATACACTAAAGCTTGAAACCTGTTTTAAAGGGCAGCGGGTAGCTCCCATGCTGGAAGACCTTATCAAACGTGTAAATAAGGACAAGCGGATACGGGTGCTTACCCAGGCTAATCTTGTTTATGTAGCCGGATCTGTCGGTAATTTTCAAGGACACCTTCAAGTACGGTCAAAAGAAGCGTTTATTGAATTTGGTGCCGCCATCATGGCAACAGGTGCGAAAGAGGCAATCCCGTCCGAATATCTGTATGGTAAACTTTCCAATGTGATGACCCAGTTGTCATTTGATGAAAATGTTCTTTACAAAAATGAGAAAACAAACACTATAAAATGTGTCGCCTTTATTCAATGTGTGGGATCAAGGGAACCTGAACGACCCTATTGCAGCAGAATCTGTTGTATTCATTCTGTTCGGGCAGCCATTACATTAAAGAAGGCCAATTCAAAAATAAAAGTTTATATTCTTTACCGCGATATGCGGACTTACGGTGAATGGGAAGAACATTATAAGACAGCCAGGGATCTGGGTGTGGTGTTTATCCGGTACACGGTGGATCACAAACCCAAGGTCACAGAAATAGCTGGACAGTTGACCGTAAAAATAAAAGACCCCCTCCTTGATATTGAGGTAAAAATCAAGCCGGATTATCTTATATTGTCATCTGGGGTTGTTGCAAATGATAACAAAAAACTGGCGGACAATTTTAAATTTACAACTAACGAGGACGGTTTTTTTACCGGGGCGCATCCAAAACTCAAACCAGTTGATTTGTCGATTGCCGGATTGTTTTTGGCCGGAATTTGTAACTATCCAAAGCCTCTGGATGAATCTATTGAACAGGCTAAAGCTGCGGCGCACAGGGTGTTCATTCTTTTGTCACAAAACGAGATTAAATCCGAGGCCATTAAGGCTTTTATTACAGACCAGTGCGATGGATGTGCCCTTTGTATTGATGTCTGCCCGTTCCATGCACTTTCCATACAAATGCCGGATAAAACAAAAAGCGAGAACAGGGTTCGCGTGTTGATTGATCCTGCGTTGTGCCAGGGGTGCGGCATCTGTGCTGCCACCTGTCATAAAGATGGGATTATGGTTCACGGGTTCACAAAACCGCAGTTAATGGCCCAGGTAAGAGCTGCAATAAATGGGATGGAGGAAAGTTGCTGATGTCTCGTTTTGAACCGGTGATTATTGGTTTTTTATGTAATTGGTGTTCCTATACAGGTGCTGACCTGGCCGGAGTGGCAAGGCTCCAGTATCCGCCAAATTTGCGTCCGATTCGGGTCATGTGCTCGGGTATGGTTTCTCCGGATTTAGTGATGGAAGCTTTTTTGAAAGGTGCCGATGGCGTTATGGTGATGGGGTGTCATCCCGGAGAATGTCATTATCTTGAAGGAAACACCAAGGCTGCGGCCAGGGCCCGGGTGATAACGCTTGTATTAGACGATATAGGCATTAATCCGGACAGGTTCAGGCTTAATTGGATCTCCTCAGCAGAAGCCTCTGTATTTGCCGAACTGGTTACCGAATTTACCATCCGGATACAAAAACTGGGCCCGCAACAGACCAGGCCACAAAATTCAGACACAGAACCCAAGCATGAAATGCAAAACCCAAAATCGGGTGAAAAACAAAGAGATTTAAAAAACAATGTCACTTAAAGATAAAATCATGGCAATTTTGCCGGAATCGGGCAATTTAAATGCCTGTTTTACATGCGGTATTTGTGCTTCGGGTTGTCCGGCATCCGGCCTGGCGGATATGGATCCCAGAAAATTTATACGGCTATTGTCCCTTGGAATAGATGAACATATATTGTCCAATAACTGGGTGTGGATGTGTACAACATGTAATAGATGCTTGCATGTCTGTCCCATGAAAATTGATATTCCCCAACTGGTTTTTCTTGTCCGCAGTTATTGGCCGGAAAATAAAAGACCCGGAGGGATTGTCGATTATTGCCGACAGTCGGGAGATCAGGATAGCTGTTCCGTACAAAAAATACCCAAAGAACGATTTGAATCGACTATCCAAAAAATAGTGAAGCATGTAAATAAATCCGGGGGTGAGTTTGCAAAACTTGATGCACCGATTGATAAAAAAGGAGCTGTATTTTTTTTAAATCAAATTTCTGACATGGTGATCCATGAACCCATTGAGATGGGACCTTTATGGAAAATCCTTCATTTGGCAAAAGCCAATTGGACATATGGTTCAAAAGGGTGGGCTGCAGAAAACTATTGCATGTTTTTAGCGGATGAAACAGCCTGGGAAAACCTGGTGATAAAAAAAACCATGGCAATTGAGGATTTAGAATGCAAAGTGTTGTTGAATACCGAGTGCGGACATGATTTTTTTGCGGTCAAAAAAGGACTGGAAAAGTTTAATATTCCCCATCGCTTTGAAGTGAAAAGTATCATTGAGTATTATGCGCAATGGATCAGAGAGGGCAGGTTAAATGTCAATTCGGACTGGAATCTTGATTTAAAAATAAAATTTACGGTACAGGATCCCTGTCAGCTGGTCAGAAAATCATATGGGGATTTTATTGCCGAAGAGTTAAGGTTTGTTATCAAAGAGGTTGTGGGGGAAGAAAATTTCATAGATATGTCGCCCAATTGCTCCAATAATTATTGCTGTGGTGGAGGCGGGGGAGCGATTCGGACAGATTTTAATGAAGAAAGACTGTCATATGGAAAGGTAAAGCTTGACCAGATCCTTGAGACCGGGGCTGCTTATTGCATCACGCCATGTAACAATTGCCACAGTCAGATCTTAGAATTGAGTCAATACTATCACGCAGATCTTAATACCATTCACTTGTGGACGGTTCTTGCCCTCTCTCTAGGAGTCTTAGACAAGGCTGAACGAAAATATCTGGGATCCGATCTTGCCATGGTCGGTTTACAAAACATAAAGAGTGAATAAAAATGAAAACGTTTTTTAATCTGGTTCAGGAAATTCAAAAACGCGGATTGTGTTATCGGTGCGGAGAATGTGCTATTTTTTTGCACCGCCATATCAGAGTTTTCGGTCAGGCACTAGTTAAAAACTTTAAATCCGGTATCGGCATCAATTTTTTATTTTCACCAAGGCAGACAAGTTCCAGTGTGCAGGTCACAGCAGCTTTGGTGGCATTGGGCCGCCAGGCTTCGTGAAAAAAAACGACCCTGTAATCCCCTTCTTTTTTCCAGGTGGTTTTGATATCTAAAAGATCCCCGAACACAGCCCCATCGTGATATCCAAGTGTGATTTTGTATACGGCAAATCCAACGCCTTTGGTATGCCACATGTCTGATAACACATCAATGCCTATGATATCTTCCCGGGCACGTTCAAAAAACTTGAGGTAATTGGCATGGTATACCACGCCGGAGTGGTCGGTGTCTTCATAGTAGACTTGTGCTGGAAATAAGTGCTTATGTCCCATCGATTCTTTCATATCTTGCATCCCGTATTATTTGGTGCCCGGCTTGCTTGTTATATCCTATGGATGAAGAATATTTCAAGCCCCAAAATTAATGAAATAGACTACACAAGTTTTGAAATGGAAAATCCGCAGTAAACAGCACTGAATCCAAGAACCAGATGGAGCATGGTATTGGCAAACGCAGCAAGGATTTGATCATTCCTGAAAAGAGAGACCACCTCATACCCAAATGCCGAATAGGTGGTAAATCCGCCTAAAAACCCAATAAGAACCAGGGCTCGTATTTCAGGAGAAAAAAATTGTCTCGTCTCGGACAGGCCACCTAAGAATCCGATAAAAAAGCATCCAATTACATTCACGATCAATGTGCCATACGGAATAAGGGGGGCATCAAAGATACGGTTGGTCATCACGAACACAAGGCTGCGGGATATGGCTCCTGTAAAGCCTCCCATTCCCACAAGAAAAAGATTAAAAAAATTCATTCGACATCCTAATCCTTAATTTACACAGATCTTTTTATTAGTTTTGGTTTATTTTGCTGGTGTCTGGCCAGGGTAAACGCATTTAACTTTGGCATATTTTTTATTTCTTCACCCGGATTGAATAGATTCAATAATGTCATGTTCTATCTATAGCATAGAATCAGGAGTTCTCAATACTTTGTAATTTTATTATTTTTGAAGCTGGCCATTGCCGTTATTGAGGAATAAGCCCTAAGGTTTCATTTCATAGACATCAATAAGTGAATATACATGTTCATTTAATACTTTTTTAAATTTCTCATCATCCACCGTAGGCCTTTTAATCATTTTCATACAGACTTCCTGCTGGGGCTGGGTGGACAAACTTTTCCCATGAAGTTCAAGACCAAATTTAGAAAAATCCCTTACCATGAAATTAAAAATTTGATTCAACAGGTCATCATCGATATTCTCAATTGCTGCACTTTCGATAATGAGCTGTCCATATGCAACAAGCGTAAATATTTCACCCACACAGAGAAGATAATCAAAATCGTTCATCATTTGATCTTTTAATTCCATCCCCGAAACCATCAAAAACTCTTCATATGCTTTAGTCTGCTCTTTGAAAATTTCAATATTAGGCAAATCTTTTGAAGCGTATGTTTTTCTAAAATCATGGAATTGAATTTTTGCATACCCCCTTGTGGGCCCCTGCTGAAACAGATAATCATCATTTTGTTTACCAGTCAGCCTGGGTACCTCATCAAATTCACCCGGGTTGAAAAAATAGGAGGCGATCAATTTCACGATCAGGGCCATATTCACATGGCGAGTACCCTCAAGCTTGGGAAAACCGCGCAATTCAACCACTGCCTGTTCAAAGTACAGGTCTTTTTCAAACCCCCTGGCCGCAATAATATCCCAGAGCAATTCATGAACTTCTTCTCCCTGAAGTGACACCTTCATTTTCATGATAGGGTTATACAGCAGATATCGTTTGTCATCGGAAGAGGCACAGCGCATGTAATCGGTTGCCCGCAAACCAAAGAGTTTCATCGCTGCCAGGCGGCAGTAGGCATCCACAAAGAGTTTTTTTACATGGGTAAATTCGGTAACATATTTTCCATATAGATTTCTTTTAGAAGCGTGGTTCAGAGCTTCATAAAAGGAATGGGTGACAATACCTGTGGCCCCGGAGCCTATATTAAACTTGCAGATATTGATGGTATTGAGCATATCGTCCCAGGCCCTGGTTCCCCTTGACAGAATCTCATCCTCAGTAATGGGGTAATCATGCAGCTTAAATTCAGATACGTAGTTCTGAGCCCAGATCACATTCTGAACGCATTCATATTTTTCATGCTTCGAATCCACGGCAAAAAATACATAATCATCCGTACCGTCTACTTTACCGAAAACGGTTATGACGGAGGCTTCATTACCGTTACCGATATAGTACTTGGAACCTCCGGCAAGATAGGTGCCGTCTTTTTGCGGGTAAAGCCGCATTGATGAAGAATAGATATCTGCCCCGTGTTCCTGTTCCGACAGGCCAAATGCGCAAAGTGGATTTTTCCGTAGTTTTTCAACCGCTTTGTGTTTAAAGGCCTCGTTATCTCCAAGCAAGACAGGATCCAGCCCCAGGGTCGAGACATGAAACATGTACCAATACGCTGTGCCGTAAAACCCGCAAATTTCAGAAAATTCATACATGCGGTATGTGCTGTAGTACTGATCATCATCCCCATAACCTTTTGGAAGAAACAGGGTTTCGAATATCCGTTCCTTTTTTATGAACTGAGCAAAATCATAGGTGAATTCTCGTGAACGATAGTCTTCTTTCATTTTTTTCATGCCTTTGTTTTCAAACCACTCAATGGTTTTGAGCATGATATCTTTGGACCGTTCATCCGGGTAATTTTTGTCCTGGTACTTTTTGGGATTTAATAACAGCATGTCTCACACCTCGATTTTTTATATTTACGCAAATTTTCGACGGTTTCAGCCTCCTTTTACAATCACCATGGACTTTCCGGTAGGCTTCACCAGAAAGAAAGACGCGGCAATCAGGAAGTTCACTGCGTTTTTTTTCCATCGAACATTATACTCCGCATACGAACTATTAATATAGCTCACATTAAAAGTCAATGTTTCAATTAGAGAACAACGTTTAGCCTACTTTTGTCAAATCGAAATAACAGACTGAAAATATAGAATAAAAAGCTGTAGCCGCACAGGAAATCGTTCTTGTTTAACGTTTTTGATCAAGAAAAATTCCAAATCAATCGACAATATTCTATTCTCCGTAAAGAAACAGTCCCTTACAAAATTATACTTGACGCATAGATCGAAATTTGACATCACTGTAATTGTTAATAAACACTGTTACTATTATAAAACGTAATACTTATAGTCGACGGGTTGTTACGGAATGCAAATTTTTCATAGTTCAAGACGGAAAATAAATTTGACCACAAGCATACATGCAGTATTCCGAGGATCAAAATTATTTTCCCAACTCCGAAATCTGAAAAATTAGAGTTTTGTAACAGGCTTGCGAGAGGTGTAAAACAATGAAAAAGAAAATTGATACGGCATTCATCCTTGAACATAAAAAAACCCAGGTTCTGGAACTTGCAAGACGGTCCTTGACTTCAGTCGGGGCTCATATTGTTTTATTTTTTTTTATTGCGGCCATCACACCCATGCGAACCGATCAGCCCATGATCCTTATAGGGTTTGGGATTTCGATCTGTATTATTTCCGTCATCAGACTTTTACTGGCCAAAAAGGTGCCTTTAAAATACGACGCTGCTCCCGGTTTCTGGAATAAAGCACTGACAGGGTTCAACTACCTGTCTGGTGGCTTGTGGGGAGCCTTTGCCTTTACAATGGCACAAGTTTACCCCCTGGAGTGGCCATTTATGTTTAATCTTGTTATAAATTGCGGTCTTGCGGCCGGGGCTACGAACTCCCTGGGGCCCAATTTCTCCATTTCCCGAAATTTCACTCTTTTAATACTGATGCCGATTACGATCTGGGGATTTATGAATGGTACATCCCTTGGTGTCGGCGTTGGAATTTTATGTGCGTTCTCAAGTTTTATGTTTATTCGAATGGCCAAGGACAATTTTTCCTGGTATTGGGAAAACGTTGAGAATACAGCCAAAATCACAAAGCACACCCAAACTATGCAGAAGCTTTTTAAAGGAGTTCATAAAAGCGCAGAATCATTAAATGGATCTTCCATGGATCTTTCCGAATTTTCAGGAAAAATGAACCAGAATGCAAAGGACATGAGCCTTAAACTAAATGATGTGGTAACTATTACCCAGAATGTTAACACCAATTCGGGCACTGTAGTATCATTAATGGAACAGGCCACCCACAATTTTTCCAATATTGCATCGGCATCCGAAGAGATGACATCCACCATTGCAGACATTGCAAAAAGCACCCAGACAACCCATGAGATTACTGCCCAGGCTGTGGATCAAAGTGAAAAAACAGTCGAAAAAATGCAGATTTTAAATAAAGACTATCTTGATGAAATTGATAAAAAATTTGATGTAAATGCTTTAAGGGTTCTTGCTGCAAGATATCTAAACAAAGACCCTTCTGGGAAAATTATAGAATCTCCAAAACAGTTATTTGAAAGGGTAGCAATTCATATAACCATACCTTCAATACTTCATGACGAAAAGGTTTTTAAAAAATTCTGGAATGAACCCCACCCTGAGGAAGAAGTTAATATTGAAGATTATGTTGGAAAAGTAAAAGTTGGAAAGTTCCAATTTAACAGGTATCACATAGAAGGAATAGTGAGAGTTTATAAGAGATTGAATAGAGAGGGAAGCATAAAGTACAAACTGATAGAAATTTTAAAAATGTTTGAAAAAGGTGAATTTGATGAATACGAAAAAGAAATAGAAGATTATTTCAAGCTAATGATAGAAAAAAAATTCATGCCGAATACACCTGCCCTTGCAAACTTTGGAAATCCTCTTGGTATGGGAATGGCGTGTTTTGTTTTAGGAATTGAAGACTCTCTTGAATCAATTATGGAAACATTAAAAAGGGCAGCACTTATCTTTAAATCTGGAGGTGGTTGTGGATACAATTTCTCAAAAATAAGACCAAAAGGGGATTTTGTAAAAACTACACATGGGGTTAGCTCTGGTCCAATAGCATTTATGACACTTTACGATAAAATGACAGAGGTTATAAAACAGGGTGGTATTAGACGTGGAGCCAATATGGGTATTCTCAACTCAAACCAACCTGATATTGAAGATTTCATAGTATCTAAAAAAGGAAATAAACAGCTAACAAATTTCAATCCAAAAGGTTATCGTTGTTGAAAACTTTTTTTATGATAATTTTTGTAGATCCCACATTTTTTTCAACATAATTCTTGCTATTTTGCGAAGATATTTTAAGGCTTTTTTCGTCAGAAATCAATCGATTAATTCTTGCTACAAGTTCGTTAGAATTAGTGATAGAGAATGCTCCACCGTTTGAGATTAAATCTACAGCTTCTTTAAATTTCAGATAGTTCGGACCGAAAATAACAGGCATGCCAAAAGTTGCAGCCTCCAAAATATTATGGATACCAACTCCAAAGCCACCACCAATATAAGCTACATTACCATACTGATACAGAGATGATAGCAACCCAATTGAATCAATTATCAACACCTGATAGTTACTTATCTCTGTTTCGTCCACTTTACTATACGATATTGCAGGCTTTTTCAACAATTGATGAATTCTGTTAATATTGACATCAGAAACTTCGTGCGGGGCTATTATAAACTTTATGTTTGGGGTTTGGTTAATAAACTCTATAAGCAGTTCTTCGTCTGGTTTCCACGTACTACCGGCAATAATTAGTAGCTCGTTGTTTTTAAACTTTTCAACAACCGGAATTTTTTTTGCAGCTTTTACAATCTCCGCAACACGGTCGAAACGAGTGTCGCCCGATACCGAAATGTTATTAAGTCCGATGGATTTGAGCAATTTTGCCGAAGTTTCGTTTTGAACAAAAAAGTGTTCAAATTTAAAAAGTGTCTCGCGGTACCATTTCCCCCAAACTGTATTTTTGAAAAATTGTTGGTTTTCGCGAAAAATAGCAGAAATAATGTATAGTGGTATTTTTTGCTTTTTCAATTCAGAAATATAAAAATACCAAAACTCATATTTAATAAAGAAAACTTTTTCGGGTTTTA
>JAKIUJ010000158.1 GCA_021647625.1 Desulfobacula sp.
GCATGCCGCCCCGGCTGCTTGAAAATTTCCTTACCCGATCTTTACATGCGCCCAGCGGCGTTCTCATTGTCACAGGGCCCACAGGATCAGGTAAGACCTCAACCGTCTATAGCTGTATCGATCATTTAAACAGCCCCCAAACAAGCATCATAACTGCCGAAGACCCGGTGGAGTACGTAATCGATGGGATTGGTCAATGCTCAATCAACACCAAATTGAATTTAACATTTGAAGAGACGCTCCGCCACATTGTTCGCCAGGACCCGGACATTATTGTCATTGGAGAGATCCGGGATTTTTTCTCGGCAGATGTTGCAGTCCAGGCCGCCTTAACCGGGCACAAGGTTTTGACAACCTTTCATACCGAGGACACAATTGGCGGCCTGATTCGGCTGGTTAACATGAACATTGAACCTTTTTTAATTTCATCCACCATTAATTGCATTCTGGCACAACGCCTTGTAAGACGCATCTGCCACAATTGTAAAAAAAAACACAAACCCAATGTCACCCAAATGAAACTATTAGGTTACCACGGCGGTGAATTGGCCGGCGGAATTTTTTATAAGGGAGAGGGTTGCGGTCATTGCAGGCATTCCGGCTATAGCGGCCGAATGGCGGTGCATGAAATGCTGCTGCTTGACGAAAATGTCAGAGATGCTGTACTGAGAAATGCAACTTCCCATGAACTCAGAGAAGTCAGTATCAACAGTACCGGGCTTGTCACTTTATTTGAAAGCGGCATTTACCAGGCAGCAAAAGGCAACACATCAATTGAAGAAGTATTGCGATGTCTGCCCAAACTTGTTCCCCCCAGACCCCTTTCTGAAATTAAAAGATTGCTCGGAGGTTAGTTTTGCAAAAAGACCTGTCATTTTTAGAAATTATTGAAAGATATGTTGAATCAGATAGAGTAACGTTGCCGCCATTTGACAAGACTGCCCTTAGAATTCAGATGGAAATTCAAAAAAAGGATGCCGGCATCTCCAAAATTGAGAAGCTGATCATTGCAGATCCTGCCATGTCCAGTCAGATGCTAAAGCTTGCCAATTCCGCTTTTTTTAGAGGGTTATCCAAAGTGATGACCATCCGTGATGCCATAGTCCGGTTGGGACTTGATGAAATCACACGGATGGCAATGATCCTTACACAAAAAAAATTATATACGACTCAAGACACCTTTATTCGAAATTATCGAAACGATCTGTGGCAGCATTCTTTAGTCTGTGCCCTCGTCAGCCAGTGGATTGCACGCGAGGCCGGATTCGAAGATCTAACACAGGAAGTTTTTTTCGCTTCTCTCATGCACGATATTGGTAAACTTTTTTTAATAACTTTGATTGAAAAAGTCAAAGAATCAAAAGAGTTCCCGTTTGTACCATCAACGTCAATTATCCATGAAATTATTGATAGCCAACACGCCATTCAAGGATATAACCTGTTAAAAAAATGGAACATACCGGATCGATACTGCCAGGTGATCAAAGAACATCATGATGAAAAATTCGATACCGGCAATATTCCTCTGATAATTCTAAGGCTTGTAAATAAGAGCAGTCATAAAGTCGGTGTGTGTATTGATAAAGACGGCAGCGATGAATATTCAATCACGGCTGAAGCCAATTTTTTCGGATTTTCTGAAATCAAACTGGCCCAGCTGGAGCTTCAAATAGAAGATGCTTCAAAAAGGGTTAGTTCGCACTATCGTATTGGCAAATAACCCAGGTTAACTGAAGTTAAACAAAAGATAGGTGCCGAGTTTATCATAATGATCCCGTTCAACAAATTCAAGACCGAACTCCGGCTGACGAATGGTTCGAACCACCACCTCCTTGGTTACGGTGGAACCTGATGCATCATCCAATACAAATTCCAGAAACACTTTATCAAGAAGCTTTAAATCAAGCGATCCTTTTGTTCTGACTCGCAAGCCAAACCGTGAAATATTAATAATATCAACTGGATATTTTTTGCCACTCAAAAGAACAACACCTTTTAAATTAACCTGCATACGAATGTGTTGCCGCCGTTCAAGAATCACCGAAAACTTATGTTTGCATGAACAGGTGACTTTAAGTTTGACCTCTTTTTTTATATCACGAAATTTGGTGACATCCATCTGCCTGGTTTTCCCACATTCGGGACAGAAAAAATTGGCTGTTCCACTTCTTGTTATAAAAACTTTTTGCGTCATGATCCCAACCTTCTTTAATAAAATACCCAAAATGATCTTTTCTTACTTTTTAATTATCATATTTTTTAAGAAAATTGTGAATTATTTTCAGCAATTTATGTGAATTTACACTCTTCTCATATTGTTTTTATCCATATCCTTCTCTTTTAAGAATGACCACAATATGATAGAGCATAATCCACCTAATTAAAAGGAACTCTCATGAAAGACCATTATATACCTGAAAGCAATTTCCCTGTTAAACTCAATGACCATCTCTTCATGCTTGGCAACTATTTTTTTAATCTTTTCCTTGTGATCGGCGAGAAAAAAACAGCCCTTTTTGAAGTCGGTATTTCAGCCATTGTAGACGCTGTCATCCATCAACTTGAAAACCTTGGTATCGATCCTGACTTCATCGTCTGCTCCCATCCACACTCCGATCACATCACAGGCTTGCCGGGGCTCATTAAAAGATTTCCAGATGCAAAAATTTTAGCGGCAAAAGGTGCTGAATCATTTGTCAACCATCCAAAGGCCGGCCCAGTTTTATTAAAAGAGGATGCTTATATGTCAAAAAGCCTTGAAAAATCAGGCATTATACCCGGTAGGCCATCCTTGGAAAAAATCCCCGATCTATCCTGTGTCAATGAAATTGAAGATACCCTTCGCCTGGATCTGGGGGATATTTTTCTGGATCTTTCAAAAATCGGGGGGCACTCCCCCGGTAACTTAATCGGCATGATTCATGAACAAAAAATCCTATTCAGTTCAGACAGTCTCGGGTTTCATTTTCCGGGCAGGGGCTTTTTACCTTTATTTTTCACCGAAGCTGAAGCATACATTTTTGCACTTAAATCCATTCAAGAATTTTCCCCATCGATTATCTGTCCGGCGCACCAGGGAGCACTAAAAGGAGATGCGGCTTTGAAAAGTATTCAGACCTCTTTTAATACAACCATGTATCTTATCAAAAAAGTTAAGGCATCAAAAAAATCGGATGAAGCCCTTGCCGCTCAAATATTTAAGCAGTATTATAAAGATGAATTTACCATATATACAAAAGACAATATCAAAAATTGTACCACCCTGCTTGTAAAACGTGCTAAACAGGCAGACATTGACATATAAACCAGCTAATAAATACGTCAGCTCTTTGTACCACCAGGGTAAACGCATTTAAACCTGGTATGAATTTTAATTCTTTGTTTTACAGGTACTTATGCAAAACGAGATTTTCATTTGCGTTTACCTTCAGACCGTAACTACCTGAAATCATTAATATGAAAAAGTTACATGCGTTAGCCCTGTTTGTACCAGTAAATTTAAACAATCCGGTGCACAGGAAAAGAGAGCATTAGTAACGCTTTCTTTAGCCTGTGCACCATACTTTAAAGGCGATTATAAAAATTATTCTTTCGAATTCAAGTAAATAATATATTTTGACTTTAAAAATATCACATCCGTTTATTCGTAAAAGCAAATTTTATAAACCCCACAAAATCTTTCATAAACCTTATCCAGCTGTCCGGCGACTTCCACAACATTGATACATATCCCAACAATACCTTTGCCCGTTGGAAATGGGATTGATAGAATTCAATAAAAAGTGCTTCCATTTTTTCTTTTGTAAGATCTTTGGGAATAAAAACAAACTGCATACAGTCCATTTTTTCCCAGTCTTCATTAAACGCCCCCAGCTCCTGGCCCTGTTCCTTGATTCGTTTATATATGGGAGATCCAGGAAAAGGGGTGAATTTGGCCAGATTAAAATCATCAATCGGCAAAGAAAATACATAGGCTTTGCTTTTTTCAATACTTTTTTCTGACTCACCCGGCAGCCCCATCATTAAAAGTCCCTTTACACGAATACCTGCCTCTTTAATCAATAATATCTTGTCCCTCATCATGGAAAGATCAGGATTTTGCCTGTGCTGAGCCAATAGTGATTCATCACCTGTTTCAATCCCCAGACTGATCATCCAGCAACCCGCCTTTTTCATGAGTTTAAGCAACTCAAGATCAAGGTGTTCTGCTCTTGCGGCACAATTAAAGGTCATGTTCAACGGGGTTTTAATCATCAGCCTGGCAAATTTTTCTACCCTTGACCGGTTAAAGGTGAACTGATCATCATAAAAATTAACATGCCTGATATTGAATTTTTCTTTTAAATATTTCAGATGATTATAAAGATATTGTGCTGAATTATATCGAAACGATTTTTTAAACACTGATCTGTCACAATAGCTGCAGGAATAGGGGCACCCACGACTTGAGATACAGCTTGCATTGGGAACTTTAGGATAATTAAAAATAGGCAATTTATAACATTCCGGATAACCGGCCAATTTTTCATATGCCGGAAATGGTAAGGTATCCAGATCGATGAGTCTTTTCCGGTATCCGGTAAACACAATCTCACCCATCTTTGTTCTGAAAATAATATTTTTTATATTTTCAAAATCAGCGGGTTTTGAGCTTAACAATTGATAAAGTGTATGCTCACCTTCGCCCACCACGACATAATCAATTACCTTGTACAATTGCAGAATCTTTTCTTTTAAGGCAGAAACATGGACACCACCGAAAATAATTTTTGTTTCAGGTGTGATTTTTTTAGTATATTCGGCAATTCTTATCCCATCAAGAAAAGTAGAAGTGGTACATGAAAAGCCGACAAATTCAGGTTTTTCATTTTTTAAATATGTTTTGATCACTGCATCTGATTCAGGATGGGCATAGCAGTCAATAATATCGGTTTGGATGCAAGATTGTTCAAGGTATGCTGCGATACCAGCAAGACCTAAGGGAGGCATGATATTGGCTTTTCTGGATATATCTGTTTTCGCATTTTCAGATTTATATCCAAGCGGATGGATCAGCAGTATTTTTGTTTGAGCCATACTTGAACTATTCTTTATTGGGGTTTTTAAAATTGACAACAAGGTCCCACAGCAACCCTTTAAGGCCAAATAATTTCAGAGCCCTCATTCTCATATAGCCATCTTCGGGCGGGAAAAACCGGTCTTTGCGCTTTTTAAACGCTGCTTTTAAAGTATCATCCATCCAGTCTTTGTCTAAAAGCTGTGAGACATAATAACAGGGCTTTAAAAGTGTATTGCCACTGGAAATAATTCCTTGATCTATTGCAATCTTCTGTATCCCTGTATTTGGTAGAATCCTGATGCCTGAAAATGCAAAAACAACACAATTTTCAAGCTGCTCTATATTATTAATCCCTTCCTGAACTGTTTTTTGGGTTTCCCCGGGTCCGCCAAACATGAAAAAATGGGCACAGGGAATTTGTGCCTTTATACAATTCTCATTAAGTGTAAGAATCGTATCAAAATCGAAGGATTTGTTTATACCCTTCAAGGTTGTATCGCATGCTGCGTCAGACCCGATCTCCATGGCATAAAGGCCTGATTTTTTTAACATCTTCAGCTCGGATGGTGACATTTTTTCAGGTCTAAAATAAGCAGCCCATCTCATATTGCATTTTTTTTCAATCATACGTTCGACAACTTTCAGATACTCTCCTTGATGATCGTTAAAGATCGCATCTGTAAAAAACAATGTATCCACATTGAATTTTTCTTTTAACCTAATCAGATTTTCCACGATGAAATCAGGATCCTGACACCTGATTTTTTTGCCTTCTATCAAGGGGTATGAACAATAGTTACACCCATGAGGACACCCTCTTTTGGTCTGATAATTCAGCATGCCGCTGTGATCGAAATAATAATCCACAAGTTTTTGTTCATAAAGGGGGGAAAAAAAACGTTTCTGATCTATTGGAGTCTGGGTGGGAAAGATAATTTTTTTTGTGCTAATCTTATTTGTAAGATCATAAATCAGTTGATTTAAAAGGATCTCGCCTTCTCCTACAATGCCAAAATCTGCATTTAAAAATTCCAATATCAATTCCGGCATGATTGAGAAAGCCGGCCCGCCTAAAATGACGGGTTTTTGCGTAAGGTCCTTTATCTGTCCAACGATATCTTTAACCTTGTCAAGATACCAGGCCCCCTCGGGAGCGAATGAATCCACAGAATCAATATTTCGAATTGAGATCCCGATAAAATCCGGATCAAATTCCTTAATGGTACGAACGATTGGCTGGAATATATTTTCCAGATGCCGCACCAGATCAAGTTGTTTTACATGATGGCCTTCTTTTTCCAAAGAAGCTGCTACCAAGGCCATGCCAAGCGGGTATACCGCCATAGGATCTGTGGTTGTGTTGGAAGAAATCAGTAATACCCGACTCATTGACTCACAACCTTTTTAAACGATCTCTTTTCCCTTGGATTATATTTGCGATACGTACCGTCAAGAATTTCTTTTTTCATCACCTTAAAAAACAATTCACCCATTTTTGTCTGATAACCACCGTCAGCATAGAAGGTATCCCAGGCATAATTATAAAGTTCTTTCAATTTTTCAACAGACATGTTTTTAGGCTGGAAGACAACATTATCACAAGTATATTCAATCCAGTTATTACTCAAAATACGGTTTTGTTTTTTATATTGTTCCCGGATAGGCGATTTGGGAAAAGGTGTTAAAATAGTAATTTCCGCTAAATCCAATTTGATTTTGGTTAAAAATTCAACCAGGGTTTTAATTTCATATTCATCATGGTCATCTGTCCCCAGAAGAATCGTGCCCTCCACACCGATACCATGATCCTGCAGTCTTTTGACCCTGTTCTCAATCACTTTAGATGTATCAAACACAGCCTGGTAGACATACCAGCATCCGGCACCTGCTGCAGCTTTGAGAACCTGATCATCGTCCATTAAAGGATGGGATACCCACTTTTTCTTCAATGGTTTCATTGCAGTGAACAATTCAATAAGCCACAACTTGTCATGGGCAAGGGAATTATCCACGATAAAAAGCCGGTTATTAGGAATGGATTCCATTTCTTTAATTACTGCCTCAACCGGCCTGGGTCTAAACTGCCGCCCCCCTAAAAAGCCGTTACAGCATGGAAAGCAATTAAACCTGCACCCTCTTGAAGCATGGACAAGGTCAAGCATCTGTATGCCTCTATAATTATACAGCTCTCTTTTTAAAACATCTCTTCTTGCTGTCTGAACCGAACAGATATCAGGAAAATTATTCATGTAGTCATATACTTTTTTCAGCTTTTTTTGCCGCAAATCACTAAAGACCTCTTCCATCCGCCCTTCTGCCTCTCCAAGAAAAACTGAATCTGCATGACGTTGAACTTCTAAAGCATGGAGCATGACAGCAATACCGCCAAACAGTACAGGAATCCCCATGGCCTTGTACCGGTCAGCGATTTCAAAGGCCCTTGGCAGCTGACAGGTGAGCATGACAGATATGGCTGCCATCTCTATATCAATATCATATTTAAGAGGCTGGACATTTTCATCAACAAACTCGATTTCAACATATTCCGGTAACGCGGCTGCAAGGACAACAGGACCGTGGGGGGGGAGATGAAACTCAGTTTGTTTCTCCAACCTTGGCCATGTGGGATAAATCAATTGTATTTTCATATTGAAGATCCTTGTAATCTTTTTGCAAGATCATATAGATCGGTTATTTTCACCTTATTTTCATCATAAATGGATTCAGGAGATATTGCTTTAAGTTGTGTATAGGAATGCTCAGATTCTTTTTCGATTACAAAAAAAAGGGAACCTGGAATTATGTTTGAAGCACTGGATTGACAAAGCTGAATATCTGAATTGCAGACCCCGCACAACACGGTCTCTGAGTCTCCCGAATGAATCATTTCAAGTCCAAAATAAAGACCTGTAAGTCCAGCCGTATTTTGTTCATTAATCATAAAACTTTCTCCGGTCAGACCAAAATAGATACCGGCTTCTCCTAAAAAACATGAGTCCAGCGTATAGGCAAAGATAGCGGGGCTTGGCACATTATCTGTCAGTGTTTTTCGATACCTTATATCTGTTTCAAGGCATCCTGTTGCTGTTGAAGCAACCAAGCTGATATTTTCTTTTACTGACCTTGTTTTTATTTCGGTTTTTATTCCAGCATCAGCCAGGGCAAAAGAAATGGCCGCAAATCCTAACTTCGAAAAGTTATCCATCCGCCCAAAGGGTTTGTAGGGATAGTCAATCACATCTTTTCTTTTAATCAGGGGCAATCCTCTTTCCGGAAATTTTTTTTCACTCCGAGGATACCCCATGGAATCTTTTAAAACCCACCCTATTCCGGTAATACACGCATCCATTTTTTTTATACACCTTCTAAAATGATGGCCGCATTAATACCGCCAAAACCTGAATTTGTGGTTAAAATCCGATTGTCCCTTAAAGGTCTGGCATCCCGGCTAATAATCGACTCAGCACCTTTTTCCGGATCACGAAATCCTTTTGTTGGCGGCATCATCCCTTTCTCAATCATTTTTACACAAAGCGCTGTTTCGATACCTCCGGCAGCACCCAGTGTATGACCGATCGACCCCTTTATTGAATTTGCAATTATTTTATTTTGATCAAATAACCCGCACATTACACCGATCTCCATGGCATCATTAAATACGGTGCCTGTACCATGGGTATTGACAGCATGGATGTCATCTGTTTTGATTCCCGCTTTTTTACAGGCTTTTCTTATTGCCAATTTTAAGCCCCGCCCATCTTTTGCCGGGGCTGTCAGGTGGATTGCATCACCGGCGATTCCCCATCCTGTTATTTGTGCCAGTAATGATTTGCCAAGAGCCTTTGCTTTTTTTTGATTCATCAGCATAATGGCTGCGGCCCCCTCTCCAAGGGTAAGCCCGTTTCTGCTTTTATCAAATGGCCTGGCTGGCTTATCCGACATGGCCCCAAGAGAAGAAAAACCTGAAAAAACAAACTCTGACACAGTGTCCAGGCAACAGACAAGAACCGAATCAACAATGCCGGCTTCAATTAGAACCGTCCCTTTTGCAATGGCAATGGTAGAAGACGCACAGGCACTGTTTATATTAATGCCGCAACTTTTCAAGCCTGTTTTCAAAGCGATATGTTCGGTCAGACTTGATAATAACAAATTTTCAGGAAGGAGTTCAGATCGGCCAACGCGTTCATCTAATCTGTCAATACCGGCTTTTGTCGACGCTGTAATTAAAAAAGCATCATTATTTATGCCGCCCAGTTGTTCGATCATCATATCAGCCAACTGGATGATTAAAGATGATCCTTTTTTATTGTCCAGGGATTCAATGACACCAGCATAGGAACTTGTGTACGATTGGGTGTTAAATCTTGTTATGGGTTGAATACCTGATCTTTGATCCATCAAGCCCAAATAAAGTAAGTCAAGGCCAGATCCCAATGCAGTAATTGTATTTGCCTGGGTAATATAGACAGGATTCATGAAAGTTTTCCGGCCTTCCATCTATCGCAAAAATCTTTATAATAGGTCGGCTGGGTTAAAAAAAGTTCAAAATCGGTATTCAGCATCATCTGAACAGTGAAACCTGTGGCCGCAATCTTATTTTTCGAGTTTCGAATAATATATTCACTGTTTATTCTGGAAGCCTGCGAATAATAAAATATACCTTCGATGGTGATCTCTTCCATAAATCTTAAGGGATGGATAAAATCAACATGCACGGTTTTAATGGGGGCCAATATCCCGTGTGAGTATAAATCCATATATCCAATGCCATATTTTCTCCCAAGCTGTATCCTTGCATCTTCAAAAAAA
>JAKIUJ010000159.1 GCA_021647625.1 Desulfobacula sp.
CAGTTGTTTTGGGTTGTCTTTGCATTTTTGGTTCAGCGTTCTTTTTTTATTTTGCCACTGTTATTATCAAATGGTCAAAAATGGCAGACTTGAATATTGAACCTTCTTTCTTTGTTTTTGCACGATTTGTTCTTGGATTTATTACTGTCTTGACTCTTATGGCTGTCCAAAAGAAAACAATCGTCGTGAAAAAAAAAGGATATTTGATCGGCAGGACCCTGGCCAATTGTGTGGCGGTCTATTGTTTTTTTAAAGGGGTAGCACTGACATCCGTGGCCCAGGCCAATATCTTAAATATGACCTACCCTTTATTCATTACCATTTTTTCCTGGATTTTTTTAAAAGAGCAACGGGACGGTGTGGCCATTGCCATTGTTGTCTTTGCATTTGCAGGGATCTGGTTGATTTTGTCACCGGAAAAGATGAGTTTTAATAGTAATTCATTATGGGCACTTTCGTCAGGCATAAGTGCTGCCGTGGCCATCATGTATTTAAATTTATCCCGTCAGGTACATGACACCCAGACCACCCTGTTTTTTTTGTTCGGGCTGGGATCGGTGGTTATTTTGATTCTTTTTTATCATCAAATTTATCTGCCGCCATACCAGGAGTTTAAATATCTTTTCTGGTGTTCTGCATCCGCCATTTTAGGCCAGTATCTGATCACCATAGGGTTTAAATATGTTACAGCTCTTGAAGGCGGTATTATCTCCTCCACAAGGATTTTATTGGCCGCCATACTCGGTCCAATGATTGCCATGGACCCTGTATTGTCAGTTTCAGGCTGGACAGGTGCATTCTTTATTTTCAGTGCAAACGTATATTTGACCATTCGAAAAGCGAAAAAATAAAGTGATATTTTTTTTATGGTTTTTTATAAAAAAATAAGCTAAGTATGAAAGGTTTTTTAGATAGTTCTTCTGTACCGGTTATTGGTAAATTTGATTTACATCGCACAATTCTTTTGACGTTTCAACGGAACTATATATACAGTTAACCATTATTGGACATGTGCTATGGGTCGTAATAAAGAATTAGATAAGTGTCTCAACGGGAAAAATCAGATTGACGTCATCCATACAATGGAACTTTTTTCAAAACTTGAATCTTCTCTTTTTCAATTGATTGTTGATAATGTACCGGATTTGATCTGGGCAAAGAATATGAATGATGAGTATCTTTTTGTAAATCAGGCCATGTGTGAAAACCTCTTGATGATAAACTCCACCAATGATGCCATCGGGAAAAAAGATGTTTATTTTGCTGACAAAGAAAGGCGGGCAGGCTTTGATCATACTTTTGGAGAAATTTGTGTTAATTCTGATCAGATCGTAAAAAAATCAAGGCAGTCGGGACGATTTGTCGAGAAAGGGCGGGTTCGTGGGGAGTATCTGGTTTTAGATGTGCATAAGGCACCTTTTTTTGACAAAACCGATAAAATGATCGGAACGGTGGGTTGCGGTCGCGATATCACAAATCAAAAAAAGTTCGAAGCTCAGCTTCAGCGTTCCAGAGAGCAATTTATCAGCGTGCTTGATAATTTGACGTCGGCTGTTTATGTCGTGGATATTCAAACCTGTGAGATTTTATTTATTAATCAGACCCTGGCCGGGTATTTTGGCAAATCCTCGAACCAATTTATTGGAAAGACCTGCTGGAAAGTGTTGATGAAGGATAGGGCCAACCCTTGCACAGATTGTAATAATCATAAAGTTCTTCAGGAAAATGGCCTGCCGGCAGATGTGCATGTCAGTGAATATAAAAATGAATGGCTGAACAAAGTTTTTGAAGTTTCAAACCAGGCAATAAAATGGTCGGACGGGCGTTTGGTGAAATTAACCATTGCAACTGATGTGACAGCGAAAAAACAGGCGATTGAAGCCCTGATAGAGAACGAGAAAAGGTTTAGAACACTTTTCAACGGGATAGAAGATGCGATTTTTGTTCATCCGTTCAAAGATAAAGGATTTTCAAATTTCATTGAGGTCAACGATGTGGCTTGCAAGAGATATGGGTATTCAAGGGATGAGTTTAAAAAACTCAGTTCAGCTATTCTCCAGGCAAAAACAAAAAACTCCATGTTAATCGGTGGAGTCGCGCATCGAAAAAAATTGAAGAAGCAGGGCCAGCTTATATTTGAAAATGAGCATATTAAAAAAAACGGAGATACATTTCCAGTAGAAGTCAGTTCCACGCTGTTTGATTTCCACGGCGAGCAGATGATTTTGTCTACGATCAGAGATATTACGGACAGAAAAATGACAGAGAAAGAAAGAGAAGATGCCATGAAATTTGCGTCTGAACAGGAAAAGTATGCCTTAGTGGGTCAAATCGCAGGTAAGATGGCCCATGATTTTAATAATATATTGGGCGGAATCATGGGGCATGCAGAGATCTCTCTGATGGATTGTCAGGAAAAAGAGACATTGGAAAGTTTAAATATTATTCTTGAACAGACGATAAGGGGGAAAAGTTTAACTCAGAATCTGGTTGCCTTTGCCAAAGACCAGGAGCCAAAGGAAGAATACTTTAATGTGAATTCAAAAGTCGATCTTGCTATCAATCTGTTAAAAAAAGATCTGTATGATGCCATCATCATAAGAGAATATAAATCCAACCTTCCTGAATTGCTGGCAGACCCTGGAATGATTGAGCATGCTTTGGTAAATCTTGTGCAAAACGCCATCCATGCAATGAGTTTGGTCAAAAAACCCAAGCTTAAGATTAAGACCTATGCAAAAAAGGAAAAAATGTTCATCGAAATCAAAGATAACGGCTGCGGGATTCCCAAAGAAAATTTTGATGATATCTATTCGCCTTCATTTACCCTTAAAGGCAGCAGGGATTTTACAGGTGCATATAGATCCGGCATTAAAGGGACCGGTTACGGCATGTCCAATGTTAAAAAATATATAGAGAAGCACAAAGGCAGTATCCGTTTTAAGAGTAGTGTAAATAAAGGATCTACCTTTACACTGTCCATTCCAATTATTAAAAAGGAGTTGACCAAAAAAGAGAAACAGTCAATTTTAAAGCGCCAGATTCAAACATGCAAAAGAATACTTCTGGTTGAGGATGAACCTGCCATCTCCGCTGTACAACAAAAAATACTCACCCATAAACCGTTTTGCCATCATGTTAAAGTGGCAACAACAGCTCAGATGGCCATGGATGCCTTTGATGAACAGGATTTTGATCTGGTCAGCCTTGATTATTTATTACCGGGTAATCTTAACGGGCTGGATGTGTATAAATATATCAGGAAAAAAGATCAAAAGATTCCCATTGTTTTCGTATCAGGTAATTTTGAGTTTTTGGAATCCATGAAGGAAATTTCATCAACAGATAGTCAAATGGATCATATTTCAAAACCGTGTGGAAATATTGTTTATGTGAGCACCATAAACAAATGGTTGGAAAACCGTTAAATCAGGACGGATTTGAATGCTTTATTTTCGAAAGCATAAAACTCAAGATAATGCCGAGAATGGCAACACTTCCCAAAAGCCAGGCACCGGATGACCATGTGCCTGTGTAGGATACCAGGAACCTCAGAATCGGTGGTCCCAAAACCTGACCCGATTGCCCGCCCTGAATGACCAATCCATTTGTGGTGCCGATAAGCCGTTTTGAGGGGGCATATAAAGGCACACCGCCAAGGATGGATGCCGGTATCAATCCTCCAAAAATACTAACGACAATACATCCTGCATAATTAATTGCAAAACTTGGGGTGTCTGAATAGATAGCAATGGAAAAAGAAAAAAGGGAAAATTTTATTCTACCATAAATCCCTGGCTAAAGTTTTTCGTGCTCGTTTTTTAAAAGCACTGAATGAATCTGAACTTACCATGCCCGGGCAGGTTCCTAAAAAATGGGTAGTTGACTGTTCACATGCAGGCAAAGGAATAACTGCGATTAAATATTTATACCGTGGCGTGATCAGTGAAAAAAATATAATTTCTAATCAAAATAGCATGGTGACTTTTAAGTAGTGCCTGACCGAAAACCCGTGTCTGGACGAAAAGTTGCCCATATGCAAGGCGCAAGAAATCCTGAAACCGGAGTGTACTATAGTACATGAGGATTTCAGGATTTTGCAGCAGCGAAGCAGATGGGTGGGTTTTCGTTCAAACACTATATAGACCACATCGTAAATTTTACCGGGCTTGTCCAACCACCGGATAAGATCGTGGTTCGTTTCACTCACACGGATCTATCCTTATTCGTTGGGCTAAATTCCATTCATTTCTGAAATAAATCAGAGTGAGTTCCTGTACGTTCAAAAATGATCCGATCTATTTCGCTTTTATAAATCAGCAGCCAATCGGATTCAATATGGCATTCCCGTCGTCCCTTCCAATTGCCAACCAGTTTATGTTCCCTATGGATACGATCAAGAGGTTCTTCTGCAATTAGAGTAGAAATAATAATTTTTAGCTTTTCAAGATTTTTTCCTCTCTTGACCATCCGCCTGGTGTCTCTATCAAACTGTCTTGTATATGCTGGCGTAAACATTAAATTCCGAGTTTTTTAAACATGTCTTCTGTGTCTTCGCAGATAATCAAATCACTTTTTACATCAGTATTGGCAAACGTTTGGCGAGTTGTTTTATTAGGAATGGCTATATTAAATGGTAGCCCTTTCTTTAATTCTACCTGTTTATAAAACAAGGTTATTGCTTGAGTTGTACTCAATCCAAGCTGACGAAATATTTGTTCTACCTTATCTTTCAGAGAAGGCTCAATTCTAGCTCTGATTGTTGATGTTTTACTCATAGGACACCTCCATTTTGTTTTTATAACTGTAGCACAAATGGGGCACAATCGTCAAGCCGGGCAAAGTGCTTTTAAGAAGCCCAACCATGGACGTGGCATGGACGGGATCACACATCTTGATTAGTGACTTAATCCTATCGAATTGTTGTTTAAATTCCTTGTCCTTTTTTATATTCTTGATTCTTATGCCGACACGCCGGCTGACACCGGAATAACTCATTCCCAAACAACTGCCTATTTCATTTGTTGGAATTAAGTAAAGTCAAGACATGGCCAATTTTAATCTCATAAATTGTACTCAAGCATTTTGAGTCGATATTCTCTAATAATCAATTAACCCAAATAACCAGATCGGTATTTTCCGGCTGTCCGTGGTATAGTTTGTATCAATAACAAGATAACTATTCTTTACATCATGAATCTGCTTAAATGTCTTATTCTTTCCACCGATTTCAAATATCATATCCTGAACCCTGAAGTCTCCAATATCTGAATAATAAATTTGGGAAAAACAACCGGCAAAAAAAGTTTCACGCACTGTTCCGATATTGGCATCAACACCAAACTCTTCAGCGAATGTATAGAGAATATTCGTATTATTAAAAAGCAGTTTCTCAGGCTTCCTTGAAATCTTAGTTGAATATTTTTTAATGGAATGAAAAATTTTCGTGTCATTCAGAATATCCAGATATGTATTCAGGGTGGGGGGCGTAATCCCTAATGTTCTGGATAATTTTGCAATATTCACCTTATACGGAACTCCAGATTCAATAAGCTTTGCTATAAGTCTTTTAAACACGGAAACATGACCATACTCCATCTTATTGCATGAAGGAATATCCTCGTTGATGATCTTCTGTAACGCGTTAAAAAGCTTGGTTTTGAATTCATTTCTGTCCTCAATAAAAAACGGATAAGCCCCATATTTTAAATAATCAAGAAAACTGCTGTATAGATTGGTATTGGAAAGTGCAAGGTCAAGACTGATTTGTGAACCATCCTTAATGATTTCATCCAGGGAATATCGTGCAAGTATCTTTTTTTCACTGAGTTCAAGAAATTCA
Source organism: Desulfobacula sp. (assembly GCA_021647625.1). GTDB lineage: Bacteria > Desulfobacterota > Desulfobacteria > Desulfobacterales > Desulfobacteraceae > Desulfobacula. Next base: position 5,843 of record JAKIUJ010000159.1, read on the forward strand.
TGAAAACTTAATGTTTCCATATGAATTGTTACGCACCTTCTGCTCAAATCATATTTTTCATATAGAATATTCAGCATGGATGATCCACTGAACCGGATCACCATCTCAGGAAATGAGTCATAAATATTTTTTAATTCCTGGGCCCAGTTTTTATATTTATGTATTTCATCAAATACAATAACCTTCCCCCCAATGATTGAAAATTCATCCGCCAGATCATAAAGAGTTGTATCTGCGATATATATGTCATCCGCACTTACGTATAAGAACTCGCTCATACTAAAATTTGTTTTAAGATATTGTAAAAGCAATGTCGTTTTACCAACACCCCTTTGACCAATAATTCCGACAAGCCTGTTGGGAGACAATATTTTCTTTAAGTATTGTTCCCGGATAAAATTTTCAGGGGCAGCCTGAATCAGTCTTGCCTGTTTGTTTCTAAAATAATTTAACATAGCATCGAATAGCAAACTCAATTTTCTTTTATATTATAAAACTCTATTAAACAATAAAATGCACTTTAATATATTTTTCAAAATATGTAAATGCATTTTATTGTTTCGAATTGTCTATCTATTTTGTGGACACAATAGTTTTAATGGTTGGGGGTTTTGTTAATAACTTTCGATTTTTTTGTATTCCTTGATAACATATATAGTTTCACACTATCTTACCTGATTGTTTCCACTGCCAATAGCTGCCAGTACACACTCAAAATCAAAATCATAAGCTGAGATGGGACTATGGATCATTGTACGAAAAACTTTTTTGTCATTTATACAATTCTAATATCTTTTCCTTTTTTATCATCACCCGTTTATGCCGCATCCTCTGCTGCTGAGTACAAACATGATGCCCATCGTGATCGAGTATGATCAAAAATATGATTACTGTAAAGCTGCCTGGAAAAAGGTTAAAAAGCAAACGCCGGAAAAATTTAAAAATTTTTCTCTGAACTATAAGGGTAAAGTTGGGTTAACCCCGAAAGCTCTTTTCAACTACACATGCAACAAATGCAAAGACGCACTTGAAAAGCAGATCAAAGGTGTCATTAAAACAATAAAAAAAGAAACCAACTTTAAAGCCAAAGCACAAAAAAAGTTGAGTCAGGCCAATTCCGAACTTCGAAACGCATTTCTTGCCTGGGTGGCCGAGACGGCAAGGCCCCACATCCTGCCGCAGTTATCAAACCAGGACCAGAAGAAATTTAAAACCGATTCAGAATTCATGCAGGTCAAAGCTGTTGAATATCTGAATTCGGAGAAAGAATTAATGGCCTATATTACAGCCTATCTCCAGAATAATTCACCTGTGCTTTTCAAGGCGCAGAAAGCCTATTTTGATATGACAAGCGGTGAGTCTGCGGCAATTATAAAGGATCTTAAAACCCTGATTGAAACTGCAAAGGACCGCCTGAAAAAAATAAACAGCCTTACACAAGATGCTGTTAAAGATCCGAAAACACCATGGGCGGACTTGATTAAAAAACATGATGTCAAGGGTGAGTGGATCGACAAAGCCAAGGAAAATGAAGGCCGCCTGAGAGCCATGAACAAAAAATTCAAACTCAAAGAACTGGTCGATATTATCTATAAATCCTCCTCCAGCGAATTGCCAAGGCATAAAGTGGAAGCCATGTTTGAGTTCCTGGATACGGTCAGTGGCCTGGCTGCGGACAGCCATATCCCAATGGCAAGCCTGATGGCAGGGTTTGTCCAGGATCTTGTCAAAGTGGGCAAAGAGCTTTTAAGTCAGGTGGTGACCCTTGGAGATAACATACACAAACGTGCCGGGTATTGTCTGGGCACCGGGGTTGCAACAGAGGATCCCCGGTCCGTCAAACTGGATAAAAAAGGGTTGACCCTTTGTCCCCTGGCCTTTGAAAAAAAGCCATGGAAAAATATTTACACCGAACTGGGTTCGGACAGACTTTACTTCTGGAATGGTAAAAAATTCATTCCCGGCCAGCCTGACGGTGGTGGAAAAACAACCGTACAAAACATTATCCGGTTTGTGACCCAATTCCAGGAACTTGGATATAAAATTGATCGTAAGATGGATACGCTTGCCACCCTTTACAATGTTCCTTTTAAAGCAGGGTTCAGGGGACTTGAGTCACATGCGGCAGAAGTGATGGAGGATATCACCCAAAAGGCTTTGGAATACCAGCAGTTCAAAAAAAATATATATGGCTGCACTTCAGATCGACTAAGCAGTCAGCTTCAAAAACAATTTGATTTTAATTTTGACGCTTTTTTAAAAGAGACTAACAAGGGTGATGCCGAGCGTCTGGAAACCGCGTATATTGCATCATTTCTTGCCCAACAGAACCGGCTTGGGAAAAATACCAAAAAACGCACCGCGGCCCAGGGCACATACGACCGAATCAGTAAAGCTATTAAAAACCTGAGGTTCATTCACATTAACGGCCAGGTTGCTGATGAAAACAATCCAGATACGGCCTGTCGCTCCTGCAACGATGTCAAGCTCGACATTGACATATCGGAAGGGACGGAAATACGGGGCTGCGAAGTCTGGAAAACGGATAAAAACGGCCACTTCAATGTCTATCTTTTTTCTAACTCACCAAAGGTGTCCGTCTCATTGGAAGCCCGGTTCAAGGAACAAACTTCCGGTAAGATTCCGGTCAATACAAACAAACAGACTGTTCATGTCAAACTGATGATCCCGTTTGAAAGCAGTCCTGATGACTCGAACCAAAAAGTGGCATTGCCGGATCTTGGCGGCATGACCTATGAAAAAGCCGTTTCGCGGTTGAAAAAGCTGAAGCTTCCACCTGCCGGCCCGCAAATAGGAACGCCTGCACCAGAGATCAGACAGACAGGGCTTGTAGAAAAAACGATCCCCAATGCCGGGTCACGCCTGGAATCCAATTCCCGGGTCACCCTTTATCTTTTTGACGAACCGTCAGATATATCCCAAATTCCTGATGTTACAGGCCTTGATAAGTCTGCAGCTGTAAAAAAGGTCAAAACGGCAGGTCTTATCCCCGTCATTGAAGAGGGAAAAGAAGCTTTTGCCCCTGAAAACGAAGGAGAAGTATATAAGCAAATCCCAAAAGGCGGTGTTGAAGTTCTGCCGGGAACCCGGATTGTCCTGACGGTCTATACCCCTGGTGAACTGATGGGAACTATGCCTGACTTGAAAGGAGAATTCTTAGACAAGGCAGTTGGACTTGTACGGCAGATGGGATTGACCCCTTCGGTGGAACTGGGAAAACAGACCACGAAAAAATCTTTTAAAAATATTATTTATAAACAAACCCCAGGTCCTGGCACACAAACGTCTTCAGGGTCACATGTGACGTTATGGATCTATGATTACAAACCAAAAACATACACCGTTCCAGATCTTATCGGAAAAAAAGCCCAGACCGCATTGGATTCTATCAAGGCGGCAGGATTAAATCCAGTGTTTGAGCTTGGCAAAGATACATCGGATGCAAACAAAAATGGAATGATTTACTCCCAGTCACCGAATGCCGGGTCCGGCACTCAAAAGGGGGCAGATATTGTGATAACCGTATATAATTATAAAAAAAAAGAATTGACAGTTCCCACCATTCTCGGGATGCCTGCAAACAAAGCCACTGCTCAGCTTTTGGCAAAAAACTTTGAGATTCTGCCCCACCATAAAGGCAAACCTGCTCCACAAAAAAAATATGAAGGAAAAATTTCTAGAGCTTGAATTTCTGAAATAATAAAATATAAAACAAAAAATTATACAAAAATAATTTCTGAGTTAGAAAAACTTTTTATAACTTATGAATTTGTAGATGAAAAAATAATTAGACAACATATTATTCCTGAACTTGAGGAAAGTATTTTTGTTTTTATTGATAATATTTTA
>JAKIUJ010000160.1 GCA_021647625.1 Desulfobacula sp.
GCTGGCAGTGGATGGTGAACCCAAGCCATTTGTGGACAGGATTCGGGAACGGATCAGGGTGTTGTTTACCGATGTGCTTGGGCAGACCAATGTACGACGCAAGCCGGGTCCCGGCATTGCCCATACGTTGATTTTTTTCGGGTTTCTTGCCATTCAGCCCCATTCCCTTGAATTGATGGTACAAGGCGTGATCCCTGTTTTTCATCCGGGGTATCTTTTTCCTGATGTATATAAGATCTACCTGTATGTAGCTGATATCCTGGGCTTTTTTGTCCTGGCAGGATTTATTTTTGCCCTGTATAGACGGCTGGTGATCAAACCCGATTATCTGACCATGGGAAAAGATGCCAATCTGATCATCCTTTTTACATCCGTGATTATCCTTTCCTTTCATTTTATCAATGCGTTCCAGATGATGATGCCTGTTGAGGCAGGGGCGTTCAGTTATGCCGGCATCTTCCCTGTTTCCGGAGTCTTTGCATCGGTATTCAGCCTTGGTGCATTATCCCAGAGCGGTATTATGATCGGGTATGAGATCTTTTATTATATTCATATCGGCACGATTTTAGGTTTTTTGATCTATATCCCGGGTTCCAAACATCTGCATCTTTTAGCTGCCGCGCCCAACGTATTTTTCAAACGACTTGATATTGAAAAAACTATTGTGAAAACCGATATCGAAGATGAAGAGGCGGAAACATTCGGCCTTGGCCGTGTAAATGAATTTAACTGGCATAATGTATTAAATCTTTATGCCTGCACGGAATGTGGCCGGTGCGAGGAGTTATGCCCGGCCTCCAATACAGGTAAGCCATTGTCGCCAAAGAAAATCCTCCATGATTTTAAGGTGGATCTGTTAGATCAGTCCGATCTGTTGCTTGATGACAAAAAAGACGAAATTCAGCCCCTTATGCGGGATGGGTCACAAATAAATGACGATGTCCTGTGGGCCTGTACCACCTGTCGTTCCTGCGAGGATATCTGCCCTGTGAACAATGAACACCTGAATTTTATTTTTGAGATGAGAAAGCACCAGGTGCTCATGGAAGCCAATTTTCCTTCTGAAATGCAGGAAACATTCAATAATATGGAGAACCAGTCTAATCCCTGGGGATTTTCAGCTGATTCGCGGGCGGACTGGTGCAAAGATATGGGTGTGCCGCTGATGTCGGAAAAATCCCGGACCAGGGTGCTTTGGTTTGTAGGTTGTGCCGGATCATTTGATGACCGGGGTAAAAAGATCAGCCAGGCCACGGCAAGGATTCTTCAAAAAGCAGGGGTGGATTTTGCCATCTTGGGTTCCGAAGAAAGCTGTAACGGGGATATGGCCAGGCGTGCCGGGAACGAATACCTGGCCCAGATGATGATCCAGCAGAATGCAGAAACCTTTGGCCGGTATGAATTTGATACTATTCTTACAGGATGTCCCCATTGTTATAACACCATAAAAAATGAATATCCGGATTTTGGTGCCGATTACAATGTGGTTCATACGGCAGATTATTTTAATACCTTGATTAAGAGTGGGCGTTTGAATATTAATCAAAAGGATTTTGGTAATTTAACCTTTCATGATTCCTGCTATCTTGGCCGGTGGAATAATATTTACGAATCACCAAGGGATATTTTAAAAACCGTTCATTCAGGCAATTTAATTGAAATGGACAGAACAAAATCCAAGGGTTTTTGCTGTGGTGCAGGTGGTGCCAGAATGTTCATGGAAGAAACCATTGGTGAAAGAATCAATAATGCAAGGGCTCACCAGGTGATTGAATCGGGTGCGACAAGTGTTGCCTCTTCCTGTCCTTTTTGTGCCACCATGCTCAATGACGGCATCATGGAGACAGGCAAAAAAATTGATGTCAAGGATATCGCTCAAATTCTTGACGAAGCAACGAGTTAAAAGATTATAGGGAGATACTAGAGTGAACAACAAATTGCGGTATAAAATTTTATTAGGTGTATTAATTTTAGTGTTTACTGTTTGTGCGGCTATAACAGTAGTTGTTTCCGTTATTATCACCAAGCAAAACAAAGATTTGGTCCACACCGGTATGGCCAAATCCATGTCCGTGATTCAGGATTCTATTTTAGAAAAGCAGACAGCTCTTTCCGATGTTATTTCCCATATGGTGACAATGAATAAGATGGGCGATCAAGTGAAATTTCTGATAGGAAATAAGGATATTGGGCTTAACCTGGCACGTCAGAGCTATGAAAAACTGGGTAAGACAATTACAAGCACTGCCATATTGGAAAACCTATGGAGTATTCGCTTATACAGCAAAGACGGAGAGCTTTTAAATTATGTTCTTCGAAAAGATTCTGAAAATCTGGCCATGGGATTTTTGTTCGGTTCAAAATTTTACTACCGAACTTTTAAAAAGGGAGAGCAATACGATCGGATAAAATACAATGAGGCAAAAACTATCGATGGAATATCACTTTCACGAGGGTATGGTTCCACAATACCGGAGCAAAAATCGGTTTCATTTGACCGGTCACAGAATTTTATAAGTATAAAAACCATTATTCCTGTGTATGCTAATTATTATAATCAGGAAATTGAGAAATCAGAACCTGCCCAGTGCGGAGTGGTGGTTGCAGAAGAACGACTTTCCAAAAATTTTGTTGCGCGGATGGGTCGAATAACCGGTATGAAAATGAACCTGTTTGTTAATGATGTTTACAGTGTGGGAGATTTTGCCCAATACAAAAAGGTTGATATTTCCCGAATTCCCAAAGCCCGGGATGTAAAATGGAAGATAAAGGGTCAGGCCGCTTATTTCAGTGATATTATAATAGAAGCGCAAAGTTATTTTCAGGCCATTTTACCATTTTATTCCAAAGGAAAATTTTTGGGCGGCCTTATGATTCTTCAATCGGATGAAGTGGTAAAGGCCAATACGAGACAGATGATTGTCATGATAGGCCTTGTGGCTTTTGTCTGCATGGTGTTGGTTATCCCTCTGGCATATTTTGCAGCAGGAAAGCTTGTTCTTCCATTAATCGATATTGTTGAAAAACTCAAAGACATTGCAGAGGGTGAAGGGGATTTAACAAATCGGCTCAACGTGACGTCCAAAGACGAGATTGGTCAGGTTGCTCAATGGTTTAATTCATTTATTGATAAAATTCATGGATTAATTTCAGACGTTGCTAAAAATGCAGATGAGTTAAATGTTTCTTCTTCAACCCTGGAAAAGATCTCCAAAACCATGGCCCGGGGGGCTGAGCATACCTCAAAAATTGCAAATTCTGTGTCTGCGGCCGGAGAAGAGATGAGCGTCAGTATGACATCTGTAGCGGCATCAATGGAACAGGCCACCGGCAATATGGGTATGGTGGCGGCAGCCACGGAGGAAATGACCAATACCATCAATGAAATATCTAAAAACACAGTATCGGCAAAACAGATTACCGATGAAGTGGTTTTAAATACTGATAATGCATCCGGCCAGATTAAAGAATTGGGAAGTGCTGCAGATGATATCGGACATGTAGTTGAAGTGATTACCGATATCTCTGATCAGGTGAACCTTCTGGCCCTGAATGCCACCATTGAAGCCGCAAGAGCCGGAGATGCCGGAAAAGGATTCGCCGTTGTTGCAAATGAAATCAAAGACCTGGCGAATCAGACTGCTGATGCCACTGCCGAAATCAAGGAAAAAGTCGAGAAAATCAGGTCTTCCACCGGGAAAACAGTGCATCAGATAAGCAGTATTTCCGATGTGGTCAAAAAAATGAATGAGATTGTTTTGATTATTGCTTCTGCGGTTGAAGAACAATCTGTCACCACACAAAATATTGCAGAGAATATTTCACAGGTCACTCTGGGTATTGATCAGGTGAGCGACAATATTTCACAGAGTTCACAAGTGTCCACTGAAATTGCAAAGGATATCACTGCAGTGACCATAACTGCGAATGAAATGACCGAAAACAGCGGGCAGGTTGACGTCAGGTCAAAGGACCTTTCCGGTCTGTCTGCGGATTTGATGAAATTGGTAAATAAATTTAAAATTTAAAATTTTTGCATGATGATCTTTTTTTTGGAAAAAGGGAGAACGTTGTATGGATGATATGTTTGCCAGTCTTTTTTTGGGGGGTGATATCCTTGCCGATAAGGAAATAGCAACATCATGAGTAATCAGAGTATTGAAGGTTATAAACGATCCTTACGGATAAATGGATCGATGATGGGTGCGGTTTTGGTTATTATGTCTGCTGCAGCCTGGGGCATGTCTGGTATTTTTGTGACCATAATTTTGAAAAACTCAGGAGGAACTGCGGTCTCACTTGCTTTCTGGAGGGATGCGGCAGCATTTATTACCCTGCTTGTTTTTACGCTCTTCACCAATCCCGGAAATCTGAAAATAGAAAAAACAGACCTGCCATGGCTCATTGGAATGGGCTTTTTCTTAGGCGGATTCCATATTTTCTACAACCAGAGTATTCTGCTTAATGGCGCTGCCGTTACAACTATATTGCAGGCTGCCATGCCGGCAGTGGTGACTGTGGCAGCATTTTATCTGTGGGAAGAAAAACTGACACGGCTGAAGATCACTTCTATGTCCATAATTTTTATCGGTACGGCCCTGGCCTCGGGTATAAATTTCTTTTCCATGGAAAAATCAAATACAGCAGGGCTTATGGCAGGATTTATCGTACCCGTTTTATATGCCGGCTGGAGCCTGTGCGGCAAAAATATGGTGTCTAAATACGGGGCAACAGCCAGCCTTTCTATTGCTTTTGGGGTGGCTTCTCTTGTATTGCTGCCTTTCCAGCCTTTTACAACTCAGCCTTTGCCGTTGAATCCGACCCTGTTATTTGCTTTTTGCGGGTTAATTGCCATATCCACATTTGGGGCCTTTAGCCTCTATCTTCTGGGCATGAAATATATTCAGGCCGGGATCGCAAGTATCCTTGTGATGTCTGAAATTCTTTTTGCCGGGGTTTATGCATGGTTTTTGCTTGGAGAGCGCCTGACAACTGTTCAAATCGCAGGGACTTTTTTTGTCATGGCTGGTGTCATCCGGCTTTCATTACGGCAGGGTAAATAATTTAACGAGCCTATGAATTTGAACAGGTTTATGCTACATCGAAAAATAAAATTTTTAAAGATGAAAATTAATCAAAACAAGGATGTAATATATGCGTTCAACAAAAATTATTCATACGGTCAGCTGTCATGCAGAAGGTGAAGTCGGAGATGTCATTATCGGCGGCGTGGCTCCTCCTCCCGGTGATACTCTATGGGAGCAGTCCCGGTGGATTGCAAAAGACAAAACATTACGCAATTTTATGCTGAATGAACCAAGAGGCGGTGTGTTCAGACATGTGAATCTGCTGGTTCCCCCAAAAAACCCCAAGGCACAGATGGGCTGGATTATCATGGAGCCTGAAGATACGCCCCCCATGTCCGGCTCCAACAGTATTTGCGTATCAACGGTTATTTTGGAATCCGGTATTCTGCCCATGCAAGAGCCTGAAACAAGACTGATATTGGAGGCCCCTGGCGGGTTGATCCATGCTGTGGCCACTTGCAAGAACGGAAAAGTTGAGCGTATGACCATTCATAATGTGCCCTCTTTTGTGGATAAGCTTGCAGCAAAACTTGAAGTAGAAGGTATAGGCACTTTGACAGTTGATACAGCCTATGGAGGCGACAGTTTTGTGATTGTAGAGGCAAGGGACTTAGGCTTTGATGTAACACCGGATGAAGCCCGGGAAATCGCAGAGACAGGAATAAAAATCACCAATGCAGCAAACGAGCAATTGGGATTTTATCATCCTGAAAATTCTGGTTGGCGTCATATTTCTTTTTGCCAGATTACGGCTCCCCTTGTAAAAGAAAACAATATTTATGTCGGGAAAAATGCCGTTACGATTCAACCGGGAAAACTGGACCGATCCCCCACTGGAACAGGCTGTTCAGCCCGGCTGGCAGTCTTGAGAAAAAAAGAAATGATCCGGGTTGGCGATCAATACATCGGCGAGTCTGTTATCGGTTCAAGGTTCCACTGCCGCCTGGAATCAGAAACACGGGTTGGGGATATTTCAGCAATCATTCCCAGCATATCGGGCCGGGCATGGATTACAGGAACACATCAGCATATGCTGGACCCACAAGATCCATGGCCGGGAGGATACAAAGTGGCTGATACCTGGCCTGTTTTAAAATAGCAGCGCAAAGGATTGTTTAGAAAAGCATTATTATTTTAAATAAGTTTACAAGGATAGGGCTTAAATTTGGAATCATCAGACATAAGAGCAAGTTTATTACAAAGGGCTTGTACAATAATCATACGGTCAAAAGGGTCTTTATGGAGAAGAGGTAATTTACCAAGGGCCAAGGCATGAATCCCTGAAAAATCCAATATATTAACTCGCATTTTTTGTGCCATCTCTATCGGATTAAATTCGATTTTTATTTTACCTATGCTGGATTTAATCATAAGTTCTGCTATGCTCATGGCACTGAGAAGAATTTCATTTGAGGGAGATTCCAGTTCATAGCGTCTTTTTTCATTGAGCTTTTCCGGACATGACAACATCCATAAATAAATATGTGTGTCGATTAAGATTTTCAAGATGACTCTTCGTAGAACATAGCATTTATCTCTTCATCCTCATCCATAAAGTATTCCGGTATATTAATTTGTCCTTTTAAAAGACCCAGTTCACGTTTTTTTTTCGGTTTATGAATAACCAGCTCTACAAGCGGAAGGTTGTTTTTAGCTATGATAACCTCTTCACCGTGATATGCCATCTCAACAAGTTTAGACAAATTCGTTTTTGCTTCGGACACATTGATAATCATAAAACACCTCGTCTTATATTTTTTTTATAATAAACTAAACATACCCACTTAGACCAATGTGGTCAAGTATCATTGATGTTTTTGTTGCTCTTCTGGAACCATTTAAAAAACAGGCTTGTTGGAAAATTGACGGTTTTTCTATAGTTTTACACGCGGATCTGATCCCATGGGATCAGATCAGACGATCAAAACAGGCAAAAGTCAATCTATTCTATAGAAGGAATGATTAATTCTGCCTTTTCCGATGGGATTTTGATATTATCCAATACGATTTGAGCAATACCATCCATACCGGTAAAAAGATGTGGACTGTCCCCTTCACATGTGCCATCCAAGTGTAGGATATAACCACCATTCTTTGACATGAGTTGATTTAATTGATTCCGTCCCTTAGATTTTAAATTGACTCACCATTTTATTGAGATTTTCAGCCAGTTTCGACAATTCTGTAGCACTATTATTTACCCGTTGACTACCGGTTTTCATTTCATCTGATACCTGGCTGACCTCTGCGATATTCTGAGTCACTTCCCCGGCCACTGTCGAGGTCTGGTTGACACTTTCATTTACTTCCTGAACACCCGAAGCAATCTGGCTCACATTATTTGAAATTTCCTGAGTAGTGGCGGACTGTTCTTCAATGGCAGTGGCTACCGTAGTGACAATATCATTGATGTCATTAATGACTTCAACAATGGATTCAATGGCTGCAACGGATTCAACTGTGGAGGTTTGAACCCCCGAAATTTTTTCACTTATTTCCCTGGTGGCGTCTTCCGTCTGCTGAGCAAGGGATTTAATCTCTTGCGCTACGACAGCAAATCCTTTACCAGCCTCACCGGCTCTGGCGGCTTCAATGGTGGCATTGAGTGCTAATAGATTGGTCTGAGCAGAAATATCGGCAATAGTTTCTGTGACATTGCTGATCTCTGTTGAAGCCTTACCAAGCTCATCAACCTTTCCTGAAACCTCTTGGGCTTTTTTAACCGCCTGGGAGGTTATCTCACTACCTTTGGCTGTGTTGCTTGCGATTTCATTGATAGTAGCAGTCATCTCTTCGGAAGCAGAAACAATTGTCTGGATATTTGCTGTGGTTTGTTCAGTAGCTGCAGCCACACTATTCATATTAGTGGACATTTCTTCGGCAGCTGCAGCCACGCTATTTGATTTTTTTGAGGTTCTTTCTGAGTTTGAAGAAATTTGATCTGAAACCGCTGAAAGCTCAGTAGCTGAAGTAGTAAGGGTCTGAGTTCCTGATACAATATCAGCAAACATTCTTCTTAAATTCTCACACATGGCATTCAAAGACTCAATAAGCGCACCGATTTCATCCTTCTGAACAAGATTAATTTGTTGAGTGAGATCACCTTGGGCAATCTTTTTTGCGAAATCGTTTGCTAAGAACACAGGCTTGGTGATTGTTTTTGTGATAAACAAACCCAAAAAAATAGATAGAATCACTCCTGCAAGACCGATAATGATGAGTAGCTTTGTTTGATAGTTCATTGTATCGGCAGTATTTGATTGCGTCAGGGTTATAATACCTTTTGAAATCACCTCAATTTCACTAAGCATTTTGAACATTTTTTTGCCGATAACATCTGCTTCCCTGTCAAATTTTTCGAGTTCTTCCCGGGTAAACAATCCTCCTGATAATTTTTGAGTCATTATTTCATATATCTTTTTGATTCTGGGCTGAAATTCTTTATTGTGGAATGCATCAGCTTCTTCAACGATTTTTCTGAGTTTTTCATCCTTTGCCCGATAGATCATTCCTTCTTCGGTTTGAGCACCCTTTAAAATCGCATCTGCAAATAAGTCAAATTCTTCAACAAATGCTTCATGCTCCTTCCAGACGTCGTCAAGATCAGTTTTTGATCCAGTTGCCAGAAGTTCCATGATCATTAGCATATCTCCTGTCACAGCAATTTTCATTTCCAAAGCAGCATCAATCAATGGCGTAGTTTGAAGAACATTAGTAAAATTTAATCTGATCGTTTTTAATCCAAAAATACCAGTTAAGACTACAATGATGGTAATTACACTTACCGATAAAAAACTGCCCATTAGTTTTTTTCTTAGGCTCAAATCTCTAAGCATATGTCTCCCCTTGAATTTTAAAACAATAAATTATGATATGGAAAATTTTATAACAAAGGGACGGGGGACGGGGTCACATCTTGATTAGTGACTTAATCCTGTCGAATTGTTGTTTAAATTCCTTATCCTTTTTTATATTCTTGATTCTTATGCCGACACGCCGGCTGACACCGGAATAACTCATTCCCAAACAACTGCCTATTTCCTTATTCGAAAAAGCACCTGTCTTCCATAATAAATAAACAAGCAGATCTCGATTCATTTTATCCTTTTGAGAAATCCTGCCTGCTTTTTTAAATACTTCCACATCACAACCTATAATCATAGATGCAGAGTTTAACAAACCTGTGATATTATATTCTTCATTAGTTGTTCTTTGTTGCGGTATCTCTTCATCCGGGCATTCCGGTATGAATTTATTTTTAATATATTTAGCAAAATTTTTTGTACCGACGACAAGTCCCAATTGAATATCTTCAGCAATCTTTTTTTCTTCTCCTGCGTATCGCTGCACTTTTATTCGATAAGCCAGGTTAAGATCTTTGC
>JAKIUJ010000161.1 GCA_021647625.1 Desulfobacula sp.
TTCTGGGAAGTTTGTGGCTATGAGAGCTAAAGCTAACAGCGCAGTATCCATATATAATTTCACTTCCATCCAAGGTCCACAATTCACGATAAATGCACCTGGAGCAATAATTGATACAGTTTATATTGACGGACAAAGCTTGGTTGCTACTTTCTCAACTGGGCTTACTGCTGTTAATGCGCCTTTTTCTGGACTCGGTGCAATTACTGGTGGAGATACCGACAGTGCAACTTACTATGAAAATGCAAAAATGGCATCAATGAGCAGTGGGTTTCTGACCGGCCAAACTTATACAATTACTGATTCCGTACTTAGCAAAGATGGCTCTATCGGACTTATACCAAACGCCACAGATATTAGATGTAGCGGCTCACCCGATGGAATAATGACTGAAAGAAAAAGAAACCCAGAAGTAATTAAAAGTAGGCCTTTTCTTTCAATTGGCTTTATTGCCCCCCAAGCCAATAATACAGCCCATCCCGCCATAAACATCGCTCCATAATACATGGCCAGTTGATAATCTGCGCCAGTTCCCATGTAACCATTGAGTATATTTGGTATTTTTAATCCAGACGCGATCATGAACCACGATACGGCAATCGCACCGTCTAGTGCTGCTCCAAAAATAAACATGAATTTCAGTATTGAGTTTGAGCGTATTTTCATTATAACTCCTGACATGCCTCCTTAAATCTTATAAATTTGTTTTTTCGGTTTAAAAATGAAAGAGTAGTTAGGGATGAATTTCATTTTTAATGAAGAATATAAATTCAATTCAAAGATAAGGGGCTAAATTTCTATTGAATCACCTTTTCGAAGAACTACACACTCAATACCCATTTTTTCAACTTCTTTTTTAAACATTTTATCATCAGCAGGATTAGCTTTTTTAGAAAATAATGCGGGACAGTTATAGTGACAGGGGATCACCAGTTTTGGTTGCATTATTTTTACCGCTTGTATCGCCTCTTTTTCATCCATTGTGTTAGGAAAAGTTTTTCCGCCGATGGGGATCATTAAAATATCGGGGTTTTTTATACTCTGCCACTCTTTTTCATGAAGAAGAGTATCGCCAAGATTTACAATACTCTTGCCATCAAGCTGAATATTAAAACCGATTGCACCCCAGCCGACTCTCTCATCAGGTCCGGGTTTTAATGTTTTAGACAGAGGGCCAAATTTAAAAGTGACAACCCCGTGAGTTGCCTTGATCCCTGTTATTGACATTCCATCTAGCTGAATGGTTTCATCCACAGAAATGGTATGAACATTTTCCACGGGTGTTGTAAAGGCCAGCCCTTTATCCCGCGGACCTAACATCAAAGCTTTCCCTCCGATATTTCTTACCATTGTTTTATTACAAATAACAGGAGCGTTAGAAACATTTGCCACTCTGTCCATATGCCAGTAATGATCTGGATCGCCATGGGTCACAAAAATATGTGTGATGCTTTCCCATTCATATTTTGGGATTAGGGTTGTGAACCTAAAAAAATAAAAGAATAACCCACCTGGATCAATAGCTATTTTTTTATCGCCTGATTCGATTACGAAAGTGTTATAAAGATAGTGTGTGATTTTCATATTATTATTTACCTTCATGCATCTAACGGTTGAACTCACTGGTTTTTACGCAGCGCAGCGGAGTAAAAATCCAGTGTAGTGATTTGTTGGGCATTATTACCTCAAACTTTTGCTTTCATTAAATGCCCGAAATTCCCTACCTTTAAATTGTCTGTTCGATCGTTGAAAAATCTGTAATTAATATTTCCAGGATCAATATCTTCTACTTGTGTAAAGCCAATATTTTTGAGCTCTATTGCAAGTTGCTGTGGAACAAAAAAGGTTTGCCAAGGTTCGCCAATAGCTGCCATTTTACGAGCCAATAAGCGGAAAACAAATCGACGGATAAAATTCTGTGAAGAAGGCGGAACCGTATAGTCGAATATAATCAAACTACCAGAAGGTGTAGATGAAGTTATATATTTCATTGTAGACATCACTGTTTCCTTGTTCAAATACATGGTTACACCAAGCCATGAAAAAAAGCTCGGTTCATCCGTCTTGAACCCGGTTTCTTGTAACCGATCTCTCAATGACTGATTTTCAAAATCTACTGGAACGAAAGTTAAGGATTCTGGTATGGAAACGTTTCCAGCATTAAGCTGCTGGCGCTTCCATTCTTGTGTGGCTGGATAGTCAATTTCAAATATTCTCAAGCCAGTATCAGAGTGGGGATTACGATAGGCAAATGTATCAAGTCCAGCACCGAGAATCACATACTGACGAATGCCTTGTTTAATTGCCACAGAAAGCGCATCCTCAACAAACCGGCTGCGCGCAACAACAATAGCCCGAAGATAGCTATGCAATCTTGTTTTGAACTTTCGCTTTTCAGAATGGATTTTGGAAACGCCTTGAGTGCCGATAATACTTAACGCTATTGGATCTTCAAATATTTTCGGACTATCAAGAATTTGATGTGCTGCCCGCATCACCGCAACTTTCTTTGCAGTTAAACTGGGACAATTTTGTTTCATAAGTTTCTCCCGGTGATTGAAATGCCCAACAGTATTAATAAGTGGACCTTTTCCATGCTATCGACTGTAATGGATTACAAAATTTTCCATCTTTCACTAATATTAAGCCAAAAACATGGAAAAATTTTCCTCTTATATCCTTTTACGTTCCAATTTTCCACTTATAATGGTATAAGTGCAATTATTATGGAAAGTCAACCAAAATTTCATCCCGATCCAAAGTTAAAATTAATGGATCAGGTCCGCGAGGTTCTGCGATACCATCATTACGCTTACCGCACTGAACAAGCCTATTGTCAATGGATATTGCGTTATATCCGTTTCTTCGGCAATAAAATCCATCCCCGTGATCTCAGTTCCCATCATATCGAACGGTTTTTGTCAGATCTGGCAGTCAAACGAAAGGTGTCAGCATCCACCCAGCATCAGGCCCTCAACGCCCTTGTTTTTCTTTATCGTGATGTGCTCGATATCCCTTTGGACGGGAAAATTCAACCCATTCGTTCAAAGAAAAAACCCAAACTGCCCACTGTACTTGGTAAAGGGGAAGTCAAGAAATTTTTCCAGTATCTTGAGGGAACCCACGCGTTGATGGCAAAGTTTTTGTACGGTTCCGGCCTGCGACTAATGGAGTGTGTGCGACTGCGAGTCAAGGACCTGGATTTTGACCGTAAAAGGATCCATGTGCTGGGTAAAGGGGAAAAATGGCGAAGCACCATCCTGGCCGAGCCGATAATTCTTGAACTGAAAATGCATATAAAACAGGTAAAGGCATTGCATCACCAGGATCTTGAAGAGGGTTTCGGCGAGGTGTACATGCCGGGTGCCCTGGCCGAAAAATATAAAAATGCCGCCATGGAAACCCGGTGGCAATATGTTTTTCCATCAAAAAAACGCTCCACTGATCCCCGGTCAGGTGCTGTAAGACGTCACCACGTCTTGGAATCCGGCCTGCAAAAGGCGGTGAAAAGAGCAGCGCACAGGGCTGGTATTGACAAGCGGGTGACCTGCCATACCCTGAGGCACAGTTTCGCTACCACCATGCTGGAGAACGGTATCAATATCCGTATGTTACAGGAACTCATGGGACATGCAGACGTTAAGACTACAGAGCGATACACCCATGTGATGGATAAAGATATATCCAGGCTCATAAGCCCCCTTGAAGATCTATACCTGTGAATCAGGATGAGTGTGTTTGTGCAAATAATAAATTCTTACCCCTGGGTGCTGTCTACCAGACTTGAATCCGTTTCCCCGACAAACAGAGAAGTCACACAAAAGTTATCCACATCGATCAACCCGAGATCTGTGATCTTCAGCTTTGGAACCGGAGAAAGACACAGGAATGAAAGAATCATAAAAGGTGATTGATGGGTTCCCCCTAATTTAACAACTTTTTGTTTTAACTTCTTTAGATCTGCTGCTGTTTCTTCAAAGGTTTTGGTGGATAAAAGGCCTGCAATGGGCAAAGCAAGCTCTGCTATGACCTGTTCTTTATCAACGGCCACAAGCCCGCCCTGGATTTTTTTAATCCGTTCAAAGGCCGCTGCCATATCCTCATCATTAGTACCGACGATGACAATATTATGGGCATCATGGGCAACGGTTGAAGCAATTGCCCCGCGTTTGAGCCCGAATCCCCTTACAAAACCCTTTCCGATTCGCCCCGTGGCCTTGTGTCTTTCTATGACCACAATTTTAAGGATATCCCGGTCAATATCCGACTGGAGAAGATTATTTTTAATTTTGGGATCGGTGGTAAATTCCTCTGTCAAGATCTGATCCGGCTGAATATCAATCACACGAATCTGTCCGGCTTGTGCCGGGATTTCAAAATCTTCGCGCTTGACGTCTCCCGGGTTCATGGCACCCCTGACCCTGGGGTTTTGATAGGACGGGGAATAGATCATTTTATTATCTTTAAACACCGGCACGCCCCTTTTATACACCGACTCAATCTTGACCTTTTTATAGTCGGACAGAAGGACAAAATCAGCCCAGTATCGGGGTTTGACCGCACCGACATTCTTTAAACGATAGTGGTTCGAGGTATTGATGGTTGCCATCTGATAGGCAATAATGGGGTCCAGCCCAAGTGAGATTGCCTTTTGAAGAGAATGATCAATATGCCCTTCTTCCAACAGATCATCCGGATGCTTATCGTCTGTGGCAAATGAAAAATGCCATGAATTGGTCTTGGTGATAATGGGGATCAAGTCTGCCAGATTTCTTTCTGACGTGCCTTCCCTGACCAGGATATGCATGCCCTTTCGAAGCTTTTCCAGGGCTTCTTGGCCACTGGTGGATTCATGATCGCTGTCGATATTGGAGAAGATATAGGCGTTCAGATCTTTTCCCGTTATTCCGGGTGCATGGCCGTCAATTTTTTTCCACCTGGCTGCTGCAATGCGTTTGTGGGCTTCCTCATCCCCGTTGATGACAGCAGGAAAATTCATCATCTCGCCGATACCCGCCACCCGTTCTTCCTGTATCATATAGTACAACTCTCTGTGGGTAATAAAAGACCCGGATGTTTCAAGGGGGGTTGCAGGGACACAGGAGGGCAGCATGACAAAGACATCCAGAGGAATCCGGTTGATTCCATGCAGAACATAACGAATCCCGTCAAGGCCTAAAACATTGGCAATTTCATGGGGATCGATGACAACCGACGTGGAACCTCTCTGTAGAATGGCCCGTGAAAATTCGGGCAGGGTGAGCATGGTGCTTTCAAAATGGATATGGCCATCAATAAACCCGGGGGACATATAAAGGCCTTCTGCATCAATAATCTGTTTTGCCTCATAATCCCCAAAGCCGATAAACCGCCCGTCATAAATCGCCACATTTTCAGCATGGATTTCACCTGAAAGAACATTGATGACCTGTGCATTCTTTATCAGCAGGTCTGCTTTGATATCGCCTTTTGATGCTGCCAGTTTGAGCAGGAATTCTCTCATGTCACACTCCTTTACGTCCAAACACCTAAGTTGCGGGTCAGGTACTGCCTATGTCTATATTTTTTTGTCAGTCTATGATTTTTTGTCTTTCAGTACTTTACAACCTTGCTGAATTTATAACCCTGTTGGCTTATACCTTTTCTACTATTTTTCTGGACAAGGCATTGGCCTTATCCCTGATTTTGTCCTCATCAAACCCGGTTAATCGTCCCTTTTCAACAACAATCTTCCCGTTTACAATTGTATAATCGGTGCCGTGGTTAAAACCTGAAAAAACAAGGGCTGCTGCGGGATCAGACAACGCTCCTGCATACTCCATTTTATTTATATTAAAGAGTGCAAGATCAGCTGTATACCCTTTTTTGATTTTACCTGTCTTCTTAAAATTCAACAATTTTGCACCATTTTCAGTGCCCATTTTCAAGACATCATTCAAGGTAATGGCGGATGCGCCATATTTCACCCGCTGGAGAAGCAGGGCATTTCTTACCTCTGCCAGCATATCAGAAGAATCGTTTGATGCAGATCCATCAACGGCAAGACCTACATTGATCCGTGTGGGCAGCATCTCCTTTACCCGGCAGATACCGGATCCCAGCCGCATGTTGGATGTGGGGCAGTGGGCAATATGGGTGGCTGTTTTATCTAAGAGTGCAAGTTCCTTATCATTGAAATAAATCCCATGGGCAAAGGAGACATCATTTCCTAAAAAATCACAGTCCTGCATCAGCTCAAGGGGACGTCTGCCGTACATCTGCACACAAAATTCGTTTTCATCCGCAGTTTCCGCCAGGTGAGTATGGAGCAGAACCTTGTGCTTTCTTGCCAGTTCTGCCGTCTGTTTCATCAAGTTCTCTGTGACCGAAAACGGGCTGCACGGGGCCAGGATAATTTTTTTCATGGCAAAATCAGACGGATCATGAAATTTTTCAATCACACGCCGGCTGTCTTCGTAAATCACATCCTCTTGCTGCACCACGGTGTCAGGTGGGAGCCCCCCGTCTTTCTTTGACAGGGACATGGAGCCCCTTGCCGGCGAAAACCGGATACCCAGCAAGTCGGCGGCCTTAAACTGGGTGGCCATGATGTCACAATTAATATTTGCAGGATAAAGATAGTGATGATCTGTTGAAAGGGTACACCCGGTTTTCAATAACTCTCCCATGGCAAGCAAAGAGGAATAAAAAACAGCCTCTTCATCAATATGCTTCCAGATTTCGTATAGATAGACCAGCCAGTCAAACAATTTTGCATTCTGGACCGCTGGAATATTTCGTGTCAGGGTCTGGTAAAAATGATGGTGGGTGTTGACAAGGCCCGGCAGAACCACATGATTTGAGGCATCAATCACCCGGTCCACGTCCTCTTTGATATCCGTTTCAATCCGTTGTATCTGGTTGTCCTGGATCAGGATATCATGGTGGCAAAGGGGCTGGTCGTCACATCCCGGCCAGATATAAAAACAATTTTTTATTAATAATGTAGTCATACGTACGTCTGCCAACGATCTCTTTCTTGTTTAACGAAACATGTATATGAAAATTGCCATACATTAATTTATGCCCGAATAAAGACACACTTGCAACGAGAAAGCCGAGAGTGAAAGCGAAAGAAACTCTGAAACCGGAGTGTACTATAGTACATGAGGATTTCAGAGTTTTGCAGCAACAAAGCAGATGGGTGAGTTTACGCTCAAACACCCCTTATCTGGGGATAGATCCCAGCACCCCATCCACATAATACGTCATACCTAAAAGATCTTTGTCGGTAAGGCTTTTGCCTGCACCAACAATCTCTTTTCCGTCCTGATTTCTAATGGGTCCTGCAAAGGGATGAAAAGAACCGTCGGCAATGGCATTTGTAGTTTTTTCAACCAGGGCCACAACATCTGCGGGAATCTTTTTGTTCAGCGGAGCCAGTTTGATCATCCCTTCTTTAATACCTCCCCAGACAGCTGTTGGTTTCCATGATCCGTCCAATACGTCTTTGGCGACCTTTGTATAATATTTGTCCCAGACATGGGTGGTTGCTGTCAGATGTGCGTTTGGACCATATTTTGACATATCAGAGTGATATCCAATGGAAAAGACTCCTTTTTCTTCTGCCGTAATGGTTGGTGCTGTGGAATCAGTATGATGGGTCACGACATCAACACCTTGATCAATCAACGCTTCTGATGCTTCACGTTCTTTACCCGGATCAAACCAGGAATTGACCCAGATAACTTTTACCTTTATATCCGGATTCACAGATCTTGCGCCAAGGGTGAAGACATTGATACCACGAATAACCTCAGGGATAGGGAAGGCTGCAACATAACCGAGGGTGTTGGACTCAGTCATCTTTCCTGCAACAATACCGGTGAGGTAACGTCCCTCATAAAACCGGCACATATAGGTACCGACATTTTTTGCAGTCTTGTATCCGGTGGAATGCTCAAAACGTTTCTTGGGAAACATTTTAGCAACCTTGAGAGTAGGATTCATATAGCCAAAAGACGTTGTAAAAATCAGGTCATACCCGCTTTTAGCGAGATCCCTGATAACCCGTTCCGCCTCGGGACCTTCGGGCACATTTTCGATGTACTTTGTTTCCACTTTGTCGCCGAGATTTTTTTCCATGGCAAGTCTGCCAAGGTCATGCTGGTAGGTCCAGCCCGCATCCCCAATGGGGCTGATATAGACAAACCCTATTTTCAGTTTATCTGCCGCCGATGCGGTCAGAGAAAGCCCTGCCACACAGAGTAGAACAACAAAAACTGACAAAACATTTTTTCTACCGATCGCCATCTTTTTCTCCTTCATTTGTAAAACATTATTGATTAGTGTCCGTCCAGAAATGAGATCTTTTCTTCTAAACTGAGGCGCTGAAGAAATTTTACCGCAGGCAGGTACCTGAGATTCCGAGGGTAAAATTTTTAACGCAACGAAGAGTAAGGAGAAAAGGGCCACTTCTCGACAAACACTAGTTATTGGGGTGGTATGTCAGCCCCAGTGAAGCTGGTGAGTTCAGTCGTATACTTTTCTGATCTCTTGATATCAATACAAGTACTATAATTGTCGCAATATAAGGCAGCATAGACAAAAGCTGCGACGGTATCTCTATACCAAAACCCTGAATATGAAACTGGGCAATGGTGATACCGCCAAAGAGATATGCCCCGGCCATCACCCGGAGCGGCCGCCAGCTGGCAAAAACCACCAGGGCCAGAGCCACCCACCCTCGGCCGGCAACCATACCTTCCACCCACATGGGAGTATAAGCTACAGCGAGATATACACCGCCCAGCCCGGCCATGGCTCCGCCAAAAAGGACTGCCAGATATCTGATACCTATAACATTATAGCCAAGAGCATGAGCCGATTTGGGTGCTTCCCCAACCCCGCGTAAAATCAGCCCGGCCTTGCTCTTATACAAAAACCAGCAAATAAATCCAAATAAAACAAGTGAACTGTAGATCAAAATATCATGGGAGAACAACAACCGACCCACAACAGGAATATCACTTAGAAACGGAATGTGCAGTTCGGGAACTCCGGGAAGGGCAATACTTGTGTATTTGAGACCGAGAAAGGCACTCAGCCCCACACCAAAGATGGTCAGCGCCAGCCCACTTGCCACCTGATTAGCCATCAGAGTAAGAGTGAGTACCGCAAAGATCAGGGCCATGAGTGCACCAGCTGTCATCCCGCACAGCACGGCCACCAGAAGACTGCCACTTTTGGCCATACCAATGAACCCTGAAATGGCACCCACCAGCATCATGCCTTCCACGCCAAGATTAAGCACTCCGGATTTTTCTGTAATCAACTCTCCTAAAGCAGCATAGACAAAGGGCGTTCCCGCTGCAATTGCCGCGACAAGGATCTGAATAAAAATATCTCCATCCATTAGTTAACCTCCAGGCGGGACCGATTTAGACGCATTCGGTA
>JAKIUJ010000162.1 GCA_021647625.1 Desulfobacula sp.
CAATTGGAATTGCAACTCTGCAAACAGGGGCAAAAAACACCATATAATTCCGATACAGGCGGTATACGCATAGCGGAATCCAAAAAGAGAGATCATAGTCCTGTCTTTTAGAAAAATTGACCATGGAACAATATTGTTTTTTTTGGACTGAATATGTTCCTGGGATACCTTTGGCAAAAAGACAACACATAAAATCATGCCAATACCTGACAAAATGCCCATACTGATAAACGCCGCATTGAGCGAATACCATTCCATCATGACACCCCCCATCAACGGCCCCAAGCTCAAGCTTAAAAACATGGACAAATTAAACACGCCCATTGAATATCCCTCCGACCCTTTGGGTGTTATCTCTCCGACATAGGCCTGAACAACCGGCATGACCATGGCAGAGGCGGCTCCCTGGATAAATCTGAGCAGAATCAATGTTTCTACATTCTTCGAAAAAACAAAGGCAATGGATATTATCGTATAGGCAAACAATCCTCCTACAATAAACGGCTTTCGGCCCCTTTGATCTGAAAGACGGCCAAAGACAGGCAGTAAAATGGTTCTGGAAATAGAAAAAGACCCGAAAATCATTCCAACATAAATGCCTGTTGCTCCCAGATCATTGGCATAAATGGGGAGCAGCGGGACCACAATACCGACACCTGTTACGGTGGAAAAAATGGCAAAAAAAAGGGTGACAAAAATTCCCTTCTGCTCAGTGGGTATAAGCCCTTTACCATTATTGAGCACTCTGGTTAAAAGCTGTGACATAGGTTCTTTTACTGAAAAAAACTGTGCCATGTTATCCCTGAATTAAGACAGGCATTCTTCAATCTGATCAATAAACCGACTCCGGGTGGCAAACTCCCCTTTCCTGTAATTGGCATGGGTCAGATACAAAAACCGTTCGGCACGGGTCATGGCCACATACATTAACCGGCGCTCTTCAAAAAGCGCATTTTCCCCGCTATCAATGGACCGCCAGTGGGGAAACAGACGTTCTTCACACCCCACAATAAAAACAGTATCATATTCAAGACCCTTTGCAGAATGAATCGTCAATAATGACACGCCCAAAGAATCAGTATCATCATCGTCTTCTTTATCTTCCCTGATTAAAGACGCTTCTTCAAGATATTCAAGCAGATCATCTTTGGATCTTGCTGAATAGATTAATTGTTCAATATTCTCTTTTTTGGAAGTAAATTCTTCTTTTGTCTTTGTTTTCTTTTCCAGGTAGTCATAATATCCGGTTTGGTCGATCACTGCTTCCATGGCCATTGCAGGCGGCATATCTGTAATACTGTCCAATATCTGCAAGACATCCGACAAATTTTTATGCACTTTTTTGGTCAACACCCGATCCCGGACCATGATTCTTGCTGCATCCTGGAGGCTTGTCCCTTCTGTTCTGATCGCTGCCATTTTCTTTATCATGGAGGGACCGATGCCTCTTTTGGGAGTGTTGACGACTCGCTCAAAAGAAACGTCGTCGTTGGGGAAAAAAGAAGCGCTTAAATAAGAATTGATATCTAAGACTTCCATACGTTCAAAAAAACCCTGTGATCCCTTTAAGGCATAGGGAATTCTATAGGTCCTGAAAATTTTTTCAAAAGAGAGGGAACAAAATTTAGTTCTATAGACCACAGCCATTTGATCATACCCGATTCCCCGGCCCTGACGGTTCAATCCCTTGATACGCCTGGCCACCCACTCGGCCTCGTGTGAGTCTGAAAGAAAATCATAAATCTCAACCACACCGCCTTTTTTTTTTGAAAAACACTTTTTATCCATTTTATCCGGATTACGATCAATCAAATCATTGGCTGCCTGGACAATTTCATCTGCAGACCTATAATTTTCCTCCAGACGAAAAATCTTTGAATCCCGGTATTTTTCAGGGAATCCTATAAAATGGTTTACATTAGACCCTCTGAATCCATAAACCGCCTGCCAGTCATCCCCTACACAAAAAAGGTTTCTATGCTCACCCAAAAGCAATCCGGTCAAATCTTCCTGGATATTGTTGGTATCCTGATATTCATCCACAAGAATATAGGAAAAATATTTTTGATAATAAGTCCTGATCTCTTCATAGTCCCGTAAAAGGTCCCTTGCCTTTAACAGAATATTATCAAAGTCCACGCTGTTCATCTCTTTGAGCCTTGCTTCATATTGTACAAAAATATCCTGAATATTGATGCTTAAAAGCATAGGTTTCAAATCAAAATATTTTTCCGGATTTCCAAAATTTTTGGCCCTTGAAATAGCAGTCAATATCTTTCGGGATTGTTTTTTCTCTATATTATTTTTAACACATAGCTCTTTGGCCAGCTTCTCCATCTGATAGACACTGAAAATCTGTATGGGAGCAACATAACCCAGTTTTTCACAATGCCGTTTTAAAATCATCAAACAGGCTGAATGATAAGTTCGCACCCATTCAAAGGATTGATGACCAAGTCCCGTCATCTTGATAAGACGTGATTTCATCTCCTGAGCGGCTTTATTCGTGAATGTGATGGCAAGAATCCTTTTGGGATCATGCCCGATGTTTACCAGGTGTGAAAATTTTGCCGTCAGGGTTCTTGTCTTACCAGAACCGGCTCCTGCAACAACAAGTGCCGGGGAGCCGGTATGATTTACTGCGTCCTGCTGCTGTACCGATAACTCCATAAAATTTTTATGTTGTCTCCTCAATAATAGATTTCAAAGTAGATTCAATCTCATCTCTAATCTCATTTAGTCGATTCTCACTCAATGCTTCAAACCGAAGCACTAAAGCCGGCTGGGTATTGGATGCCCGAACAAGTCCCCATCCATCATCATACAATGCCCGCAACCCGTCAATGTCAATAATGTCTTGTTTTGCCCTGTAATGAGCCACAATTTTCTCCACTACATCAAATTTGATATCATCCGGACACTCAACACGAATCTCTGGAGTTGTAAATGTTTTGGGCAGATCTGCAATCAGCTCATCAACGCCCCTGCCCGTATCCGCCATAATTTCAAGCAAACGGCAGGTGGCATATAGGGCATCATCAAACCCCAGATATCTGTCCTTAAAGAACATGTGTCCGCTCATCTCACCTGCAAGTGCTGCATTTTCTTCTTTCATTTTCTTTTTGATCAAAGAGTGACCGGTTTTCCACATGATGGCATTGCCACCGTGCTTTGCTATATCATCATACATGACCATGGAACATTTGACTTCCGAGATAAAGGTGGCACCCGGATCACGTTCAAGAATCTCTCTTGCATAAATCACCATGAGTTGATCCCCGTAAATCACCTCGCCATTTTTGTCCACAACACCAATTCTGTCTGCATCGCCGTCATACCCGACACCCAGGTCCAATTTTTTTTCTTTGACAAGTTTGATCAGATCCACCAGATTTTTTTTCTGGGTGGGATCGGCCTCATGATTTGGGAATGTCCCGTCCATGTCACAATAGAGTTCATGGATCTCGCACCCCAGGTTTTTCAACACCGGCAAGGCTGTCACGCCACCAGTGCCGTTTCCGGCATCAATTCCGATGCGTATCGTCTTTTTGATAGTTATATTGTTTAAAATATAATCTTGATAGGGTGTAATCAGATCCTTGTGAAAAACCTCGCCCTGCCCGGATGCAAAGTCATTGGCTTCAATAATTTTCCGAACATCCTGAAGGCCCTTACCATGGATGGAATCCAGGCCGTTCATCATCTTGAAGCCATTATACTCCGGCGGGTTGTGACTGGCTGTTATCATTGCCCCGCCATCAAGATTTAAATGCTGAATAGAGAAATAAAGTACCGGCGTGGGGCAGGTACCAATATCGATCACGTCACATCCGGTGGATATAACACCCTGAATAAAAAGCTGTGAAAATCTGTCCGATGTCGTGCGGCAATCTCTTCCCACAGAAACTTTTTTTTTATTTAGTGCCTGTAAAAGACTCCCGTATGCTTTTCCGATGTTTATAACATCCCGGTCCAGTATATCGACATCAACAATCCCTCTGATATCATATTCTCTGAAAATGCCTGGATTCATACCTTTTCCTTTCAAATAAATTTTAAACCGATTGCCATGACCCCTAAAAACCAGCAATACGGAGCAAAAAAATGAAATTTACCTGCATGAACAACTTTTATTAATATTTTTAAGGCAATCAATCCTGTAATAAATGAAACAATGGTTGCCCAGATGGTGACTGTGTCGATGGAGAGGCTACCTCCCAACATATCTTTAACACCCAGTATCTCAGCACCGATGATCGCGGGTATGGATAGCAAAAAAGAAAATGTAGCAGCCTTTTGCCTGTCTATTCCTAAAAACATGCCCGTGGCAATGGTTGATCCGGATCGGGAAATACCGGGAATGACGGCAAGACCCTGGACGATACCAATAATGAGCCCCTTTTTGATTCCAATGCCAGAACTTGTTTTGGTACTAATGTCAAAACTTGTTTTGGTACTGATGGGTGTTTTGTCTTGTTCGACATTGTGGAACCTGCGGGAGGCCCACAAGATACTCCCTGTGAGGAGCAGCATGCATCCAACCAGAAGAGTTGAGGAAAAAAGGATATGCTCGAACTTTTTTAAAAACAGGCCAATGACTGCCGTAGGAATAGAACCAATAACAATCACGCCTGCCATTTGAAGATATACGTCATTGTTGATTTGCTCTTTTAATGGTTTTTTACCCATAATACTGACAATAAAGCGGATCACAGATGAACAGATCGCCAATATATCGGATGCATATACCAAAAGGACTGCCAATAGTGTTCCCATGTGGACACTGATATCAAAACTCAACTGGGACTGTGTCATCCCAAAAAAACTCTGCCCCAGGATCAAATGGCCGGAACTGCTTACCGGTAAAAACTCTGTGAGTCCTTGTAATATACCAAGAATAATTCCCTGATGAAGTTCCATATAAACTCTGTTTTTATCTTAATTTCGTTATGGTTTTTTATAGTTATTTCCGCTTAAACAATCTGCAATCGTATATAATTCTTAGGCCCAAATTGCAAGATATTAAAAAAAGACTTGAACTTGCTCATTTTTCACAATAAAACGTTGTATACGCCTTCAATAAGGAGCTAGGAAACCAATGAGAAACTCAGTGACGGATTTCGATGAAGACGGTTCCAATAACAAACTGGCCGGGATGGCTCAAATCTTCCAGCTTCTGGGCACCGACTGCAAAAAAAATATCGCCATCATCGTGGAACAGACATGTCAAATTCTTGATGGTATTTGCTCTTTTTACAATCGCATTGACGATAAACATAAATCCCTGATCATCCGGGCCGGGCACAATCAAGACCTGAATATTAAAAATCATTTTGACAAAGAGGGGCACATCTGCTGGGAAGCAACCATCAAGGGTAAAGACAAGCCCGTTATCCTGCCGGATCTTGAAAATACCATTTTTTTTGAAACCGACCCATACGTTAAAAAATACAATTTAAAATCCTATCTGGGTTTCCCCATTCGATTAAATAATACCGCCATTGGTTCCCTGTGTGTTTTTTATACAAAAAAAAGACAATTTTCTGATGATGAGATTCATATCATTCAAATGCTTGCTGCGGCACTCTCTTTAGAGGAAGAGCGCATCAGGGATATCAGCAGAGTCAAAGATCTTGAAGCAAAGCTTTTGCGGGCTGAGAAAATGGAATTGATCGGTACCATGGCCGGCGGGGTTGCCCATGATTTAAATAATATCCTGTCCGGTCTGGTCAGCTATCCGGAACTTATCTTAATGCAACTGCCGGACAACAGCCCCTTAAAAGAACCCATCTCCTTTATGCATGATGCAGGACTCAGGGCCGCCGACATTGTTCAGGATCTTTTAACACTGACCCGGCGCGGTATTCCGGTTGAGAACATTTTCAATCTCAATAATGTTGTGCAGGAATACCTTCAAAGTGCGGCCCATACCCGGCTTGAAAGAAATTACCCCGGCATAAGATTTAAAACCGATTCTGAAACAGACCTTTTAAATATTTGCGGTTCTCCCTCGCACATCTCGAAAATAGTCATGAATCTGGTCATTAACGCAGCAGAAGCCATCAAAGATAACGGTATCGTAAAAATAAAATCTTATAACCAATATATTGATATTCCTCTGGGGGGGTATGATACAATCCAGGAAGGAGACTATGCCGTACTCAGAATTACAGATGACGGCGGCGGTATTCCACAAAAAGATTTGAATCGAATTTTTGAACCATTCTACACAAAAAAACAGATGGGAAGGAGTGGTTCCGGCCTGGGACTTTCAGTGGTGTGGAACTGTGTCAAAGACCATCAAGGCTATATTGAAGTTCGCAGCACAAAAAACATTGGCACTGTATTTGAGCTTTATTTCCCTGCTACCCGAAAAGACCTGGGCAATATTCCGGATAATTTTGAAATAGAATCTTTTAAAGGCAATGGTGAAACAATTCTTGTTATTGACGATATTGAAGAACAAAGAAAAATAGCCCGGGATTCACTCAAATTGCTCGGCTACACCCCGTTTTCTGTCGCCAGCGGTGAAAAAGCGATTGCCTTCATTAAAAACAATCCGGTTGATTTACTATTGCTTGATATGAAAATGGAACCCGGCATTGACGGACTTGAAACCTATTCGCAAATTAAACGTTTTCAGCCCAATCAAAAAGCCATTATTGCCAGTGGATTTTCCCAAAGCCGTCGAGTTAAAGAAACGCTTCGGCTGGGGGCAGGGCAATATATAAAAAAACCCTACACTTTTAAAAAACTTGCACGGGCAATAAAAAAAGAACTTTTAAATTCGGCTGAAAAGATGCAAAAGAATAGTTGATGCCTAAGGCGTTTTACTGTAAACTAATTTAAGTTTATTAATTAATCATCATAAATCTTATATCAATTATTTCTATTAATCTATTCTTTAAGGAGAAAAAGACTCATGAAATTCTTAACCAGAACATTATTAATTCTTTTTGCTTTTATGTTTTTATTCGGGTGTGCATCAAAACAGATGGATACCTTACCGTCATTTGAAGCAAAAACATTTGATACGGGAATGTACTCATCAAAAGTGGACAATTTCCTGATCCTTTTTGATGCCTCAAGTTCAATGGCTGCCAATTATAACGGTTCAAAAAAATTCCAGATTGCCAGGGCTATTGTCGACAGGATGAACCAAACCATTCCTGAAATGGGTCAGACAGCAGGATTGAGATCTTTTGGACATTCGTCAAAAGTGACAAAAGAAAAAACAAAATTGTTTTATGGCATGGAAAAATATTCAACAGAGAACCTGAAAAACAATTTTGCAAAAATTAATAAAGCCGGTGGCTTCAGCCCGCTTTACCTGGCACTTGACGAAGCGGGAAAAGACCTTGCAGTCAAGCCTGGAATTCATAATGCTGTCATCATCGTCAGTGACGGTCTTGACCTGCCGGGTGATGTTCTGGCCTCTGCCCGGGAGTTAAAAGATCTTTATGGATCTTCCATCTGTTATTACCCCATCCTGGTTGGGAATGATCCTGCCGGTGAAAAATTACTTAAAGAAATTGCCCTTATCGGGGACTGCGGCTTTTTCTCCACAGCCGACGAAGTATTGACCAGTGCCGGAATGGCGGGTTTTGTTGAAAAAGTATTCCTCGATAAAAATGCGGCGGCTCCTGCTGCCCCTGCTGTTACTACTGCCGTACCTGTTGTTGAAATAAAAAAAGACACGGATAAGGATGGTATCTATGATGAAGATGATCAATGTCCTGGAACCCCAATAGGTGCCGCTGTCAACACCGTTGGCTGCTGGGTATTGGATAATGTCTTGTTCGACTTTAACAAGGATGTTATTAAAGTTGTGGCATACCCGCTATTGGATAATGTCGCGGCCATCCTTGAGAAAAACCCGATCATGAGTGTTGAACTGCATGGCCATTGTGACAATGTCGGTACATATGCTTACAACATGGATTTATCCTTAAGACGTGCCCATGCTGTTAAAAATTATCTGATTGGAAAGGGGATTTTGAAAAACAGGCTGGCAACCGAAGGATTCGGCTTTAATAAGCCGGTTGCACTAAACGGCACCGATGTGGGCCGTGCGATGAACAGACGGGTTGAAATTCATCCTTACTAACGCCATGCGCAGCTTGTTTCATACAGTGGGTTGCGCAAAAAACCAGCGGTTTTGACAAAACATGAAAGAACTCAATAGTTTTAAACAATTCTTTCATATAAAAAAAACAAACCGTTTCTGGGGAAACATAACACTCGTTTTCTCCATTCTAAAACATATTAAAAAGGCTGCAAAGAATGATTCTTTGCAGTCTTTTTTAATCTTAGGAACGGGAATTAAATTAAGTGCCCATAATTAGTGCCTGACCGAAAACCCGTGTTTGGGCGAAAAGTTGCCCATATGCAAGGCGCAAGAAATCCTGAAACCGGAATGTACTACTGTACATGAGGCCAGTCGTATGATTTGGCAGAATTTTGCAGCAACGAAGCAGATGGGCGCTGCCGACGAGTGGGTTTTTATTCAAACACTATTTAATCCTTCAGAACGATACATCACCTGCCCGGTTTTTTGGGTGCTGTAACCACCCAATTTATGAACCCGTTCTTTGAATTGTTCCGAGGCAATGGTTTCAAGAAGAACCTGGACTTTTTTTGTATTGTAGAACCTGTCCGGAATAATAAGATCATATTCTTCGGTTACCACCGGAATAAAATCAAGATCCAGAGCCCGGGCTGCAGCCTGGATACCAAGACCTGTATCCGCCCTTCCGGAAAGAACGCAGACAGCAACGGACATGTGAGTATATTCATCGTTTTCATACCCGATCACCTGGTCGGGTGATATCCCCTGGGTTTCCAATTTATAGTCAAATAGAATTCTGGTGCCGGAGCCTGGTTGCCGATTGATAAACCTAAGGTCAAAATTCTTCAAATCCTCAATTGCCTTTATCTTTTTAGGATTTCCCTTCACCACGATAAGTCCTTGATCGCGCATGACAAGATTAATGACCCATACCTTTTCATTGGGCAAGTACTTTTTGATATATGAAACATTATAACTGCCGTCTTCAGGATCAAGGAGATGGGCACCAGCCATATGGCAAGCCCCTTTTTTGATAGCCATCAATCCCCCCATGCTGCCGACATGGCTCGAAGAGATGCTGACATCCCCATCAACTCTTCTAACCTGATCGGCTAAAAGATCCAGGGTATTATCATGGGATCCTGTAACCACGACTGTATTCTCAATGGAAGACAGGGGGCGTAAAAGCTGGGCAGGGAAATCCTGATTCTCTGAAATCCCTTCGATATTGCGTGGAATCCGGATAATTCCGTCTGCCTCTGTTAATGTGGTAATACTCCCGGACCCCCTTGGCAGCTGTGAGGAAACCAATTTGCCATCCACGGACCCGATTTTCACACGTAAAAATTCTTCC
>JAKIUJ010000163.1 GCA_021647625.1 Desulfobacula sp.
TTTACAGTGTTGCCCAAAAAATGCGCCGATTGAATAAAAACATGCGGGCTGTCTTTGATTATTTAAAAATGACTCGGAACAGCTGCCACTCATAGGATGTTTGCTCTTAGCATAAATTTACCGTGGCGCTGTGGAACAAAGCATTCTCATTAAAATGGTGTTCTTTCTTTTAAAAAAAAAATAAAAATTAGACTACATTCAAAAAAAAAGCGAACATAAAGACTTGACAAGCGTTTTCGAATTTAATAATTAATCCACAATGTCAAAATTATGAAATTATTAAGGAGGAAAATGCTTAAATCCAAATTTGTTTTCTGTCTAATGATTTTTTGGATCTTAGCAGGTTGTCAATACGCTAACCGTCAACAAATCTCCAACCAATATTCAAACAATCAGCCGTCATCATCAGGATTGGAAAAAGCATCAACAGGATCTGGGCAGGCTTTTTTACCAGGCCAAAAAGAGTTGATTGCAACGGATGCTCCCCAACAAAAGGCCCTGTCGTCCCTTATCATTTCCGAGACTGTTTCACAGGAGGGTGACAAGCTGGGTTCGTCTCAACTTGATCAATCCCAGATGAATTCGGGGAAAAAAAATCAGGAGCTTGAGTTAGGCGCACAGGAAAGGATTGACCAGGCACTCGAACTTTGTAATTTTGCCCAGCAGATGTGGGAAAAAGGTAAATTGGAGGAAGCCTTAAGTAATCTGGATTCTGCCTATTACACTATTCTTGAAATTGATTTGGAAAAAAATCCTGAGTTCAATCAGCAAAAAGAAGATATTCGCTATTTGATATCCAAACGTATCCTGGAAATTTATGCGTCCCGGCAAATAGTGGTGAATGGTCAGTACAATGAAATACCCATCATCATGAACCGATTTGTTAAAGCTGAAATTAAGCGGTTGACCGGACCTGAACGCAAATTTTTTATTCAATCGCTTGAGCGGTCCGCCAGATACAGGCCCTTTATTGTTTCCGAGTTAAAAAAAGCTGGACTGCCGGAGGATATTTCCTGGTTGCCATTGATTGAAAGCGGATTTAAAATCAGGGCATTGTCCCATGCACGAGCCCTTGGATTATGGCAGTTTATACCCTCAACAGGTTACAAGTTTGGTCTTAACAGAAATTATTATATTGACGAACGGCTCGATCCTGAAAAGGCCACCTTGGCGGCCATTGCCTATTTAAAAGAGCTTCACAACCTTTTTGGTGACTGGACGACGGCTCTTGCTGCCTACAATTGCGGTGAATCCCGTGTGTTAAGAATTATCAGGAAACAGAGAATTAATTATCTGGATAATTTTTGGGATTTGTACCAGAGTCTTCCAAGAGAAACCTCACGATATGTGCCAAGATTTTTAGCGACACTTCATATTGTAAGAAATCTGGATAAATATAATATGAAGGTCTCAAATCCTTTAGAGCCGGTTGAATTTAAAGTATTTGAAATAAAAAAACAGGTCAGGCTGAAAGATATCGCAAAAGAGATAGGGGTGAATGTCCGCGTTTTAAAGGATTTGAATCCGGAATTGCGGTATGCACTTTTACCTTCGGAATCATATCAATTAAAGATTCCTGAAGATAAGGCAGAACTCTTTCTTGCAAAGTTGGATGCAATTAAGACCACGTATTCTCCACCCCCCATGTTTGTTTATCATCGGGTAAGACGGGGAGACACCCTGTCTGGAATTGCAAACAAGTATAAAACCTCTATTCGTGCGATTTCAAGAGCCAATAATATCGGCCGCACCCATAGAATCATTGCAGGTAAGGTCCTTAAGATTCCCAGCAGAAATAACGCAGGGGTCAAAACCATTGCCGCACGTCAGAAGGTTGTATCTGGGCAGGCCATAAAATATACAGTGAAAAGAGGAGACAGCCTTTGGAATATTGCCCGTGAGTTTGGTACTACAACCAAGCATATCATGGCAACAAACCGTTTACCCGGTACCCGGTTGAAAATAGGTCAGAACTTAACGATAGCCACTCAAAGACACATGCTTGTGGCAAAGCACAATGCCATCTCCTATCAGGTTCGATCAGGGGACAGCCCCTTTTCCATCGCAAAAAAATATAAGATGAGTTTAATTCGACTGCTTGCCTTGAACCAATTGAATAAAAGAAGTAAAATATTTCCCGGCCAAACATTAATTGTAGAATAATTTTTTGCCCCCGTAGCTCAGTGGAGAGAGCATAGGATTCCTAATCCTTGAGCGCAAGTTCGATTCTTGCCGGGGGCACCATTGAACTCAATGAAAAATCATCGATTTAAGCCGGAATTACTGGCACCCGCAGGGAATTTTGAAAAGCTTGAAATAGCTATACACTATGGTGCAGACGCTGTTTATCTGGCTGGGAAAGATTTTAGTCTGAGAAATTTTTCAGGTAATTTTTCCGACCAGCAGCTTGCTGATGCCATGGTTCTGGCAAAGAAACATCATGTGAAGGTTTATCTGGCCTGCAATGTTTATTCTCGAAATAATGAACACCAGGCCCTTAAAGATTTTTTGGCCAAAGTCAAAAAGATCGGCCCGGATGCAATTATTATCGCTGATCCTGGTGTTATCTTTTTAGCAAAACAGATAATTCCCGAAATTGATATTCATTTAAGCACCCAGGCCAATACAACCAATCTTCATGCAGTCAAATTCTGGCACGAGTCAGGCATAAAAAGGGTCAATCTGGCTAGAGAATTATCTTTGAATGAAATACGCCAGACCTGTGATGACAGTCCCATTGAGACGGAAACGTTTATCCATGGCGCCATGTGTATCTCTTATTCGGGTCGATGCCTTTTGAGCAGTTGCTTAAGCGGCAGAGACAGCAATCGCGGACTGTGCAGCCATCCGTGCAGGTGGAAATACAGTGTGGTTGAAGAGTTGCGGCCCAATGAGTACCACCCGCTTATGGAAGACAGTCGGGGCTCCTATATTTTTAATTCAAAAGATCTTTGCATGATCGAGCATATCCCCCAATTAATTGATGCCGGCATTACATCTTTAAAAATCGAAGGAAGGATGAAGGGTATTAATTATCTTGCCTCTGTTGTTAAAACATATCGAAACGCGATAGATGCATACATGGATAACCCTTTAGAATATCAAACTGATCCTCACTGGCATGATGAGCTTTACCAGGTATTCCACAGGGCATATTCCACAGGTTTTTATTTTGATGGGTCAGACCAGCAATTGCCCAATTATAAAAATGAGCACAAGGGAAAAATTCATAGCTTTATTGGTAAAATATTGACCCAAAAGAAATCTGGTGGATATGTCGTCGGTATTCGCAATAAATTATGCATTGGTGATGAGGTTGAAGTGATTTCACCCGTTGGCCTTCCAAAGAGAATAAAGGTTGTTGAATTGCTGAATTTGGATGGAGAATTACTTGAAAATGCACATCCGAATACAAAGGTAATTCTTAAAATTGGAATTGAATGCCAACCCAACGATATCGTGCGTAAAATATGAAATAAAACCAGCCTTTTTCAATATTCTAGGTTTGACTTTTCAGTGTATCTTAGGTAGATTGTTTAATGATTAGGCAAATTTTGCCGTTTCGATGTTAAAACCCTTTCAGGAGATTTGATATGTTTGAAGATGACGAGACCCTACAAATGTATATTGAAGAATCGCTGGATCATCTTGGTGATATTGAAAGTGATCTTTTGACCATTGAAGAAGCCGGTGCAGACATAGATCTGGATTTGGTGAACAATGTATTCAGGGCTGCGCATTCCATCAAAGGTGGTGCAGGTTTTATGGGGCTTACGACAATTAAAGAGTTGTCCCATCATCTTGAAAACGTGCTTGGACTTGTCAGAACCAAAGAACTTATTCCTGATTCAAACAGGATAAGTGTTCTGCTTAAAGGGTTTGATGAACTTGAGAATCTTTTAAAAAATATTGAAACAAGTAATGATCAGGATGTGACTGTTCATATTACCGCCTTAGAGGGTATTACAAAAGCCTCATTGCCGGAAGAGAGACAAGGTACGGTTTCCGAGATGGTTGATATTGTACTCGAAGATGGTCGGATTTTCCCCCAGGTTTCGTTGTTTGATATGGAACAATATAAATCCGAGGGTAAAAATCTTTTTCTTGTCGAGTATGATTTAATCAATGATATTCAACGAAAAGACAAAAATCCCATAGAAGTTTTAAACAGCTTGCAAAAGACAGGAACCATTATAGATTCGCGAATTGACTTTGATTCCGTTGGCTTACTTTCAGAAAGAAGCGGCCCCGGTCGAATTCCTTTTCAGGTTCTTTTTGCATCCATTATTGAATATGATATGACAGACACCTTGTTTGATATCGATAAAAAATATATTCATGCAATATCGGACGATATGGTGCGAACCGCAAGTTCTTCACAATCCGAAGTTGAACCTGCGGCAATGCCGTCAAAAGAACAGGTGGCTGAAACGACAGCTCCTGTAACAGCGTCAGCGCCAGAGCCGGTTGTTGTCGCGACTCCTGCACCGGAGGTTGTGGTATCCAAGCCTGTGCCTGTTGCAAAATCGATTTCTGCAAAAGAGAAACCTAAACAACAAGACAAAGGTGTTGTCATCAGCGCAAAACCACAAACATCTTTAAGGGTAAATGTCGGGCTTTTGGATACATTGATGAACCTGGCCGGCGAACTTGTTTTAAGTCGGAACCAATTGCTTCAAGGGATCAATTCTTCGAATTCAAAAGCGACTGAGTTATCCAGCCAAAGAATCGACATGATCACATCCGAACTCCAGGAAGCGATCATGAGAACACGAATGCAACCCATTGCCAATATCTTAAATAAATTCACACGGGTTGTCCGGGACCTTTCACAGCAGTTGGGTAAGCAAATTGATCTGGTTATCGAAGGTAAGGATGTCGAGCTGGATAAAACAATTTTAGAGTCGATCAATGATCCATTGACCCACTTGATTAGAAATTCGGTCGATCATGGCATCGAGACCCCGGCAGAAAGAAGACAGATGGGAAAAGGGGATACAGGAAAAATTATCCTGAGAGCATTTCATGATGCGGGTCAAGTGAATATCGTCATTTCTGATGATGGAAAAGGCCTTGATCCGGACAGGCTAGCAGAGTCGGCCGTGGCCAAAGGCCTTGTTACGGAACAGCAGGTTGATGAAATGACGGACAAACAGAAGATGGAATTTATTCTCCTGCCCGGTTTTTCCACAGCCAAAGAGGTTACAGATGTGTCCGGCCGGGGCGTTGGTATGGATGTCGTTGTGACCAATATTGAAGGCCTTGGTGGTATTATTGAGTTGGATTCTACACCTGGCGAAGGGACAGATATTCAAATAAAGCTGCCCCTGACATTAGCCATTATCCCAAGTCAGATAACTTCTGTGGGCAAAGAAAGATATGCAGTGCCACAGGTCAATTTGAACGAACTGCTCAGAATTCCGGCCAACCAGGTAAAAGAAAAAATTGAAAAAGTAGGTGATGCCGCTGTAGTTCGTTTAAGAGGGGAGCTTTTACCTTTGCTTGATTTATCTGAAATGCTGGGGATTGAAAAAACTTATCTTGACCCTGGAAGTGATGAAGATAAGTCGGATAGACGTACGAATATGGCTGACAGACGATCCAAACAGCATCTTTTCGATGAAGATGGCAATGCTATCGAATCATCCGGGAATGATGAGGATCAGCCTTCACAAAGGGAGCCTGAAGACCGAAGATATCATGCAAGCAGTGCCATGAATATCGCAGTTGTTTCTGCCGGTGCATTCAAATATGGTCTTGTTGTTGATCAGCTTTATGACTCTGAAGAGATTGTTGTCAAACCCGTTGGCAGGCATCTTAAAAAATGTAGCGCATATGCCGGTGCCACCATCATGGGGGATGGTAAAGTCGCATTGATTCTTGATATCTCAAATCTCGCTCAAATGGCTAAACTGTCAAGTGTTTCCGATGTCGGCCAGGTGGCCAGGATGGCTGAAGAAGAGGCTGCGGCAGCCATGGATAAAGCAGCCATGCTCACATTTAAAAATGGGGATTCTGAATATTTTGCAGCACCTCTTAATATTGTAGAGCGCATAGAAAGAATACAGACATCTACCATAGAACCGATCGGAGATAGAAAGGTCGTTCAGTACCGGGGTGGTGCGCTCCCGCTTTTTGAGTTGTCCCAGGTGTCGGACTTCCAGCGGCTTGAACCAAAAGAACAGCAGGAAGTGATTGTATTTAAAGTTAAAGACAGAGAACTTGGACTGATGGTCACCCCTCCTGTTGATGCGCTTGAAGTTTCACTGGATGTTGATGAAAGTACTCTGAAACAGCCTGCCATTAGTGGCTCCATGATCATAAACAAACATACGACGCTTTTGGTTGATATTTTTGAAATGGTAAAAATACTCAATCCGCAGTGGTTTAAAGAAGAAGCCAAGGTGGCGGCGGAAATGGCTGAATCTGGAGAAAAAATACTTTTATTTGCCGAAGATTCTGCATTTTTCAGAAACCAGGTCAAGACCTTTATGGAAGATGACGGGTTCAAGGTAATAGAAGCTGAAGACGGTTTGATCGCATGGGAATTGCTCAAAGAAAGAGTCGATGAGATTGATCTGGTAGTTACAGATCTGGAGATGCCCAATATGGATGGATTTGAGTTGACCAAGCGAATTAAGAGTGATTCCAAGTACTCTCATCTACAGGTGATTGCTCTGACATCATTGGCAAGTGAGGCACACATTGAAAAAGGACGCAAAGTGGGTATCGATGATTACGAGATTAAGCTCGACAGAGAAAAGTTGATGAAATTGATCAGGCACAAATTAGATCTGAAATAGGTTACTACCCTTTCAGATAAAGGAGAGAAAGATGGCAGATAGCATGATAGAGGGTTCTTCGGTGGACCTGGAATTTTCAACTTTTTATGTTGGCGGAGCACTGTGTGGGATTAATATCCTGAACATTCAGGAGATTAACAAACATTTTGAGATCACAAAAGTCCCCCAGGCATCGGAATATATCGAGGGAATTCTAAATTTGCGGGGGCGGATTGTCACCATTATTGATCTAGGCAAGAAACTCGGTCTGGATCCAGTGACCAAGGGTAAGGATAATCGAAATATTATTGTTAATTCAGAAGACGAGCACATTGGCCTTTTAGTTGATTCCATCAGTGATGTTGTTATCGCGAAAAGTGACAATATTGAGCCGGCACCTTCTAATATTGGCGGAGTTAAAGGCAAATTTTTTCAAGGCGTTTTAAAAACTGAAAAAAAATTGATCGGTATCCTTGCTATAGATGAGGTTCTCAAGGACTAATGGAAACTATTAAGGCGCTCGTTATAGATGATACTATAGTATATAGAAAAATTGTTGGTGATGTCTTAAAAGAGATACCAGGTGTTGAAGTTATCGGCACTGCAAATAACGGCAAGATAGCCCTGTCTAAAATTGCATCCTTAAAACCGGATTTGATTACGCTTGATATCGAAATGCCGGAAGTTAATGGGATTGAAGTTCTGGAAAAATTGAAAGACATGCCCAACGCACCCATAGCAGTTATGTTGTCAACGCTCACGCAACAGGGTAGTGAAATGACCATAAAAGCTTTGGAACTGGGCGCTTTTGACTTTGTGCCCAAACCCAGTGAAGGCAAAATGGCGGAAAACATGAAAAAGGTGAAGGATGCCATTCTACCAATTATTGAGGGCTTTAAAAGAAGAAAAGCAACACAACGTAAGATCAGAGAACGCATTCATCAAAAACCTGTCCAATCTAAAGCTGGTGTAACAAAAAAAACGATATCTACCATCAAGAAATCGGCTATTCCTGCAAAATCTGAGATTGTCGGAATTGGGATTTCCACAGGGGGCCCAAATGCGTTAACTAAAATGATACCCATGCTTCCTGCAAATTTTAAAGCCCCTATACTCATCGTTCAGCATATGCCGCCATTATTTACAGCTTCTCTTGCAAACAGCCTGAACAATAAATCCAATCTTCAAGTGAAAGAAGCTGAAAATGGGGATATTGTTGAACCGGGAAGGGTATTGATCGCTCCGGGCGGTAAACAGATGAAAATCGTTGCTGCTGCAGACGGAATTACCAGAAAAATTAAAATTACAGATGATCCACCGGAAAATAGCTGTAAACCTTCTGTTGATTATTTGTTCAGATCCATAGCGCAGTATTATGTCGGACGTTCAACCGGAGTAATTATGACGGGTATGGGTTCTGACGGTTCAAAGGGTCTTGTCCAGATGAAAAACAGTGGCAGTACAGTTATTGCACAAAATGAAGAAACCTGCACTGTTTACGGCATGCCCAAGGAGCCGACTGAATCCGGTATAGCCGACGTCATTGCCCCATTGGACAAGATTGCCGAAGAGATTGTTAAAACAATAATCTCATAAACAGTCTCATTAATTTTTTTTATCAACATAATTTATGCCAAAAGTAACAGTTACCCCAGAAGAGTTTAAAATTTTTTCAAAGTATATTCTAGATATTTCCGGAATCGCACTTGATGTCGGAAAAGAATATCTTTTGGAAACCCGGTTGAATCCAATCCTCAACAGGCTGGAATTTTCCTCCTATTCTCAACTGCTTCAAAAGGCAAAATCAGATTTTAAAAAAGAGTTGGAAAATGAAATTATCGATGCCATTTCTACTAACGAGACCTATTTTTTCAGAGACAAATCGCCGTTTGAATTATTGCAGCATAAAATATTTCCGGATTTAATTGATAAACGCTCAAAGACCAATGCCATACCGAAAACAACCATACGTCTTTGGAGTGCTGCCAATTCAACGGGCCAGGAAATTTATTCCATTGCCATGACTCTGATTGAGATGGGGATAACACCGGATAAATACAATGTCAGATTGTATGGTACGGATATTTCAGATGCTGCAATAGCATATGCAAGCTATGGTGTGTACAATAAATTTGAAGTAGCGCGTGGACTGGATCAAAGACGACTAAATACTTATTTTGATAAGCAGCCGGATGATCGATACAAGATAAGGGATAATGTCAGGATGATGGCGCAATTTAAGAAGATGAATCTGATGAAACCTTTTGTCGGTGTCGGGAAATTCGACATTGTGCTGTGCCGAAATGTCATGATCTATTTTACGAGCGAGGATCGGAGAAAAATTTATCAGAGCATTTCAAAAGTTCTTGAACCGGATGGCTATTTACTCATCGGGTCTACGGAATCTTTGGTAAATGATACAGATCTTTTTGCATCACAAAAATATTTGAATTCAGTTTTTTATCAATTTAAAGAATAATTAAAAAAGGTAAGATATGAGCGGGATAAATGCAAAAGAATTTATCGAAGAACTGGTTTTCTGTATCAAAGAGGAAGACGTTGTTAAGGCAAAGGCCTTGCTTCAGTTCGCTTCTGACTCTGATGTTGATATTGAAGTTCAACGC
>JAKIUJ010000164.1 GCA_021647625.1 Desulfobacula sp.
GCTAAAAGGTGAGAACAAAGCATATCGAGAACAACTTGAAAAAAGTGAAAGCCAATATCGAACAATAACGGAAAATATTGCAGAAGGTGTGTTCACAGTGGACCAATATGAAAACTTCACGTACACCAATCAAGTCTTTTGCAATATGATCGGTCATTCAAGTAATAACATTCTTAACAAAAATCTCAGGGACGTATCTACACCCGATAGTTTTAAAATCATTCAAAAACAGACTCAAAGGAGAAAGATCGGATCAACGGATAGATATATTATTGAGATGATTGATAAAACAAAAAAAACAGTTCATGTGGAGTTGGCCTGTAGTCCTGTTTTCGATAATGAAACAACCTACCAGGGATCCATTACTGTTGTAAGGGACGTCACCCAGGTGATTGAATTGCGAAAAATTTATCAGAAATTCCTTGATCAAAAAACCTCTCCCTCAAAAGATGTCACCCCGATCTGTGCAAGCTGCAAAGACATCAGGCTCAAAAAAGGGACCTGGATTCCGGTTGAAGAGCATTTTACGGATACCTTGTTCTCCCACGGGATCTGTCCGGCCTGCTGTAAAAAATTATATCCTGATTTTGATTTGTCCGAATTAGACACAGACAAATCCGTACATTAATTAAATCCAACCGCATTTACCGCCCTGGAAAATCCTGAATTATTGTTTGTCTCAACGATTGAAAACCTCGACTTTAAGAGATCTGGTGCATTGCCCACAACAAATCCTCTGCCTGCCCAGGCCAACAAGTCATGATCGTTATAGTCATTTCCCACGGCAACAACATCAGCCTTTTCAATTTTTAATTTACGGCACAGCCAGTCCGCAGCCTTTGATTTAGACACATCATCATGAAACACCTCTATCCATAAAGATCGATGATCCAAAGGAGATGTAGCCGGGATCACACTGAAACACGATAGCGCCTGCTGTATTTTGACAATGATTTTTTTTCCAGGCCGGTCCGGGATAATTGCCAATACCTGGGTGGCTGATTCAAATTGATTCGCATTGTTTTCCAAAGGCATGGCATGGGCGTTGTAAAGATCAAGGCGCATATGAAAATCTTTATTTGTCTGTCCATGGGATTTATAAAGCAAATGACTGGTCTCGGGTATGGCTTTATGCACCATATAGTCTATTTTTTGTTTATCAAAATAGCGGCTAATCCTGACAACGCCTTTTTTGGGAATTGATCGCTTGAATATAATTTTTTGACTATAAAAATCAAGAATCCCCGCACCGGTAGAGAACATAACATAATCCACTGGAAAAGACGAATGTAAATCCCCATATCCTATGTCAGACAAGGCTTTTCTAAAAGATTCAAGGGAACGGCCCGTTGCAATGGCAACACCAATTTTTTTTTGTCTTAGTTTTTCTAAGGTATGAAAATCTTCATTTGAAATTCTTTTTTTATTATTCAGCAGTGTTCCATCAAAATCAGTAATGACAATTTTTGGGTTCATAACAATCCGTTTTTTAAAATTGA
Organism: Desulfobacula sp.; assembly: GCA_021647625.1. Taxonomy (GTDB): domain Bacteria; phylum Desulfobacterota; class Desulfobacteria; order Desulfobacterales; family Desulfobacteraceae; genus Desulfobacula. The sequence goes on from JAKIUJ010000164.1 coordinate 1,500, forward strand.
CGGTATCAAGTCTGGCCGTATTAATAATATAATCACCCTGATTAAGAATCATCCGGCCATTAAAAAATGCATTTGGTTTCCAGCAAAATTGTGATACTTCTTTTTTCACACATTAACAACACCCTTTTTTTTATGAGTAAGATGAATTCACATATTATCTCTGCCATTTTCAAATTTTTAAAAACCCGTCCTAGCTTTGACACCGTTGGTATCGAATCCTATCGTCAATTACTTGAAAAAGGGGCCATGGCATTTCAACCGGATAAATCAGTGAAATGCGAGGCCTTTCATATCGATCATATCCCGGCAGAATGGCTGACGCCACCAAAAATCAGTAACAACCGTGTCATTTTCTATGTCCATGGTGGCGGATATATTGCCGGTTCTATAAATTCACACAGAGCGCTTGCTTCGCGAATTGCCCTGGCTGCAAATGCCAGGCTGTTAATCTTTGAATACAGATTGGCGCCGGAACATCCTTTTCCTGCCGGATTAACCGATGTGAATACAGCCTACCAATGGCTTGTAAATAAAAATGTTTTAGATAAAAACAACTATTCTAAAAGCATTTGTATCATGGGGGACTCGGCCGGCGGCGGTCTCAGCCTTGCCCTTTTAGCCCAAATCTTAAATGAGAACCTACCTAAGCCGGCCTGCTCCATTCTGATTTCACCCTGGATAGATCTTGAATGCAACAACACCTCCCACATTGAAAACCGGGAAAAAGATCCCATGCTCGGTCAGAAGGTTCTGAAAAAAACAGCCCGTCTCTATACAGACAAAGATCTATCTCACCCCTTGATATCCCCAATCCATAACAATTTTTCAGGGTGCTGCCCCGTACTCATCCAGGTTGGAGAAAATGAAGTTCTTCTTGATGACGCCAAACTATTGACCCAAAAACTTAAACAGGCCGGTGCTAATGTTGAGTTAGAGGTCTGGAAGGACATGTTCCATGTATGGCACTATTTTGCCAGATATCTCTCAGAAGGGCAGCGGGCCATTAAAATCATTGGTAAATTTATTCAACATCATATTCATAATTGATTTTGCAAATAATTATCGATATGGAATTGACAAAACCGGCTTACCTGACACCCGTGGAACTAAAACTGCTCCCTATAGGTCTTTGGGCTTATGATTTGTCTTTATCTAAAGCATCCTTATCCAAGGCTTCTTGAAAGAGACCGGCCATGCTGCCAAAAGATTTTTCACTTGCAGCACCGGCAAATTGTTTCCAGTTATCCCCGTCTTTTTGATCGGGTGAGGTCAATGTCATCCGTCTGTTCTCTTCATCAATTTCCTGGACCATTATCTTTACCGAATCGCCCGGCTTAAGTGAATCGTAGTCTGATGGTTTTGTCGCATTTCGAATATGAGATGACGGCATCAAGCCGGTTACGCCGGGTTCAAGATTAATGAACAGGCCAAATTTTTCTCGTTTTTCCAAGGTTCCATCAACTATTGAATTGATCGGAAAGCGAACGATAATACCTGTCCAGGGATCACCGGCAGCTTCTTTGATACTCAGTGATATTCTTTTTGCATCCAAATCTATGGATTTTACCACCACCTGAACCTGTTCCCCTTGTTGCACAACATCATCCGGTTTGAGCACCCGTTTTGTGTGACTCATCTCACTGATATGAACCAGTCCGTCAATGCCGGGCGCAATTTCCACAAAAGCACCAAAAGAGGTCAGCCTTACCACTTTTCCGGTTACTTGATCTCCGGAATGGAAAATGGTGTCAACGCTGTCCCATGGATTGTCAGATGTCTGTTTCATCGATAGAGAGATTTTTCTCACATCCGATCTCACATCCGGGCCTTTCTGAGTTTCGATTTTCAAAATCCGGACGGTAACCACATCTCCTGAATTAAGTATTTCTTCGGCCTTTTCAACCCGTGACCAGGACAATTCGGAAATATGGACCATTCCCTCAACGCCCTGGGACAATTCAATAAAGGCACCATAGGACATCAATTTTGTAACCGTTCCCTGGACAACATCCCCTTCTTTTATTTTTGCAAAAAATGCTTTTTGCTGTTCTTTTATTTCTTCTTCAAGCAGATCCCTGCGGGATACTACAATGTTTCTACCTGATTCTTCAAACCTTGTAATAATAAAGTTATGTGTCTGACCAATATAGTCATCAGGTGTTTCAACATACTTCACATCTATCTGGCTGACAGGGCAAAATGCCCTTTTGCCCACGATATCGATATGGAAGCCCCCTTTTATCACAGCAACAACTTTTCCTTCCACAGGAGTCCTGCTCCTGGCAGCATCACCGAGCATGGCGGCCTGACCTGCCCCGGAAATGGCTTTAGACAGAACAATTTCACTTTCACTTAAGGAAACAACATACAGGGTGATGATATCACCCTCTTTATATGGAAGCTCCCCTTCTTCATCCAGCAGTTCAATCTTATTCACCACGCCGTCACTTTTTGTGCCGGTATCAATATAAACACTCTTATCGCCAATGGAAATAATCTTACCATCAACTTTATCGCCCTGGTTTAAATCATTGGTCATCTTTGCATCATAGGATTCAAAAAGTTCTTCGAAACTCATTTCATCTTCATTCTCAAATCCATTTTCGTCCATCGGGTCTGTCATTTTTTAATCTCCCAAAACACCATTTTTTCAAGCCTCATCATCTACTATACCCTGACACAAAAAGTGTAAAGCAAAAAAAAAAGGAATTAAAACGGTTTTTTTAAGATCAAAAACACTGTATGATAGGCAAAAAGCGAATTTTAGAATCAATTTATATGAAATAATTTTTAAAGACAGTCTATATTTCATATTTTGTCAAAATCTCTGGTTTTTTTTGCGCACGCCCCTTGATTGAAGGGGGCAAAGCTGCGCATGCCGTTAGTATTATTGTTTCTTTTAACATTGAGGGTTTAAAAACAGATGATAGATCCTAAAAAAATTCAGGAAAGGGCAGACATTCTTGAAACAAACCTGTTTAAATCAATCTCAAAGCAAACAGACCCCTCGCGAATTCAGGTAAAAATTGATCGAACAAATTTTTCCGATCAAATCATTAGCAAGGCCCTGCTACAGTTGATGCCCAGGTTTAATATCAAACCCAGCCTTTTCATTCTCGGACTCAGAGACCTGTTTCAAAAAAAGATAGCGCCTGATGAAAATGAAGTTTTTCACACACAAATAAATGATTGGGAAGACACACTGCATGATGATGACAAATCCATTAATCGATCATTAGAAATTATCCTTTCAAAAAAAACACTCCAGGTCACGGTCACTGCCCTATCCCCTGTACCCTGCATTGACGGCAGAATAGATAAATCTTATTTTAATCATGAACAAAGTGCTGGGAAACTATTAAAAGACGGTATAATCAATTTTAAAGAAATAAATAAATATCCCATTGTAAACGCCGGAGATAAACTGTTTCATATCGGACATGAAAAACAGGGCAAACCAGGCATTTCATTTGACGGCAAACTGCTTCCGGTAAGAGAAGCCGTTCCCCTGATGATTAACATCGGCCCTGGTGTGGAAAGAATAGATGACGTGGATGATGGCACATTTGATTCAAGAGGATACCATCTTCAAGCCCAAACAACGGGCGTTGTCCTCCTGGACTGGGATGACGACGGCATTGTGCGTGGTATTCAAATTGATGATGAAGTTGAAATCAAACGACTGGATTATTCTGTAGGAAATATCGGCACGCAATATACCTGTCCCATAAGTGCAAGAATAGGAATCATCTGCAATGTATTTAAAATTAGAATTAACGGCAGGGTCCAGGTGGATATTTCCGAAGGTGCTGAAATAATAACCAATAACGAAGCACAAATTTCGCTTGTACAATCCGGCAGTAATATTAGTGCATTAAAAGATATTGAGATCAGCTCTTCCAGCGGCTCAAATATATCATCCGAAGAGGGATGCATAACGATTAATAATGAATTGATTGATTCCAATATTTCAGCCCCGGACATCGTTTTTAAAAAAAGCCGGGGATTGTTGACCAACAACCTTATTAAAACAAACAAGTTGTTCTTTAACGGACTCTATTTGTCAGGTGAAAATATCATCCACTTTGGGTGCAGCCTGTTTTCTCAAAAAGAAACATTGCTAAAAGACATGGGCACCGTTAAAAATAAAATCCAAGAGCTGTCAAGCAATGAGAAACTGTTACTGGGCCAGCTGCAACTGGAACTGAAACGGATGGCCAAACTGACCATTGCAGATTCCAGTCTGGCCAGACATATCAAACCGGTAATCATTGCCACCAATACCATGGACTATGGAACCATTTACCGGGAGATGGATCTGATCCAGAAACGAAACAACACCAAGCCTGTCTTCAATACCCGTAAACTCTTTGAGACCCTTGAAAAAATCCCCGTCAGCATTGAAGTTTACAAACAAAAACAAAATACCATTGCCCGGCAAATCGAGGATGTTGATCGCAGAATGGGATTCCTAAAACTGGAGATAGAAGGAATTTTAAGAAAAGCGGCCACCATAAAAATATTTTGTGGCAACATTGAGGGCAAAGACGCGTCAAAACCTGATTTTATGCTGGAATCCGACGGCGGCGATTCCAAATATATTAAAGTGACCGGATCATACTCACATCAAAAGGGATTCGAGTTCGTACAATAAATACCGATAAAATCAAATAAGAACAGCAGCAGGCATCACTACGTTTTAATTGATTCCAGTACCGATTTGGCAAGGCCTTCATTCATTCCGGGCAATTGAGCAATGTCCTTAACAGACGCTTTTTTCATACGGGAAATTCCCTTAAAATGTCTTAGCAGCACCTGCTTTTTCTTTGGCCCGATACCGGGGATGGAATCCAGTATGGAGAGTCCTGCCCGTTTTTCCCTTCTTTTTCTCTGAAAGGTAATGGCAATCCTGTGTGCTTCGTCTCTGAGCTGTTGCAAAAGGTAAAGCGCTTTTTTGCACCGGTCTGTATTCAAGGGATTAGACCGGCCGGGCAGATAAATTTTATCATCTTTTTCACCCTTGGCCTCATTTTTTTTGGCCAGACCGGCCACTATAAAACGGCCCTCCAAATCAAGTTCTTTTAACACTGCCATAGCCATTCCCAACTGCCCTTTTCCGCCGTCCACCACTAATAAATCCGGATGGGGCATCTTGTCAGGATCTTTTAAAAACCGTCGTTTGATTACCTGGTGCATATAGGCGTAATCATCCTGAAAATCCAAATCCCGGATGATAAATTTTCGATATCCTTTCTTAAAGGGACGGCCATCCTTGAATACGACCATGGAGGAAACCGCGTCCTGGCCGGAAAGATTTGAATTATCATAACATTCAATCCTGGAAGGCAAATGATCCATTTTTAAAAGATCTTTCAGCATGGAAATGGTTGCCCGCTCCTGCTCCTCTTTTTGCAGTCGTTTTTCAAGTTCCTGGTTGGCATTTACCTGTGCCATTTTGACCAGATGTTTTTTTTCTCCGCGAACAGGCACATGAATACGAACCTTTTTTTCTTTTCGTTCTGAAAACTGCTCTTCCAGAGATGTTTTGTTTTCAATGTCCTGATCCAGCAGGATGAAAGAGGGTAAAAAACCAACCTTTGTATAGTATTGTTCCAAAAACGCCGCCAGGATCTCATCGGGTTCCTTGAAGCCTAAATCAAACGGATAATGGGAGGTATCGATTAAATACCCGGACCTTACCACCATCACCGTGATCACCGCCCTACCCTTGTCCGCTGCCAGTGCAATAATATCACGATCCTTCATATCCGGACTGACAACCACCTGGCGCTCCATGATCTTTTCAACGGCAAAAATGGTATCCCGTACCTGGGCCGCTTTTTCATATTCCCGGGATGCGGCAAGATCTGTCATACGTGTTTTGAGTTTTTTTACGACCTTGTTTTTACGGCCCTTTAAAAAAAGGACGGCGTCATGGACCTGTTTTTTATACTCCTCAGAGGATACCTCATTGCAGCACAGTCCCAGGCAGGCTTTGATCTGAAAATTCAAGCAAGGCCTGTTGCGGTTCAAAAATTGTGTTTTTTTACATCTCCTGAGCTTAAAAATCTTCTGGATCTGTTTCAGCATCCGGTTAACACTGTTACTGGACGAATACGGGCCAAAGTAAATTGCCTTGTCTTTTTTGATTTTCCTTACCCGCTGGATAGCCGGATAAGCCTCATTCATGTCCACCCTGAGCAAGGGGTAATTTTTTCCATCCTTTAAAATGATATTGTATTTGGGGGCATACTCTTTAATCAGATTGGATTCTAAAATAAATGCTTCCTGGTCAGACGCAGTGAGTACAATTTCGAAATCCTTGATCATCTCAAGCAAGGCTGCTGTTTTGGGATCATGGTTCTTTTTTTTCACAAAATAACAGGACAAGCGCTTTTTCAGATCTTTGGCTTTGCCCACATAGATGGTACGGCCTTTGATATCCTTCATCAGATAAACGCCGGGCGTATGGGGTGCCTGCCTGTATTTTTCCAGTATGGCATCTATTACATCGGTCATTTGTATTTTAAAATCCCTCAATATCCGTCAACTCTTTGATCTTATCCCTGTATTCCGCCGCTTTTTCAAATTCAAGATTTTCAGCCGCCAGTTTCATTTTATATTCAAGATCCTTTATCACATCTTCCAGTTTTAATTCTTTACCTTCATATGCTAAAAGCTCTTCATCCACCGAGCCTTCCACAACACAATCATTGCTTTTGGTTGAATAGTCAAAAGAACTGATACTTTTTTGAATGGTTGCGGGTACAATATTATTTTTCTCGTTATGGGCTTTTTGAATCTTTCGACGGCGATTGGTTTCAAACAGGGCCTTTTTCATTGAGCCGGTTTCTTTTTCAGCATACATAATGACCCTGCCGTATACATTTCTGGCTGCCCGCCCGAAAATCTGGATAAAGGACCGAAAGGATCTTAAAAACCCTTCCTTATCCGCATCCAGAATCGCCACAAGAGAAACTTCAGGAATATCCAGTCCTTCCCTGAGCAGATTGATACCTATCAACACATCAAATATCCCACGGCGAAGATCCTGAATGATATCAATCCGCTCCAGAGTAGCAATATCCGAATGAAGATATTTGACCTTAACGCCCAGATCCGCATAGTATTCAGTCAAATCCTCTGCCATTCGCTTGGTTAATGTGGTGACCAATACCCGTTCCTTGACCGCCACCCTTTTAATGATCTCTTCATACAGATCATCCACCTGGGACTTGGCACTCCGGGTTTCGATAACAGGATCCAAAAGCCCGGTTGGCCGGACGATCTGGTCTGCTACGCGACCTTGAGCCTGTTCCATTTCATAATCCGCAGGTGTGGCGGAAACATAAATGATTTGTGGCACCCGCTGTTTAAATTCTTCAAATTTCAAAGGACGGTTATCCACGGCTGACGGCAGACGGAATCCGTGTGCCACAAGGGTTTCCTTTCTGGACCGATCCGCTTTGTACATTGCCCCTAACTGGGATACCGAAATGTGGCTTTCATCAAAAAATAATAAAAAATCATCATCAATATAATCCAATAGTGTCGGCGGCGGCTCCCCTGGGTTTCTGCCGGTCAGATGGCGGGAATAGTTTTCAATGCCGTTGCAATAGCCGATCTCATTGAGCATCTCAAGGTCATACCGGGTTCGTTCTTCCAGCCGCTGGGCTTCCACCAGTTTATTATTATCATGAAAATAGACAAGGCGGGCCTTCAGCTCCTCCCTGATACTTTCAGAGGCCCGTGTCCGGGTGACGTTCTTGGTTACAGAATGGGATGCCGGATAGATCACCAGTTGATCATAGTTTTTTAAGACCTCCCCTCTAAAGGGGTTAATCTCACTGATGGATTCAATGGTATCGCCGAAAAAAGCA
>JAKIUJ010000165.1 GCA_021647625.1 Desulfobacula sp.
TACAATTATTAGCAAGAATAAAAGCAGGTGAGGATATGGCCGCACTTGCAAGGCAATATTCAAATGACCGATACCGTATCAAGGGTGGAGATTATGGTTTTATACATATGGGAAGGCTCGACCCGGATCTTGAAAAACAATTAATGACACTTGAAGTTAATAAAATAAGTGATGTTATTGAAACCCGGTTTGGCTATCATTTGGCAAGGATTGAAGAAATTAAACCTCCCACGCAGCTCAGCTATGAGCAGGCAGCAAAAAAAATTAAAATACAATTGGCAGAGGAAAAGAAAAAGAGTCTGAAAAAAGCCTTGATTTCAATGCTTAGAGAAAAAGCAAAAATTGTTATTTATTAAATGAAACCCGTATTAATTTTTTGACGAGGCCAGAACACGACGGTACTTTTTATTAATTTCTTCCAATGATTTGCCGGCATTTACAAGTTCGCTCACATCCCTGATAGCTTTAATGACATGGGTAATGTTTCCGTTATCATCGGTAAGCGGTGATAGAAGTAAATCTACCCAGGTTTTCCAGCCTCCGGAATGAAGATGCTGGTGGCATGCTGTGTGGATCTGTCCTGTTGCAAATACTTTTAAAAGTGGACAATCTTCCCCATGTTCTTCACAGGGCTTATCAAATCCATGAGAAATTTCATAGCAGTAATGACCTATGACATCTTCTCTTTTCCGCCCGCAGGTCAACAGGAATGTTTTGTTAACATCTGTAATTTTATAATTTTTGTCAATAACCAGGATATCCTCATGAATGTGATTTATTATTGACCGATAATACCGTTCGTTTTGAGCATGCTTATTTTTTTCTTTTTTCTGAAGAATCCGGGTTGATTCAAATTCTTTTATCCTGGTACGCAACAGGTGCATTTCATCTTGCAACCGTTGATTTTTCTTTTCTAGCTCTTCCATTTTTTTATCCCCCCTAAAAGATAAAAATAGACTGGTGTTTTAGAAAAAAAACAGCAAGAACTGTACCATAAAAGTGTTATTATGTTTTCATCCTGTTATTGAGAAATATTTGCCTGTGTATTATTTCCATACACAAGAGGCTCTTGCAGATAAAATATATTATGGCTTGATCCCACGATAATATCGTATTGTAACAATCATGACCTGCAGTATATAGTGAGCAAGAGCCATTCACCGGTATTTCTGCAAAAGGCTCACAGGTAAACTGAACGATAAAAATCAATCAACGGCAGCGGCGGCAATAATACGCCGATACCTTGCGTCACTTTCTTTTAAGGATTTTCCAGCCTTTACAAGCTCGCTCACATCCCTGATTGCTTTTACAACGGATATAACATTTCCATTTTTATCCGTTATCGGGGATAAACGGATATCCACCCATGTTTTCCATCCGCCGGAGTGAAAATGCTGATGCCACGCAGAGTGCGGAAGACCTGTGTTAAACACTTTTAAAAGAGGGCATTCCTCGCCATGTTGATCACATGGTTTATCGAAACCGTGGGATATTTTATAACAAAATTGACCAATTATTTCATCTGTTTTGCGGCCGCAGGTAATCAAAAATGCTTTGTTAACATCAGTAATTTTGTAATTTTTATCAATCACCATGATATCATCGTGGATGCAATTCATTACGGAACGATAATATTGTTCTCTTTGAATTCCTATGGCTTCGAGTTCTTTTATCCGGTTTTTTAAAATATGCAGTTCTCTTGTAAGCAGTTTGTCTGCCTGTTCTTCTATGTCCGGCATTTTAAATTTCTCCAATGGTATAAGAATTAAATCGGCATATTTACTTTTTTTGCAGATTGTTCACTTAATAAATCTCAGTATACAAAATTATTATGATACTATGGATTTAAAAGCAAGGAGGAATACAATACTGATTTCGGCCTTACATATTTATTATTTTGAGATTTGTTTTTTGCAATCAATTGTGTATTGTTTTTGAACACTCATAATATGTTGATATCATACATTAAATTTATAGAATCAATTAAAAGTGTAAACTATCCGGCCAGAGTGGCTGTGGATTTTTATTGGAATTGCATTACAAAATCATAATATACCCTGAAAAAATACCATGGAAGCTGAATGGCACGATAACTGCTAATCTATATTCAGTTATATTAATTATAATTCAGTAATTTTGAACATTATTTGCCGGGAGTCATATAACTTAAGAAGCCATAAACCAGGGGGCATAACATTGAGTTTTGTCAAATTGCTTACTATCCAGATTTTTGCTTTTGTATGTGTTTTGTTTGTTTTTAATTGCCCAACTGCCGTTTCTGCTGAACGAGAAATGGTGACAGATACTGAAAATTGTCTTTTCTGCCACAGGTATCCGAGTATCGGGCGATACGATAAAACAGGCAAGAGAAGAGTTTTTTATTTGAATGAGAAAAAATTTGCCAATTCAGTTCATGGAAAACTGAGGTGTAAAAATTGTCATATCGGCCTTAATCAAATTCCTCACACTGATGTGAAAAAAGTCAGTTGCGCAACCAAGTGCCATATAACGGAACCATCAACCAACAAAGAATTTTCTCATGCCAATATGATCAATAAGTATACGCAAAGTGTTCATGGAGGCAATGGAAGCGGAAAACCACCGTATCCGGAAGATTTGCCAAATTGTACCTATTGTCATGACAACAGGTTGTACACTCCCTTGAAAGGACTTGGCATTGACACCCAGGCGATGCTTAACGAAACCGTTGGCCGATGCGCCGGCTGCCATACAAAAAAAGAATGGGCAGATAAATTTTATGCTCATTTTACACATCGAATGAAAAAAAGAAGAACCCAGAGGGAAATTGTTAATCTCTGCACCAGTTGTCACGGGGACAAAGAAAAAATGGCACGCCATGGTCTTGAATCAGTTGACACATATAAGGATACATTCCATTGGAAGCAAGTAAAATACAGTGTTAAAAATGCCCCAGACTGCATAAGCTGTCATGTTGCTGCAGGTAATTCCATCCACCAGATAAAACCCCAGACCGATTCATTGTCACCGGTCCACATGAACAACAGGGTACAGACATGTTCCAGGCAAAATGGCGTTCAAACCTGCCATCCCGATGCTACACAGAGGTTTGCAACCGGCAGGGTACATGCGTATGGAGTGAAAGCTGAGCTTATCAGCACAACCGCTGGTGAAAAAAAGCAAGTAGAATCCGACAATGCAGTGTCGCCATTATTGATGAAACGTGCAAAAATTGAAATTCCGTCAGATGAATTATTTAATTACAACATAATAAAGCTTGTAAAACTTTTTTATAAGATTTTAATAGCCGCTGTGATCGGATTTATGGGCCTTCATCAATTTCTTGATTACTTAAAAGCCAGGAAAAAACACTGATAACAATTTAAACCAACCAAGGACTGACATGGAAACTTCTGAAAAATTCTTTATTCGGTTAAATCTTACAGAAAGAATGCAGCATTTCATACTGCTGGGATCATTTCTGGTTCTGGCTGTTACAGGGTTCATGGTAAAGCTGCCCGATGGAGTTGTGGCTTTGCTTGGTGAATATAAAGAAATTGTATTTCTAATAAGAAAATATCTGCATCGCACGGCAGGTGTAACCATGATACTTGTCGGTGTTTATCATATTTTATATCTCCTTTTAAGTTCTGCCGGACGTCGCTGGGCTTTTGACATGCTGCCCAAAATGAAAGATATGAAAGATATGATTTCTAATACTCTGTATTATATAGGTTTAAAACCTTCTCCCCCTGAGTTTGATCGTTTCAACTATAAGCATAAAATGGAGTATGGCGCACTGATCGCTGGAAGCACATTGATGTCTATAACCGGAATTTTGTTATGGTCTGAAGCCGTGTGGAGCAAATTTATTCTCGATATTGCGGTTATTGTTCATGGTATGGAGGCTGTCCTGGCCTGTCTTGCCATAATGGTATGGCATCTTTACGAAGTCCAGATAAAGCCGCACAGATCTGTTTTAGACAAAACCTGGATCACTGGGGTGATCGATGAAGAAGAGATGCTGGAAGACTATCCTTACCATTATAAAGAAATCATGAAAGATCCGCATCTTGCAAGTATCTACATCCAGAAAAGCTCCCCTGCAAAAGCATCACAAAAAAAATCAGGCAGGTTTTCAAATTTTTTACTCAAATCAGTTTATATCATTCCTCTTTTTGTGTTTGGCGCATGGCTGCTGCAACTTGTGTATTTTCCACATTTTTCGGCCAAAGCGGCCATTCAAACTGAATCACTTGATGATCAATTCAAAACAATACTAAAAGAAAATGATACGGTATACCGGGGTCATTTCCACATGGTGGATGAATATGTTACAACCCATGAGCCCAATCCACCGCTTTGCCTGAAATGTCATGGATCTTACCCCCACAGCAAGGAAAAAAAGGTTCGGTCCCTTTTAAATGCGCATACGGGATTCATTGCCTGTTCTGTTTGCCATGCCAGAAAACAAGAAGATGACAAGGAAACTGTTTTTACATGGGTGATGCATGATACAGGCGCCATTAAAAAAACAGTTGAAGGCGAATATGGAAAATATCCAGCGACGATATACCCGATTCAAGTGAAAAATGGTGCTGCCAACAGGGTTTTCAGACCCATGGATGAGGCAACCGCCCAGCAGTATTTAAAGCATAAGAATGATTATTCTCCTGACCAGATTGCAAGGGCAAAAATTATCCTTCACAAAAATATCTCAACAAAACCTGTATTTTGTTCTGACTGTCACAGAAAAGACGGATACCTTGATTTTGCAAGTCTTGGTTTTTCAAGACAGAGGGTGAATCATTTGAATTCAACTGAAATAGTCGGCATGATTGAAAAATATAAAACATTTTATCTTCCCGAAGAACTTGATTTTGGATCTGTATCCCCCGAAACTGAAGAATAGAGATGAAAAATTATGGAATTAAAAAAACTTTTTATCATACTCTTTTGTTCCACAGGCATATTTTTTTCTTTTTATGCCCTGTGTTTTGGATTAGATGAGAACGGTTGTCTTTTCTGTCATAAGTACCCGGGCATGGTCAGGTTTGAACAATCCAATGTGATGCACGGGCAGCAATCTGAAAAAACCGTCAGGTTAAAAATTCTGCATATAGATGAAGAAGAGTTTTCTGGTTCAACCCATGGTGAAATGGACTGCAAACAATGCCATGCAACCATCAACAGTGTCCCGCATACAGGTGAATCCCGTGTGGACTGCACAACTGCCTGCCACACTGAAGATGAAGAAAAAAAAATGATTAAGGATTATTCTTTAAGCGGTTTTCATGAGAACGAACAATCCTATATTGTCAGCTTGAACGATAAATCTTCATGCAGGGTATGCCACCTGCCATATCCCCACAATGACAACCAGGTTGTCAGAGCGTTTTTAAATATGCATACAGGGTTTATGCAATGCAGGGTCTGCCATATTAAAAAAAATAAATATAAAAATATCGTTTATAAATGGGAAGAAAGTCAAAATGTACACTTTTTTGGCAAACCTTTTGGTACCTATTATAAACCAGAGACAAAGAAAACTATTAAGAATAAAACGACCATATCAAGAATTGCCGTCCATTCCAGTGATCTTGAGGGGGAAATCAGATTAGCAGATAAGGCAGGAATTAAAAAAGCCGGAATTTTTATAAAAAACAAAGGAAAAATGTCCCAGGACGATATTGAAAGTTCATTGGTTTTTTTTCACAGGGATATTGAAAAAAATGAGATCAGTGTAGCCTGTGGAAAATGCCATTCCACCAATGGTATAATGGATTTTAAAAAACTCGGGTTTGACGCAAAAAAAACAAATAATCTGACAACAATCAATATAAAGGGATTGGTTGTCAAATATAAAACTTTTTACTTTCCCAATCTTTTTGAATGAAAATAAATTATTTTTTGACCTGTAAACTAGGTTTGCTCATATTCGGCTGTATTTTGTTTTTCAATACCGTGTATGCTGATTCTTCCCCGCCGAAAAATCCTAATTCAGCCAAAGGCTGTGCCCTGTGTCATTATCGATGGATAGATACTTTTTTTGTCCAGGGAAAGGGATCGGATCTTGTTGACTATCATTCTGAAAAAGTCGCTGCATCAGCTGATATGTGCTATTCCTGCCACGACGGCAGTGTTATGGATTCACGGGTAAAGGATGTAAATAATTTAGGTCATAAAACCGATATTTCACCTCCGTCTTCCATGAAGATTCCCAAAATTTTTCCTCTGGATGAAGATGGTAAAATGCAATGTTCAACATGCCATACAGCCCACGGTGTCCCAAGCAGACCCGGCTCAGATTCCTCCCTCTTTATGAGAACCAAAAACGAAAAAGCACAAATGTGTATTGCATGCCACACGGATATGGCAGGCGGGAAAAAAAAAGGACAGCACCCGTTAAAAAAGACTGGAAAAGATATTGAAAAAAAACAGGAAATCACCTGCAAAAACTGCCATTTTGCGCATGGTTCCAAATATGAAGCATTCTTGTCTGTCAATCCCGCAAAATCAGGGTTTTGTCTTTCATGCCATCCGGATAAGTATTTTATTTCTGATACAGGGAAAAGAAAACCTTTTCATATTGTGAATATAAAGCCTGTAAAAGCAAAAATTTCTGAAAAATTAATAGCAAAGGGTGCAAAGCTTGATAAAAATGGGGAAATTGTCTGCCAGACCTGCCACAAAGTCCATAAAAACAAAACCGGAAAAAGTCTTTTAATCCTGAAAAATGATGCAAAATCAGGACTGTGCCTCACCTGTCATATAGATAAGAAATATATTGCCAATACAAAACATAATCTTTCAAATACAGCGCCCAAAGAAAAAAATCTCCAGGGAACAACGGTTAAAGAAACCGGTATTTGTTCAGCATGCCACTTGCCTCATAAGCCTGCCAGGCAACTGTCAGGTCAAAAAGATATTACAACAAAAATTTGTGTTTCATGTCACAGCAAGGGCAATGTCGCAGGAAAGGTCAATTTGTCCGGGCAGAATCATCCTTTAAAAATCAATCCGTTTAAACAAAGAAACAACAGCATAACAAAAATCAGTATCAAAAAGGAGACATTATCCCTGCCTCTTTTTAATAAATTTGGAGTTGAAGATCCTGACGGGGACATGATCTGCATAACCTGCCATGCCACCCATGGAAGCCGTGTCAAAGAGGATGGGCAACCACAGAATAAATATTTTTTAAGAAAAAAAACACCCCTTGTATGCAGGGAATGTCATGTTGAGAAATTTGCTATTATTGATACCAGGCATAATCTTAAAAAAACAGCGCCAATGGAAAAAAATATTTTAGGTCAGACAGCTCTGGATTCAGGATTGTGCGGAAGCTGTCATCTTGTGCATGGATCTCAAAAAGGATTTTTGTGGGCACGAAAAATTGAGCCCGGTAAGATTAAAGGCAGTCAACAATTATGTACAAGCTGCCATAATGAACATGGAATCGCCAAAAAAAAAGTAAACAAAGGTTTTTCCCATCCCTTAAAAATAGATGGTACAGATAAAATTATTGGATCTGATCTGCCTTTGTTCAGAGAAGACGGGACCTTTTCTCCAAAAGGAAATTTAAGGTGCTATACATGCCACGACCCGCATACACCAAAAATTCGTAATAAAAAACCCACGCTTTCTTTTTTAAGAAAAAATCCGCCCGGGTTATGCAAAAACTGTCATAATGATAAATTCAGCATAAAAGGATCAAAGCATGATATGCCTGATCCAGAAAAGAATTCGTCAATGCTTTGCAAAACCTGCCACCTGGTTCATAATGCATACAACTCTTTTCTCTGGGCTCAAAAAGATATTCAAGCTGATTTTTGCCAGGGCTGCCACTATAAAGAGGGATCTGCCAGACAAAAAGTATTGAAAGGTATTTCCCACCCGGTTAATATACCCGTCGCGGGTAGAAAAGTTCTTACCAACCTTCCATTATATAAAAAAAGCGGTGAAGTTTCAAAAAACGGGCAGATAAAATGCTATACCTGCCATAATCCGCACAATGGCAAAGTTAATAATTTTTTAAGACGTGATAATTCAATGTCACCACAATTGTGTAATGAATGTCACAATGATAAAGGTTATGTGGTTAATACGGATCATGATCTTAGACTCACCTCATACAATTCAACAAATATAATCGGGCAGACACCACGGCAATCCGGTGTGTGCGGTGTCTGTCACCTGGTCCACAACGGCGTCAATAAAAATGTTCTCTGGGCACAAAAATTAGGGCAGGGTGATTCAATGCCTGAAAAAGAATGTACTTCCTGTCACAGGAAAGATCAAAGTGCAGAAAATAAAATTCCCCAGATATCAACTCATCCGGAAAATCAGCATATTAAAAATATTGGCCGCAATATCAAAGGAACCCCGGAATTTTTTCCTGTTTTTTCTTCAAAAACAGGAAAGCCGGCTGACACAGGGGATCTTTCCTGTTCATCATGTCATAATGTCCATCAATGGTCATACCGGGCCGACATGAAAAATAATAAAATAAACCTTGAAGGAAATGCACTGAACAGCTTTTTACGGCCCAGGGCTGCTACAAAGATTTGCAGAGATTGTCATGGGCCGGATTCGTTGTTCAGGTTTAAATATTTCCACAAGAATAAGACCAGAAAAACAAAACGTGATTAATCCTGTTCTATCCCGACTGTCGATGGGTGTGTATGAATTTTGCACACTTATAAGACATTGTAATAAAGGGAAAATTAACATTTTTAATGTCTTGTGTAGTTAATCAGATCAAAATAAAAGATCTAAAGATGCGTCTGTCAAAGCTCACAGGACTGAAAGTGCCGTATCATGGGCTGTTTGTTTAATGGCACGCTATTTGCTACTTATTGTGTTTAAGAAAAAGGAATTTATGAATAATTGATCATGTTTTTATCAATTTTATCAATAACAGGTTTAAAAGGTGTACCAGATAAGGCCTGATTGTTTAAGTTAAGGAGGTGGGAAAAAAACATTTAGTGTTTAAAACTAACTTTAGTGTCTAAAAGTAACAATGAAAATGAAACTCATAATAAAGAAAGGACAAAAAAAAGAATGAAAAAATTATTTATGTTATTAATTATTGGAAGCGCAGTGATGTTATGCACCAGTGCCTGGGCCGGGATAACAGGTTCAGCACATGATTTCAGTGGTGCTACTACTTGGAATTCAAGCGGTGAGATTTGTATAACATGCCATACGCCGCATAATGCAGACATTAATGAACAACCCCTCTGGAACCATACAGTTACAGCCGCATCGTATACTCTTTATACTTCAGGAACTCTTGATTCAGTTGCGGGGCAGCCTGCAGGCACTTCCAAGCGCTGTCTTTCCGGTCATGACGGTACTGGTGCACTGGATTCTTATGGCG
>JAKIUJ010000166.1 GCA_021647625.1 Desulfobacula sp.
GAAGAAATCCAGGCAGACCAGGTGGCTCTCCAGCAAAAAGCACTTGAGAAATCAAATATCCAGGTGGTTGAAGAGATGGTGAGGATGATTGACTACAACCGTATGTTTGAAACATTTACCAAATCGATGATAACCTTTGATGAACTGGATGGTAAAGCCATTAATGAAGTGGGCAAACTTAGATAAATTTATGGGAGATAATTTATGATTCGAGCACTCTGGTCAGCCGCGACTGGCATGAATGCACAGCAGATGAAAACGGATGTTGTTGCCAATAACCTGGCCAACGCCAATACAACCGGATTTAAAAAATCCAGGGCCAACTTTGAGGATCTCATGTATAAAACCATGCAGGTCGCAGGCCAGACCACACCTGGCGGCGGCCAGGTTCCCACCGGAATACAGATTGGGATGGGTGTCAAACCAACCAGTGTTCAAAAATTGTTTACCCAGGGTGACTATATCCAGACAGATAATCAGCTGGATTTTGCGGTTCAGGGAAGTGGCTTTTTTAAGGTGCGGCATGGAGACGAGGACTTGTATACCCGTGCTGGAAATTTTACTCTGGACAGTGAAGGGTTCTTAACCACCCCTTCAGGAGATCGATTGCAACCGGAAATATCCATTTCAGCCGAAGCCGTCACCGTTACGGTTCAGGACGATGGTACCCTGACAACCCATGGTGCAGATGAAACGATATTATCGACCGAAAATATTTTGATTACTACGTTTATTAATCCAGCCGGTCTTTTTGCCGTTGGAAATAACCTTTTCAGATTAACAGAAGGATCTGGTAATCCAATCGAACAGACGCCGGGAGAGAATGGTTCAGGAACAATTGTCAATAATTTTCTTGAGGGTTCCAATGTCAGCATCATTGAAGAAATGGTTGCAATGATTGCAGGGCAGCGCTCCTATGAAGCCAACTCTAAATCAATTCAGACGGCTGATACCATGTTGAGTACGGCAACCGGGCTAAAAAGATAAATGATTACGTTTAGGCAAAAAAGCGGTTTGCTGCTGCTGGGCGTAACAGGGTGTCTGATTCTTCACCTTTACTGGATCGTTCCCATAGTTTTTGCCGATAATAATATGAACCAGGCCGATCAAGTAAGAATAGAAGTCAGAACAACAAATCAAGTGAATGCCACAAGGTTTTTTTTAGGTGATATTGCCGATATTACATCCAGCCCGTTTTTAAGTGAAACCATAAAGAATATTGATATAGCTGCCTCACCAAAACCTGGAAAAATTATCGTCATAGATAAACGCAAAATCGTTTTCAAGCTAAAAAGCCAAAAATATCTATCAGACAATCTCACGCTTGTCTGCCCTGATAAAATATTTGTGAAACGAATTGGACAAAATATTTCAAAACAGCAGATTGAAGACTTTATTCATCAGCAGCTTGAGATCCGTTTTCCGGATAAGGCCTATCAATTAAAACAGCTTAAAATAAGAGGGCTTGAACCATACCCTAAAGGAGTGCTCTCATTTGATTTTATTTCTGATAAATTTGTTAACAGGAAAGGAAGGTTGGCAGGTTATCTGGATGTGGTAGTTGATGGTGTCAAGTCAGGCCGGTTGAGCCTTTCCGGTACGGTGACCGCATATAAAAATATTATTTTTGCTGCAAGATCGCTTTCAAAAGGGAACAGGCTGTCACCGGAGGATGTCTACATAAAAAAAGGAAATGTTTTTGATTTTAATCCATCCGCCCTCCATGCAATTGATCAAACCCGTGGTAAAATTCTGAAAACCAGTGTTAAAAAAGATACAAGCCTGATCCTGTCTATGCTGTCTGATCCGCCTCTTATAAAAAAAGGGGATATTGTTACGATAATTGTAAAAAATAAAAATCTTGAGATTGTAACTTCGGGTATTTCAAAGGAAGATGGTTTTATCAATGAATTGATAAAGGTGGAAAACTTTCATTCCGGAAGACTTGTCAGGGGGATTGTTAAAGAAAAATTCAAGGTAGAGGTGGTGTACTGAAATGAAGATCAATTTTTTTTATAAAATGAGCGTCTTGGGATTTATTTTTTTCATGCTATTCTTGATGGCCGGATGTTCGACTGGATTTAATAAAAATCCAACAGGCCTTGTTGTTCCCGAAGGAGCGTCAATCGAACCCAGTCTCCAGCCCAAATTCGCACCGCTAAGGGCGTCGGAAGGCTCCTTGTGGATAGGCGAAAATGCATCAATGTTTGAAGATTCCAAAGCTGTTCGCGTCGGCGATACGGTTGTTGTAGATATTGTTGAAAATGCATCTTCCAGTATGGATGTGAATACAGAGACTTCCAGAATAACCAAGCTGGATATCGGGCTTCCCACGATCAATCTTTTAGGGGATAAAAAAATATTTGGTGCTGCACCGGGGCAGACAAAATTATTGGGCACTGATTTTTCCAATGAGTTTGATGCAGAGGCATTAAGTGATCGTACAGGTCAGGTAACAGCATCAATCGCAGCCAGGATTACCGAGGTGTTGCCAAACGGCACCTTAAGTATTTTTGGCCGCCGGGCAATGAAAGTGAACAACGAAATACAGTATATTACTGTTGCCGGTATTATCCGGCCCCAGGATATCTCATCAAATAATCGTGTGAAATCCACCTACCTTGCTGACTCGCGCATAGAGTACTATGGGAAAGGGGCGCTTTCGGATAAACAAAAACCCGGTTGGGGTGCACGGATTATTGACAATATATGGCCATGGTAAGAGGGAAATGTTTAATGGGCAATAAAAATTTTTTAATCAGTACCGGCATATTTATACAAACAGGATGCTTGATTGTTTTAAGTGCTTTTTTTATTTCAACGGCAAATGCTGCAAGAATTAAGGATCTTGCAGCAATAAAAGGGATTCGTTCCAATCAGTTGACAGGCTATGGGCTCGTTGCCGGTTTGAACGGAACCGGAGATAAGAATAGTGTTACTTTCACAAAGCAGACCCTTGCCAATATGATGGAAAGGATGAACATCTTTGTAGATAGAAACAGGCTGAAAGTCAAAAATGTGGCAGCGGTGATGATTACTGCCAACATCCCGCCCTTTGCCCGGATTGGGGACAAGATTGATGTGGTGGTATCTTCACTTGGTGATGCAAAGAGTTTGAAGGGCGGTACACTATTGGTTTCACCATTAAAGGGGGTGGATAACAAAATATATGCATTGGCCCAGGGAGCGGTTACTATAGCCATGTCAAGTGCAGCAGAAGATCGCGACAGTCATCTTCTGGTAGCCAGGATCGTTAATGGGGCATCGGTAGAACGGGAGATTTCATTTAAATTAAATGGGAAAAGAAAATTGATCCTGTCCTTGTTTGATCCTGATTTTACAACCGCAAAGCGCATGACGGATACCATCAATACTTCCATTGGAGAAGGGGTTGCCCAAACGATTGATGCCAGTGCAATAAACCTTTGGATTCCGGATGATATGTGGGAAAAGGATGTGGCTGAATTTATAGCTGATATTGAAACCTTATCCGTGATTCCGGATACAACTGCAAAAGTTGTGATAAATGAAAAAACCGGCACTGTGGTCATTGGTGGTGATGTCACGATATCCAGTGTTGCAATTGCCCATGGAGATTTGTCGGTGACCATCAATCAAGAAGCGGGTGATCCAAAAAAAGAAAGTGTTATGAACTTGCCCGGCACGTCAACCATTGGCGATCTTGTCAGGGGCTTAAATTCGCTGGGTGTAAAACCTCAGGACCTTATCGGTATTCTGCAAAGTATCAAGGCTGCCGGTGCCCTGCAGGCAGAATTGGTCGTTTTATAAATTTAAGAGGACTTTATGGATATAGATTTGATCAATCAAAACCTTGCAAAAATCACGCTGGCAAAAGTTAAAAGCCAGGTCACCAATCCTGAAGCAAAGACTCTAAAAGAAGAACAATTAAAAGAGGTTTGTGCAGGATTTGAAGCTATTTTTCTCAAAACCATGCTTAAATCCATGCGAAGCTCCCTTGCCGGAAATGCCATTTTCCCCGAATCCAACGGGATGAATATTTATAAATCCATGCAGGATCAGTATCTTTCCGAAAATCTATCAAAAGGTAAGTCTTCTATCGGTGTTAGAGAATTCTTATATCAACAGCTCAAAAATTCCCTTTAAGCCTGCCAAGGACTCACTCAAAAATTAATTACCAATTTTGAGTGAGTCCTAAATCCATCCTTGCCGTTTTTTTGGCATAAATGTTGCTTTTTCATTTAATAAGGCCTCAATAACGCCTGAATAAACTGAAAAAGAGGAAAATAATTCCTTTTTTTAAGATTTGGATTAAATGTCAATGTTCAGTTAACAGGTAGAGATCACTATAGTTTATCAAGGAGAGTCAACATGGAAAAATTTGCCTACAAAATAGAACAATTGCTTTTGGAAAAACTGTCTTTGTATAAAAAAATGCAAAGTGTTCTAATAAAAGAAAAATCGTCTATTGTTGATATGGATGTTGAATCGCTATGGGATACAACTGCCAGGAAGAAATCACTTACGATGAGCATTGAGGTTATCAAGCAGGAAATTGTCTGTCTGTTTTATAAATTCTATTCGGGCTTGGAAATGGATACTGAATCCCTTCAGCTTTCTTATGTTATAAAAATTTTGAATGTATCATCTCAAAAAAGAGCGGAACTTGCGAACATCCATCTTTATATTGATACGATTAAAGCTGAGATATCCATGCTGGCATCCGAGAATAGCAAATTTATAAACGAAACACTTGAAATTATAAACAGCGTTTTTTCAACGATTGTGGGTTCGTCGGATAATGAAAATGAGTACAGTAGCTCTGGTGCATTAATAAAGCATGATGGGAAAAACCGTCTGATCAACGCGGAGGTGTGAAACATGTCAGGACTATCCTCTACTTTGAGTATTGCAAAGACAGCAATAGCAGCTCAACAATATGGGTTGAACATTACCGGGCAAAATATAGCCAATGTAAATAATCCGGATTACAGCGTACAGAATGCCGACCAGATAAATAGGACTCCAGCCCTTTATGGCGGGTTCCTGTTTGGAACCGGTGTTGATACAAGTCAGATCCAGCAGAGTGTAGACAAACTCCTTGAGCAAAGACTTACCAATGAACTGTCAACCCAGGCATCTCTTGAAGAGCAGGAATCCTATATGAGAATTCTGGAGGGTTTTTTTGATGTAAATTCAGAAACGAGTATTACCAGTGTTTTGACAGAGTTCTGGAACTCCTGGCATGATATTTCTGATAATCCTAAAGGTTCCTCTGAAAGGGTTGCTGTTTTTGAAAGTGGAAAGAAACTGGCATCCAGATTTGAGTCTACCGTCATTGATATGGATGACCTGTTGCAGGATATAAGCTCGGATATCATATCCGCAGTGCAGCAAATCAATGAACTTTCACTGAAAATTGCCGATTTAAATCAAGAGGTTTTGAGTGCTGAAATTTTCAGAACCGCAAATGACCAAAGGGACCAGAGGAACCGGTTTGTGGATGAACTGGGCGACTTAATTGATATTGATACCTTTGAACAATCAGACGGAAGCCTTATCGTAAATGCTGCAAACAGTTACACGCTTGTCAGTGGCGTGGATACAAATAAATTATCAACGATAGAAGGGGAAGTTGTCTGGGAAAGATCCGCCGGCGGTGATACCGTTATTTCTGATAAGATTACAGGGGGCAGGATCGGAGGCCTTCTTGAAATGAGGGATGAAATTATTCCCAAATACCGCTCAGAAATCGATGAACTCGCACGTGAGATGATCTGGGCCGTAAATTACCAGCATTCCCAGGGTGCCGGCCTGGAATATTTTTCAGAATCCGTCATTGGGGATTATGCCGCTGATGACAGTGGATGGCTGACCAGCTATGAGTTTGGTGATAAAATTGATTTTTCAAACGATTTTACAATGTGGGTGGAAGATACGAGCTTTGCTGACACGCAATATACAAAAATTGCCATGGACATGGGAGTATCTGAAGCAACTATTACAAACTGGCAGGGAACCGCTCCTGCCGGAACTCAATCAATTTACAAATTGACTGTCATAGATGATGCCGTGCTGGGTGACAAGCTAGTAACCGAATCCGATGGGGACGGCCTTGCAACTGTGATGTCTACAGGAGCCACATCAGGGGTTGCAACAGCACTTAACGGTGCTCTTGTTGAACAGACCCTGACGGTTTATGGCGGGCCCACCGGTACAACTAAAATTGAAATAAAGGATACAGGCGGGGATGCAAAACGGTCAGCCGCTTCCATTGCCAAAGCATTAAATAGTGTTGAAGGCATTAATGCATATGCATCAGAAACCAGTGCTGCTATTGATATAAGTGGAATCGGGAATGCTGAAGATGGCGATGAAATCAAGTATTCTGTGTATGTGGATGGATTGGTTCAAAAAGTCAGTTTTATCAGGGATTCAACAGCCGGATCATTAAAGGAGCAATTTGAAGAATCGTTTTTGTCTGCTGCCGAGGCCGTGAATACGATTAATGAAGATTCCGACCTTTTTGTAAATAGTCTTAGCACCACAAACATTGGCATTACAAGCAGTTCCGGCAGAACTCTCGGGGTTCAGGATTTTGAAGTGCAGGACAATGCAGGAATAAGCTTTTCTACATTCGCAGGATTTACCACCGGCGATACACTTGCATTTGATGTGAACGGGATACAAATTTCAGTGGATCTGACCGGTGTGGATACCAGTGACAGTGTTGCCATGGCCCTAACGTTTTATACAGCTTTGGATACGGCTCTTCAAGGAAAATCCTATACTGTTGAAAATGATTTATCCACCAATTCGGTTGTTGTCAGAACCACAGACGGATCAGGTATTACCCTTGACAATGTCAATAATATTGCAGGGTCTCCTACAATGTTTATCACAGACCTTGCCGGTACCACGATACCGGGCGACAATACATTAACATTTGACGGTGCCGACACCGTTGTTGCAAATACAGATACACTTGCCACAGATACAATTTTATTTTCAGGTAATGGAACAGGTGCCACCATCACGGAGGGTTCGCTCGGCGGTGGAAATAAATCCGCAGTGATAACCGGAACTATAACCGCAATGATCGATCCTGGTATGTCAATAAATTCAGATGTTTTCGGACCAGCATCGGGTGGGCTTTTTGACAGCTTGAGCTCAAAGACGGGCAGTTCAATTTTGACCCTTGGCGGCAAAGGGGGGTTCACAGGTTTTTCAACGGCAGCCGGTGAAACCATAACCTTTAATCTGGATGGTGCCCTGATTACTATTTTGCCCACAGCAGCAGCGGGAACCACAGACATTGCCCTGGCTCAGTATTTTGAGACACAGATTAATGCGGGATTGACCGGTGCGGGAATAGACCAGAACTATAATGTTATCAGAACAGCAAGCTCAGTTTCCATTATTAAGAACAGTAATTTGGAAGATCCCATTAAAATTACTAATTTTAGTGATGTATTGGACAACAATGCCAGGTTAAGGGTTAAAACCGGGACCGGGACAGGATCGAACCAGCCTGAAAATGATCTTCTTGATGCAGATCCTGCCATGTCTTACAGAAATTTTTCAACATCTACCCTCTACGATGATGACGGTATCATCATGTGGGAAAGACTGGATAAAGACGGTATCAAAACCGGTTCGTCCGGATTTGTATCCGTTGAGGACGAGGGCCAGGTGTCCATTCAGGAATTTGGTTTAACCACAATGACGTTTGATATTTCAAAGGGCAGCCTTGTTTCGGGAAATACATTGACTGTGAATACAGATACCTTAGGACGTCCCGACCCTTTGAATTTTAGAATCACCGGCAGTGCAAACAGTATCAATGAAATTTACCAGTTTAAAATAATTTCAGGCGGCAAAGTCGGGCATGAACCGGCCACGGGAGTTGACCCTTTGGTAATCGAGTGGTCCAATAGTGTTACAACAGGTACATTTACCATAGAGGGCAACACCCCGCCCTATACTCCCCAGGCACCGGTGGAAGTTCTTGTGGATGGCATGAATTTTAAGTTTTATGACGGTACATTGCTAAGTGGGGATGTGTTTACTGTCACAACGGGAGATACAGGTATACCGCTTTCTTTGAATAGCAGTGGGCAGCCAACAGGGGAGACACTTGCTGACTGGCACTGGACAATTGATTCCTTTTCCGAGCAGTTTAACAGGGGTGCCGAAGGTATGAAAGCCTCAACAACTTTTGATAACAGGATTAAGTTTGAAGCATCAGAATCATATTATGCAATGGGAAATTTTCAATATTCAGAGGAGAACGGATTTAGCCAAGCAAATACTTCTATAACAGTGAATGATTGGAGTGCACTTGATTTTGCAGCTTCGTCCCTTCATTTCGAGCGAGCGTCTTCAGGGTATTGGGGCGTTTTAAATGACCCCACCGGTGGTACACTCCAATTGATACCGCAAGGTGGGGATGACGATGGGTTTGGAGTTGATTTTTCAGGAGATGGGGTGGCGGATATAGAGATTAATTTTGCCCAAAGGGTAACAGGCTTAGGATATGTTGAACTTGACTTTACAAAACGCAGTTCAGATGATATCGGTTTTGCATTTTCAGATGATGCTTCTACTTCCTCAGGCCTCGTCGCGGCTGCCGGCATCAATAATTTCTTTAAAGGTTATGATTCAATGACCATGGAAATAAATGAAAAGCTCAGTGACACTAAATTTGTTGCATCGGCAACCATTGACAGTGAAACAGGGCGGATCAGCCAGGGCGATAATACCAATGCGCTTGGCATGGCAGATGTTCAGTTCCAGGAAAAAACATTAAAACTCTGGGCATACCAGAGAGGAAGTGCTGCTCAGTCAAGCACAACAAAAGCTACCCTTGATAATTATTACAATCAGATGATCAGTTCCATGGGCGTAACATCAAGAAGTATAAAGAGTTCAAAAGAATTTGCCGATATCATGGTAAATAATATAACCGGGCAGAGGGATTCGGTTTCAGCGGTTTCTCTTGATGAGGAAATGATAAAACTGATTCGGTTCCAGCATGCTTTTTCAGCCGCGTCAAAGCTGTTGACAATAGCCGATGAAATGCTGAACACCCTTATCTCGATTCGATAGCAGGAGAATATATAAATGCGGGTTCCTAATATTTCAATATATGTTAATTCGACTCACAGACTGGGTAATCTTACCAGCGATTTACAACAAGCCAGTAAGGTTGTCAGCACCCAGAAACAAATTAATGAAATTTCAGATGATCCATTAGGGTTAAGCCAGGTTCTGTCACTTAAAAATTCTATTGGTAACCTTGAGCAGATTGAACAGAATGTGGTTATG
>JAKIUJ010000167.1 GCA_021647625.1 Desulfobacula sp.
ATTTGGGTTGTGTCTTTTGTATTTGAATTTTCTGCCATAGCAGGATTTGTCGGGGATTTTACCTTCGTTGCATCGTGTGATGGACCTGTTTGTGATGGACCTGTTTGTGATGGAATTGACAGGCAAATATCATGTAAGGTTCGAACAGAACTGATCGTATCCGTAGTTAATCCGTCACAGGCAGGAATCTTTTTTTCAAGTTCAGATATAATCTCAACCTTTTTAATGGAATCAATTCCCAGATCGGATTCAATATCCATATCCGGTTCCAGCATTTCAACCGGAAAACCGGTTAACTGGCTTACAATTTCAAATAAAATCTGCTGGTTTTGTTCATCACGATCCATTTCTGAATCAGGCTCTGAATCAGGCTCAGGAGCGGATTGCATCTGCAATGATTCTTCAGCCGGTTTTTCCGGATATGTAGAAATTTCAGATTCAACAACACCTGTTTCTTCAACGACTTCAGGTGCAACCTGGGTATTCTCAATTTCAGGCACCTGGGTGGGGGATGACGATATTGTCCTGGGCCTGACAGAAAATGACTCACCCGTGGGAGCCATGGACAAGTGTCTTGTTTGTTCCATCATACCGGCCAGGGTTTTGCCGGCCTGTGCCTGGGTTTCTAAAAATTTTTCATGCGCCTGTGCAGTCTGTGTCTGCAACTGCTGCATGGCCTCAAGTCCCTTTTGAACCATTTTCATGGCTTCAATTGAAGTACCACCATTGAGTTTCTGATTTTTTTTAGTCATTGGGGCGTGTTCTCTATTTGTTGTCATCCCAGATCCTCTTTTTTCTGATCTGTTTTCAGTTTTTATTTCTATCTCCGATTTTGTTTTTATTTCTGGTATCGTTTTTATTGCAGATTCCCGGATGAATACAGGCATGGGTTCTTCCTTGGATTTTGGAAGTGTGCACCGATTCTTTGGTTTGGCGTTAGCACCTGTGAGCGGGATTCTCATTTTTTTAATTAAAGGCTTTTGCGCCGCATCTTCCCATTGAGTGAGATCGACATTGAATCCATTTACCGAAACCAGGCATAATACATGGGCCAGATTTTCAGTACCCGACCAT
The DNA here is from genome assembly GCA_021647625.1 of Desulfobacula sp. Taxonomy (GTDB): domain Bacteria; phylum Desulfobacterota; class Desulfobacteria; order Desulfobacterales; family Desulfobacteraceae; genus Desulfobacula. The sequence goes on from JAKIUJ010000167.1 coordinate 1,075, forward strand.
TTTTTTGACGGATCATCAAGCGCAACCGCGTTAATGTCAGTATCTTTTAATATGGATTTCACCAGACCGGTTAAAACCGCTTTTGGCCCGACTTCAACAAAGGTGGATACTTTATTTTCAACCATCTGTTCAATATTGTCTAAAAAAAGGACAGGATTAGCCAATTGATTGCCAAGCATATGCTTAATTTCATTTTTTTTTCTACCATAGGGTTTGCCTGTGGTATTTGACAACACATCAATTCGGGTTGGAGAAAAAGATATACAATCAACATCTTTGGTAAACGGCCTGGCTGCATCTTTTACCAATTTGCTGTGAAAGGCTGCTGCAACAGGCAGTTCAACCGCTCTTATTTTCTTTTTTTTACACAATTTTTTAGCACGAAGAATTTCTTTGGAATCACCAGATAAGATCCCTTGTGAATGACTGTTTTTATTTGCCAGCACCAGATCTAAATTCTCATCTGCAATCAATTTTTCAATAAATGAAAGTTTGGCCTGAACCGCCAGCATACTGCCGGAATCACCCTCTTTTTTTCCTGCAACTGCCATATGTGATCCACGGGCAACAGCAAGCAAAGCCAATTCAATATCACTTATCCAACCTGCAGAACACAAGGCTGATAATTCTCCAAAACTATGACCACAGGCAACTTGAGCAGTGATACCAAACCGTTTTAAAACATTTATCATACCAAGGCTTATAGCACCGATGGCAGGCTGGGCAATATCAGTCCTGCGCAATTGTTCTTCAGATACCTTTTTAGACTGGATATGAACCGGTGGTGCAAAAATATAATCATGAATGGATTTTGGTCTCTTGAATTGTCCTTGCTGTCCTGAATAAACGCGAGAACTTTCCTCTAAAGCATCCAGAGCTTCCGGAAAAGTGGAAACCAGATCTTTTCCCATCCCAACATACTGACTGCCCTGACCAGGGAATAAAAAACCAAGCTTCCCTTTACTCTTGCCTGATGAAAAATAAATATTTGATATGGATTTTTGAGTCTCAATACACTTTAATGCCGCATCCAGCGTTTGCAGGATATCATCATTTTTATTGTGTACAACAGCCAGTCTTAAATCATGTTTGCCCTTAAAAATTTTGCGGGATTCAAATGCCTGCCATGCGATTAGCTCATGCATTTCTTCGATGTCAGCAGCCTTTTTAAGGTGAGATTTTAAAGTCACAACCTGCTGGGACAATTGGTGCTTATCCCCAGACGAAAAAGCTATGATCTGAACGGATCCATCCCATGAAACATGTTTTTTTGACGGGGTGTACTCTTCTAAAACCGCATGGAAATTACTGCCGCCAAAACCAAATGCACTGACGCCGGATCGTCTGGGATTATCATCCAAAGAACGAATCCAGGGCCGGGAATCGGCATTCAAATAGAATGAAGAATTATTAATATCCAGTTCAGGATCCGGAGTGATGGCTTTTAATGTGGGCGGAATAACCTTATTGTACAATGACAAAGCCGCCTTGATCATACCGGCTGCGCCGGCTGCAGCTTTGGTATGACCAATCATTGATTTAACCGTCCCAATGGCAGTTTTATTTTTTTGTGCCACAGGATCAAAGCATTTTTTTAATGCATCAAATTCAACTTTATCCCCCACCCGCGTTCCAGTACCATGGGCTTCAATAAGGCCCACAGTTGACGGATCAATCTTTGAATCACGATACGCCTCTTGAAGTGCTTTTAACTGCCCATTTGAATCCGGAGCATAGATGGCTGAAGTTCTGCCATCACTTGATGTCCCAATCCCCTTTATCACGGCATAGATTCGGTCATTGGCTTTTTCAGCATCTTCAAGACGCTTTAAAACCATCATTCCGATACCTTCTCCAAGAACCGTTCCATCCGCATCCTTTGAAAACGGCCTTGCATCGCTCGTATGGGATAAAACACCTGTTTTTGAAAAACACATATGCATGAAAATATCATTGAGGGTATCTGCACCACCTGTAATGGACATATCGCACTTACCGGAACAAAGTTCCATCATAGCAGTATGCAAAGCAGACAATGAGCTTGCACAGGCAGCATCGGAAACGGTGTTTGTACCGGAAAGGTCAAGACGATTGGCAATCCTGCCGGCAACAACGTTGCCTAAAAGCCCTGGAAAGGAGTTCTCCTGCCACTGGACATAATCGCCCTGAATTCTTTGAAGGATTTCTTTTCTTTTATCTTCCCGGATACCTGAATCTTCCAGTGCTTTTTTCCATATGGGATGACCCAGTCTGGCTCCCAATGGGATAACCAGCTCCTGGGTGCCGGTGATACCAAGTATGACATTTACTTTGTGATCAGCAAGAAAAGGGTGGCCAACAGAATACCCGGCATCTTCCAATGCCATTGTAGCCACTTCAAGCCCTAAGAGCTGAGAGGTATCCGTAGCTTCCAGATTATTGGGAGGTATTCCGTAACTTAAGGGATCAAATGAAACAGAGGGTAAAAATCCACCCCGTTTACAATATGTGTGATCGGGTGTGGCAGGGTCGGAATCAAAATAATCTTTTAATTTCCAATGGGTCTTGGCCGGGATCTCGCCGATCGCATCTATACCATTGAATAAAAGATGCCAATACTCTTTTAAGTGTCTGGATTTTGGAAAGATACATCCCATGCCAATGATTGCAATATCTTTATTTTTTTTTGTTGAATTCGTCTGTGTCATACCCTAAGTAATTTTTTTAATGTTAACGTTAGAAGCCAACATACACTCACTAGGGGTCAAAATCAGCCAATGGTACTGGTTTTGACAAAAGTTTTACATAGAACTCGATTTACAGAAAAGTTAAAATATCTTCTTTTTTCAATGGTTTAAAACTTGCCGACCCTGACGGCAAATCAACCCCCTGAAACCTGAGCATAGACACCCGAATAGATATGCAGGCACCAAATAAAATATTCAATGCAACCTCAGCTGCTGCCCGCTCTGTATAACTTTCCAAAAACGTTCCCTTTACCCATTGGTTAAATGCACCAATGGCTGGACCACACCATATTTGATAGTCCATTTTACGTTCAGCAACTCCTTGAATGGCCCATTTGGAAGATTGTCCAAGATAAGATCTAAAAACCAGGGCCATTTTATGTCTGGGATTTTTTTGCGCTTTTTCAATTTCTTTTATATTGCCGGTTCGATAAAAAAAATCTTTAGTAGATTGCCAGGCATCTTCAAAACTTGACTGCAAAAATTTCTCCTGGATTTCCTGTTTTGATTTCTCATCGATATCTTCAAAACTGTTACAGGCTTGATAAAATCTATACAATTTTTCTGCGCGCACAGGAAACAAAGTGCCCCGCTTTAATACCTGTACTCTTGCGCCGATCTCAAACATGTCTGCTGCGGGTGCCATGGCAACGTCAGCCTGTTCAGCACTGCATAATAATTTTTTAACATCCTCACAGATACCGGCCTCAATACAAGATTGATTAATAGAACCGGTTAGAATATACGCCGCCCCCATTGAAAATGCTGCTGCCGCAGATTCAGGAGTCGCAATCCCCCCTCCAAGCCCTACACAGAGGGATTCTTCATATTTATATTTTTTCATAAACTGCTCTTTTAATGAGAGCATGGTTGGCAAAAGTGATAGAGCAGGGCGATTATCCGTGTGCCCTCCGGAGTCTGCTTCGGCAGTCAAATCCTGCGCCATGGGTATATGCTTTGACAATGCAGCTTCCTTTTGTGAAATCAAACCTTTTTCAAGCAGGGGGCGAATCAGTTTTTCCGGAGGTGGAGAAAAAAACTGGCGGGCAATCTCAATCCTGGACACCTTTGCAAAGACCTGATTGGGCGTAATGATTTTCCCGTTTGAATCTTCATAAATACCTTTTACCCGGTAATACACCAGGGCGGGTGTCATACGCATGAATGCGGCTGCACTCACTTTTCTAATTTGATGCTTCAAGTATAATTCAACAGTGGCCATCTCATGATCAGGGTCACCTAAAGAATGGATCAGGTTAAACCCGAACGGTTTGTCTTTTAAATCATTTTTCAGTTCAATGATATTGGCTTCAATTTGTTCAAGAGAAAGACCGCCTGCCCCTAAAAATCCAATCATGCCGCTTTGGGCCATTGTCTTTACCAGGGCCGCCGACGTAATGCCATTGGCCATGGCACCGGCAATATAAGGATATTTTATTGAATGCCGCCTTTTAAATCCTTCATCGCCTAAGCCATCAGGCCCAAGGCCAGGAACGAATGCATGCATTTTTCGGGAATCAATCCGATTGACAAACGATAACCCGTCCTTGTCTTTGATGACAAAAACAGGTTGGGTCACCTGCATCATTAATTTTTTCATAGAGCCGGAATCGCTGTTTGAAATTAAATTGCCCGATATTGAATTATTCGACATTAAATCATCCATATAATATTTTTAGCCAGACTTGTTTGATTATTCTCTTTTTGATGAACTTTCAAATTTATAACCATACTCAAGTATCACAAAAGGATTTCCACAATCAACTCTTTTGAAAATATCACAGGTTAAATCCATGTAAACTTGATGCCGTCACAAAAAGCCCGATCTACTGCGTTGCATCAAAGGTCGCATACGTATGGTATGCAACCTTTAATACCTAACATAATGAATTCATAAGCTCGAACCAACTGCATGAGATTCGCCCTGACTGATGGTTAAGGCTTCGAAAGGATCAATTCATGGTTTTGCTCTTTAATACTTTTTCGACAAGCTTTTTTAAAACCGGCAGTTTAATGGGTTTGGGTATAAATTCATCCATCCCCACCCCCAGACACCTATCTTTGTTTTCATCACTGACATTGGCAGTAACCGCGATAATGGGAATGGCATGATTTTTCACCAATGACACACTGGCCCGAATAATTTTTGTTGCCTCATATCCATCCATGACCGGCATCTGGCAGTCCATCAGCACCAGATCATATTCTTTTTTCTCCAAAAATTTAACGGCCTGGCCCCCATCACTTGCACTATCGGACTGCCAGTTCAACCGCTTACAGATACCGGCAACAACTTTCCGATTAATGGAATTATCATCAACAATCAAAACATAAAGATTGCTGACAGAACTTGCCTTTTTACTGAGCAAATGCTTTTTCAAGGCTTGCAAAATTGCTTCAGGACTGATGGGTTTTGACATATAACCATTCATGCCGGCAGCTATACATTTTTCTTTGTCCCCATCCATTGCATTGGCTGTCATTGCGATGATAGGCACATTGTGGTCTATCACATCAGAACCGGCATCACGAATAACTTTTGTTGCCTCATACCCATCCATGTCCGGCATCTGGCAATCCATAAAAACCAGATCATAGCAGCATGTCTCTAATACCTTTATGGCCTGATAGCCATTAGAGGCAATGTCTGCCCGAAACCCGAGCCTGCTGAGCATACCTATGGCTACTTTTTGGTTGATCAAATTATCTTCAACCAAAAGAATAATATACTTGCTGTGTTTCGCCTCACTGATACTATGGCGCGTAATTAATCCGGTTTCAGGCACATTTTCATTGCTGCGTCCGACAATTTCAATCAAACAATTATATAAATCCGACGGCTGTACGGGTTTGCTAAAATATGCAGAAAATCCGTGTTCAGTGTAGGTTTTGGCATCCCCTCGTTTTCCTGTAGAAGTAGCCATCACAAGACAAATATTTTCAAGCAGTTTTTCTGATTGGATTTTTTTACCCAGACAAATACCGTCCATGTCCGGCATTTGCGAGTCAAACATTGCAATATCATATGGTTTACCACATTTGGCGGCTTCCATTAAACAGTTAAATCCGTCCAAAGCCGTTTTGGTTGTTCTGCAATGAATTTTCCAGATATCCAATTGTCTATTAATGACCTTCCGTATTGTTTTGTTCTCATCAATATATAAAAGTTTCAGCCCTCTGATATCTGCATTCTCTTTAAACTCTACTGTTTTATTTGATTTTTCTATATTTAGAGTAAAAGAGAACACCGTCCCTTTGCCGACTTGACTTTCCAGTTGAATTTCACCTTCCATCAATTCGACAATCTGCTTGCTTATAGCCAATCCTAACCCTGTACCGCCATATTTCCGGGTATCAGATGTATCTACCTGAGAAAAATGAGCAAACAAACTATGTTGTTTCTCCAATGGAATACCGATCCCTGTGTCTTTTATGGAAAAGCCAAGTGTCAAATGCGTATCGGTTTCTTCTTTTAATATCCCTTTAATTGTGACATCCCCTTTAGGCGTAAACTTAATTGCATTTTCAGTCAGGTTGATCAGCACTTGACGCAGACGTCCCGGATCACCTTTTACAAAGCCCGGAACCCGTGGATCCAGTGAAAAGTTCAATTCCAGATTTTTTTCCTTTGCCCTGAAAGTCATTACTGCCAGAAAATCATCCAGCATCGTATGGATGTTAAAATCAATTGCTTCAAGATCCAGCTTGCCTGCCTCTACTTTTGAGTAGTCAAGAATATCATTAATAATGCTCAACAAACCTTGGGCACTCGATTTCACCGTCAAGCAATAATCCTTTTGCTCACGATCTAAATCTGTATCCAACAGCAAACGGTTCATACCTAAAACCCCGTTCATGGGAGTTCTTATTTCATGGCTCATATTGGCCAGAAACTGACTTTTAGCAATATTTGCCTCTTCTGCTTTTTCTTTGGCTATCCTTAAATCGGTGTTAATATTCTCCACTTCTCTTTTTTGCGATGCAATGGTTCGAAACAAAGTTTTCTGCTCTAACACCATGACAACAATAATGCCGATCTCAAGCACCATATAGCCAAAAGGAAGCCACCAGATATCCATATCGTGGAATTGCAGATTATGAATTAAATCCCGGATTGCAGTGATCGCAGTAATTGAGAATGAAACCAACACGATGAGGGTTTCGATTTTTTTTTTGCGGATATAATCATAAGTCAAAAGAAGGGGGACCAAAAACAAGGTCGGCCCGATGACAAATCGTGACGTAAATTTAAACATTTCTTTGACATCATACTTGCTGTCCAGGCTAAAAAAAAGAATTGCAAAAACAAGAATAATACAAAACCCTGCTATATTCATTATTAATTTTTGATTAATTTTTCGAATATTAAGAAAATCAATAATGAACAGACACATAGAAACAGTGGATGATGTAAAGCAAAACCGGGACAATTTCCAAAAAATCAACCCGTCAATTGAAGCGTTTGAAACAACCATGAACAGGTATCCACCGCCAAGGAACAAACAGGTAATGGCAAAATACAAATGTGAATGGTTCTTAAAGCCAACACTCATCCACAGCAGAATAAACATGAAAAAAAAGAAAAAACTTAACAAGGAAAATCCAAACGGAAGACAATAATGGACAATGCTATACCAGACCGTCCTGGCTGTTATATCGATATATTCGCCAAACATGATTTTTGGCAATTCGACCCGCATTCGCCGGGGGACAACCTGAATGGTCAAAAAATTTTTGCCGTTTGCATTTAAAATTTTGGGAGAGATAAATTCTCTTTCTCCAAAATATTTGCCTATATTTTCCTTTGAATTCATCACACCACTTGCAAAAACAAGATATCCGTTTACTTTTATCTCCAAAGGATAGGGTGTGGTAGGTATGAACAATAATAAGGGTTGATTTTTCAAGGCCCCGGGTATTGAAAAACAGGTCATAAACGTGAGTATTGTATTTTCTTTGAGACCTGTGGGAAGTTGAGCTCGTTTAAAGGTTGAAAAGCCATCAGATTCCGGATCAAGGGTTAGGATGGTATCTTTGTCTTTGAGATCACCGACATGCATTTGATAAATATCCGGTATAATACGCAAGGCTTCGTTAGTTGAGGTATTATTTGTTTTTGCACAACCGGATAGTCCTGCAGCAATAGAAAACAAGGCCATGGACAAGCAAAAAAAACCTAACAAATATTGTGGGCCTAATATCGTATCTAAAAGGTCGGATCGTCTTGGATTTTTTAAAATCATAATGTGATTCAATTCTATCGATTCTGTTTTTCGTAAGGGATCGGGTTAATGCATTTTTTCCGAATTATAGGATATGATAATAGCTTTATCCATAATGAAAATCAATTCTTATTCACCTTAATGTTGCATAAAAATTTCATAGAAAAGGTGAAATGGCTTGAATATAGAATATTCAGGGCTTTTACAACGTTAAGGGCTCACTTCGCGGATGATATTTTTGATGCATTTTCATAAGGTAT